>JAZQOG010000052.1:0-26099 GCA_045627765.1 Paludibacteraceae bacterium | reverse complement strand
GTTGACGGATTGGACTCGCTTCGCTCCCAATGCCTATACCCTGCGGGGGCTTCCATTGCAAACAACCAAAACAAACTTGACGGGAGTAAACTCCCTATTGTTTCATTGCGTCATTTCCGTTGATGAGCAAGCTCCTCTCCGGAAACGCCACAACAAAACAATGAAGGGAAGCATTGCTGCTTCCCTTCTTCGTTTGTTTTGTTTGTTTGTGGGCGTTGACGGTTTCGTACCGCCGACCCTCTGCTTGTAGGGCAGATGCTCTAAACCAGCTGAGCTAAACGCCCGATCCTCGCGGATTGGTTGCTCTCTTAACGAAAGCGGGTGCAAAGGTACTGCTTTTTTTTGATATGTGCAAATATTTCTGCAAAAAAATTACAAAAAAATGCACTTTAGGGCAAAAAAAGGCATTTTTGTGGATATTTATAGCATAAAATAGCCGCTGTTTACCTAAAATGGTTCGGCAAAGGTGCACCCTTCTCTCCATCGCGAGCAACCGTAACGAGTGTTGCCTCGGATGATGATTCCTTTCCCGCAAACAGGACAACGCAGTCCCGCCTTATCGGTCTTGACTTGATAGACCACATCAGAGGTCATCGCCTTGAGTTCGTCTAAAAACTCCTTCGCCTCAAAACTGCCACGCTCAATCTGTCGCAGTTTCTTCTCCCATAGACCGGTCAGTTCAGCCGACTTGAGCAACGGCGAGATGATTGTGTGTACGAGGTTAATACCGAGTTCGGTCGCTTTGATGTTCTTTTTCTCTTTGACGATATATTTGCGTTGATAGAGTTTCTCGATGATAGCTGCACGTGTGGAAGGACGGCCTATACCGTTCTCTTTCATCGCGTCGCGCAGTTCCTCATTCTCGACCGTCTTACCTGCCGTCTCCATCGCCCGTAGGAGGGTCGCCTCGGTGTACCACTTCGGTGGGGTAGTGGTCTTCTCGTTGAGTTGTGGCGTGTGCGGTCCCGATTCGCCTTTCGTGAAAGCCGGCAAAGTCTTTGCCTCCTCTTGACTCTCACTCTCACTTTCACTTTCCACTTTGTCTTTGGCAAAAACCACGCGCCAACCCGGCACTAATACTTGTCTTCCGGTTACTTTAAAAATAACACTTTCACTTTCACTTTCACTTTCACTTTCACTTTCCACTTTCTTCACTTCAGCCAAGACGGTGGTGTTGCTCACTTCGCAATCGGGATAGAAAGCAGCAATGAACCGTAACGCGACGAGGTTAAACACTTTGCGTTCGTTCTCGGTGAGGTTATCGGGACGTTGTCCGGTAGGGATAATAGCGTGGTGGTCAGTGACCTTGCTGTTATCAAAGACTTTCTTTGTTTTAGGCAGGCTGCCTGCCCCTTTCTTGCCATCGGCTTTCAGTCCAAGAAGCGGTTGCACAGCCTCAAAATAGTCTTTGATACCGGCTAAAGTGGCGGGCACTTTGGGATAGATATCGTCGCTAAGGTAGGTGGTATCTACGCGAGGGTAGGTGGTGATGCGTTTCTCGTAGAGCGATTGGATCAGTTTGAGGGTTTCGTCTGCGGAGAAGGCATATTTCTTGTTGCACTCCACTTGTAAGGAAGTGAGGTCAAAGAGTCGCGGAGCGAACTCGGTTCCTTTCTTTTTCTCTACATTGGTGATTGTGAGGGGCTGATTTTTGATGCTATCCAGCAACGCCTGTCCTTGTTCGAGCGAAGTGATGGCGTGATCGTCCTCGTCTTCGGCTTCGAGTTGGGCACTGAAGAGGGTGTCTCGATAGACGGTTTTGAGTTCCCAATAGGTCTTAGGAACGAAATGTTCTATCTCCTCTTGTCGTTTGACAATAAGGGCGAGAGTAGGCGTTTGTACGCGTCCGATGGAAAGGATCTGTCTATCTTTGGCGTAGCGTAAGGTGTAAGCGCGTGTGGCGTTCATTCCAAGTAACCAGTCGCCGATAGCACGCATCAGTCCTGCCTCATAGAGGGACTGGTAATGGGACTGGTCTTTGAGGTTGCGTAAGCCTTCGGCAATGGCTTCTTCGGTCAGCGAACTGACCCATAACCGTTTGACGGGCACTTTACAACCGGCTTTTTGATACACCCATCGCTGGATGAGTTCGCCCTCTTGTCCGGCATCACCACAGTTGATGACCTCGTCGGCTTGCTCGATAAGAGCTTTGATGATACTGAATTGTTTTTGCACGCCTTTGTCCTCCGACACTTTGATACCAAAACGCGGCGGCACCATAGGCAGTGAGGACATATTCCAACCTTTCCATTGGTCGGTATATTCGTGAGGGTCGAGTAGGGCACATAGATGACCGAAGGTCCAAGTGACTTGATAGCCATTGCCTTCGTAATACCCATCGTGTTTGGTGTTAGCTCCAAGTACGTGAGCGATATATTGTCCTACGGACGGTTTTTCTGCGACGCAAACGATCATGATATTTACGATTTGACGATTTACAATTTACGATTTATTGCAAGATTGTACTATTGAATTTATAACCATGGAAGCCAAGGTGAAACCAAAGGTGCCGACGACGGGAGCCAAGGAGCCCGTAGGGCGACCGGCTCCGCCTGAAAGACCGCTATCGCTGGCAGACCGCTTCGCTGGCAGACCGCTTCGCTGTAGGACCGCTTCGCTGAAAGATGATTCCTTTGAATAGACGCATTGGAATTTGCGAAGGGGAAGACAGCCGGACTTTTTCATTTTCGTTCGCAAGGCGCGAGCGAGAGGGCAACCCTCCACTTTCCAGAACTCCGCCACGTGTATTTGTTGCGGGTCGAGTTTGCGCCCGGCTCCCATACTACTGAGCAACACTGCCTCGGTGGCAGTGGCATTGTGGATGAGTAATATCTTATCTTCGACACTATCGATGGCATCGATGATGATGTCGTATTGGGTGAGGTCAAACTGCTCGGCTGTATCAGTGGTATAGCGTTGGTGGATAGCCACGATATCTGCCTCGGGAGCAATAGCGAGTAGGCGTTTGCGCATCTCTTCCACTTTGGGTTGTCCGATGTTTGAGGCGGTAGCCACCACTTGGCGGTTGATGTTAGTGTCCGCTATAACGTCGAAGTCAACGATGGTGAGGTGCTGCAGTCCGGTGCGTACCAATGCTTCAGCACACCAACCGCCCACGCCACCCACACCAAAGAGGATGACCTTAGTCTGCTGCAAACGCTCAAAAGCGTCGTTGCCTATTAGTGATATGGTTCGATCGTATTTCATGGGAGTAGGGGAGTAGAGGAGTAGAGGGGTAGGGTGTTTATAATGCTAAACGCGGATTCAATGCCATCGAGGGCGGAGGAGGTGATGCCTCCGGCATAGCCTGCGCCTTCGCCACAAGGGTAAAGGGTAGGGTGCGAGACGGATTGTCGGGTCTCGTTATCGCGCACGATACGAACCGCACTACTGCTGCGACTCTCTACACCTAAGATGACGGCTTCGTTGGTAAGGAACCCGGGGTACTTACGGTCAAAATCGCGGAAGGCCTGTTGTAAGCGTTTGCCGATGATAGCGGGCAACCACTCGTGCATAGGCGAGGAAACGACTCCCGGCAGATAGGAAGTGGCGGGCAAGTCCTTGCTCAATCGTCCTTCCACGAAATCCCGCAACCGCTGTGCCGGTGCCTCGTTGTGAGGACCGCCGTGGCGTTTGGCCATCGTTTCCAATTCTTCTTGGAACTCTAAACAACCGCCCACATCTTCGGGACGCAATTCGACCACGATGCCGGAGTTAGCGTAAGGTGAGTTGCGGTGGCTGGCACTCATGCCATTGACCACACAGCCGTCGTTGGTACTACCGGCAGGCACTATGTGTCCGCCCGGGCACATACAGAACGAATATACGCCGCGACCCTCTACTTGCGTCACCAACGCGTAGGAAGCCGGGGGTAGAGGAGTAGAGGAGTAGGGGAGTAGGGTGTTATGATGGTACATGAGTTGATTGATGAGGGCTTGGGGGTGTTCGACGCGGACACCCATAGCGAAGCCTTTGTCTTCCATCGCTACGCCAAGGTGGTCGAGCATTCGATAGGTATCGTGAGCCGAGTGACCGATGGCTAAGAGGATCGGTTCGCCCGAAGCGAGTAGTTGTTGGAAGAGAGGTTCATCGACTTGTGTCTCAAAATGTATCTCGCCTCCATGTTCGAGGATACACTCGCGCATGTGGCGGATGATAGAGGGCAGTTTGTCGCTCCCTATATGGGCGTGCGTCTCGTAGAGGATATTATCGGCTGCACCAAAGTAGTGGAATATCTCCATGACGCGTTGCATGTTGCCTTTTTTCTTACTACGCGAGAACAGTTTGCCATCGGAGAAGGTACCTGCACCGCCTTCGCCAAAACAGTAGTTAGATTCGGGATTAAGTCCCTCGTTGCGGTTGAGGAGAGCAATGTCTTTCTTGCGTTCGGAGACCTCTTTGCCCCGTTCGTAGATGATGGGTTTGATGCCGTGTTCAAGTAAAGTTAAGGCAGCAAACAGTCCTGCCGGACCGGCTCCGATGATGTGTACTTGTTGTCTGGCTTGGTGAACGTCTTGATAGACGGGAGCCTCATATAGGGGTATGGGCGAATCTATAGGAAGGTAGTGCCCCTCGTCGTCGCATAGGACAGTGAGGAGCACTTTGATATCGCGTTGGCGTGCATCTACCGATCGTTTGACGATGCGGTATTGCTGTTCGATGCTTTTCGCCTTAGCGGGAGTAGTTGTGATTTGAACTTGATTCACACTCTCACTTTCACTTTCACTTTCCACTCTTCAGTTTCTCCATGATCTTTGCCTCTATCTCGGCAGCGAGATCCGGATTATCTTTGAGCACCTGTTTGGCTGCATCGCGGCCTTGGGCAAGTTTATTGCCGTCGTAGCTATACCAGCTACCGGACTTGGTGATGATACCTTGTTGTTCGCCTAAATCGATGAGTTCGCCCTCGCGGGAGATACCCTCGTTGAACATGAGATCAAACTCGGCTTTCTTGAAGGGAGGTGCCACTTTGTTCTTCACCACTTTGACGCGCACTTGGTTACCAAGTATCTCGTCGCCGTTCTTGATGGCATTGCCTTTGCGGATATCCAGACGCACGGAAGCGTAGAACTTCAGTGCGTTACCGCCGGTGGTGGTCTCCGGATTACCGAACATCACACCGATCTTCTCACGCAGTTGGTTGATGAAGATACAGGTTGTCTGGGTCTTATTGATGGTGGCAGTGAGTTTGCGCAACGCTTGGCTCATCAGGCGGGCTTGCAGACCGACTTTATTGTCACCCATCAGTCCTTCAATCTCCGCTTTGGGAGTCAAAGCAGCTACGGAGTCAATAACCACGAGATCAACAGCACTACTGCAAATCAGGTCGTCAGCAATCTCCAAGGCTTGTTCGCCGGAGTCGGGTTGGGCAATGAGCAGGTTCTCTACATCCACACCCAGTTTCTCGGCATAGAAACGGTCGAAGGCGTGTTCGGCATCGATGATAGCAGCGATACCGCCCTGTTTCTGCGTCTGTGCCATGGCGTGAATGGCGAGAGTGGTCTTACCGGAAGACTCGGGACCATAGATCTCGATGATACGTCCTTTTGGGTAACCGCCTACACCCAAAGCCATGTTCAGTCCAACACTGCCGGTGGAGATTACGGGTACATCTTCAACTTTGTCATCGCCAAGACGCATGATAGCGCCTTTGCCATAACGTTTATCGATCTTGTCCATTGCGTCTTGCAAGGCTTTGAGCTTTGCACTTGACGGGGTTACTTTTTCTGTTGACATAGTATAGTAATTTAAATTTGCGGCTGCAAAGTTACGAAATTTTTTTGATATATGCAAATAAAAGTACAAAATTGTACTTATTTTTTGTAAAAACGACAAAACTCTCTTATCCCGCATTGTTCGCAATGGGGTTTGCGGGCGGTGCAGACGTAGCGCCCATGAAGAAGTAACCAGTGATGCGCCTTAGGAATGAGTTCGGCAGGGATATATTTCGTCAGTTGACGCTCGGTTTGGAGCACGTTCTTACTATTGGTAGTCAGTCCCAATCGTTCGCTAATACGGAAAATATGCGTATCGACCGCCATCGTAGGGCAGTTCCAAAGAACAGCCATAATGACGTGTGCCGTCTTACGACCAACACCCGAAAGGGCAACGAGTGCGTTCTCATCGCAAGGCACTTGCCCATTATGACGCTCGGTCAACTGTTGTGCCATCGCGACAAGGTGCTGCGCTTTGGCGTTAGGATAACTGACGGAATGAATATATTGGAAAATGTCTTCAGCGGAGGCTTTGGCCATCGCTGAAGCGGTAGGGTAGGCAGCAAAAAGGGCAGGTGTGACGAGATTGACGCGTTTGTCGGTACATTGGGCGGAGAGCATCACGGCTACCAGCAACTCAAAAGGGTTGCGGTAATTGAGTTCGCTTTCTGCCACCGGCATATTAGCCTCGAACCACTCTATAATCGCCTTATATCTCTCGTTCACTTTCACTTTCACTTTCACTTTCAACTCTCAACTGAAGAATCAGCGTATGTCTTGCTGAGGAATCGCAGCAGTTGGGTCGCGTCCTTGACCACAACTTCGGTAGCTTCGCTAATGGGTTGTTGTTTGAGGCGCAGGAGCATAATTTGATAGAGTAGGGTAAGGCACGCCTCTACATCGCTCATGGTGGGGCGATCGGTCTTGGCTTTGAACAGGTTCAGTTGGGGTTGCAGATGAATCATCACTGCGCGATAGGGTGCCTCCGTATCGAAGAGTTCGTTGTGTAGGTCCTCTAACTCCGAGAGGGCGTTCTTAGCCAGTTGCAGGTGACCGCTTTCGAGGATGCCTTCGGAGTGCATCATATCACTGATCTCGGTTAGTTCGGGGGTCGCATTCGCGTTTTGCGGGAAGGCTCTTAGATAGTCTTCCAGTTGCCATAAGTAGAGGATATACTCGGCAATGTTTTCTCGTTTACTCTTCATAATCGCTTAAGAATTGTTCTATTTCGCGTCGGTCTTTTTTGGTAGGTCGTCCTGTACCTCGGTCGCGTCCGTTTTGTCCCGCCAGTCGAGCGAGTTCAAGTAGTTCGAGTTGGTCGGGAGAGGTGATATCGCGCATATACTCGGGTACGAGTTTGGCGCCGAGGCGGTTCTCGCTGAGTTGGAGTACTTGGTAGGTGTAGTGGATAGGACCTTTGCGCACACTGAAAGTGTCGCCGACACGGAAGGTACGACTGGGTTTGAGTTCTTGTCCATCCATAGTGATACGTCCTTTCTTACACGCATCGGCAGCCATCGAGCGGGTCTTGTATATCCGCATCGCAAATAAGTATTTATCGACTCGTTCCTCCATCTCAGTTATAGCAGTTCATTGTTTTATCAATCCCTTGCAGGCAGAAGGACTTGATGATCTCCGTGGTCTTAGGCAGAGTGTCTTGGATGGTCTTTTCCTCCTCGTCGCTCCATTCGCCAAGAACGAAGTTTATTTGTGCCCCACGGTTGTAGTCATTTCCGATACCGAAACGCAGCCGTGCATAATTAGGGGTGTTGAGTACAGATTGGATATGTCCCAAACCGTTGTGTCCGCCATTGCTGCCTTGTTTGCGGATACGGAGCTGCCCAAAGGGCAGGTTAAGGTCGTCCACGAGGATGAAGATGTTTTCGAGGGGGATCTTTTCCTCATTCATCCAATAGCGAACGGCATTACCGCTAAGGTTCATGAACGTAGAGGGTTTGAGCAATACCACCTCGGCATTCTTGACACGACCGTGTCCGACGAAGCCGTATCGCTTGTCCTCAAAAGCAATGTTGGACGCTTCGGCAAAAGCGTCCAACATGCGAAATCCTATGTTGTGTCGGGTGTTACGGTACTCGTCGCCGATATTGCCGAGCCCGACAATCAAATATTTCATTTTCTACTCTAATTACTCAGCAGCTTCGGTAGTTGCAGCCTCAGCGGATGCACGGGTAGCACGTACTTGAGCTACGCAAGCTTCCTTCGGGCTAACCATCGTTAAGCCTTCAATCTTAATGTCCTCAACGGCGATCTTCTTACCCAGACCTAATGTGGTAACATCAAGGGTGATGTCTTCAGGAATAGCGGTGTAGATACCATTGACTTTTACTTTCTTCATATCGAGGCTGAGTTTACCACCGGCTTTTACACCTTCAGCCAGACCGGTCAAATGAACGGGCAGAGCTACGGTAACAGGTTTCTTATCATTAACCTCTAAGAAATCAATGTGTAAGAGTTCGCCCGATACGGGGTGGAATTGTAACTCTTTCACAACAGCGAGTTTCTTAGCGTCACCGATAGTGAGGTTAACCAGCATCGTGTTAGGGGTGTAGATGAGTTTGCGAACAGCCTCAACTTCAACAGTAAAGGTAACGTTTTCGCCTACGCCATAGATGTTACAAGGAACGAGATTTTGTTTACGGAAAGCCTTAGCAGCTTTTTTGCCGAACTCCGAACGAGGAGTGCCGACGAGATCAAAAGTTTTCATAATGTAATTGTGTTACTCTGATTAATACCATACACCTTGGAGTACTTCTTTTACTCACAAGAAAGGCGACCTGCGTCGCCTTTGTTGCCTAACGAGGAGTCGAACCTCGCCCCTCAGAACCAAAATCTGATGTACTACCGATATACGATTAGGCAGTGCTTTTCGGGGGCTCCGAAAATGCCCTTCTTTTCAAAAGCGGGTGCAAAGGTACTGCTTTTTTTTGATATGTGCAAATATTTTGTGAAAAAAAATGATTTTTTCTGCTATTTGCACGATTTAAGTGTCATTTTATGGGATTTACCCTTGCTAATCGCCCTTTTCCATTTGACGCTGCAAAGGTACGAAAAAAAATGAATCTACCAAATAATTATTAACTTTTTAGGAATAAAATCCGCAAAAGTTATAACTTTTCAGGAATTAAAGCCTATTTAATCGGTGTTTTAACTCTCTTTTTTAGCCGAGGGTCGGCCGAGGGTCATTCGACAGTCTCCAACCGGATTTGGCAAGGCTACGTCGGGTCTATTATGCTCTGTGGATGCTCCGTAGATGCTGCGCTACACACCTTGCGAGGACATTGTGTTTTGTACGCCCAACATTGGGGTTTGTCAAGGCTACGTCGGGCCTATTATGCTACGTTATTGCTACGTTAACAGACACGCTTGCGATAGTGAAATTCCCGAATTCCCTCAAATTCCCTCAAATTCCCTCACGCAGTTACAAGACTGTAAATAAGTGAATTAGATTTTTAATCCGAATTTTCACGGACAGAATTGGCTTGTTCGCGAGACCGCCAAAACCGCCAATTCCGCCAAGGGAGATTATAAGCTTCATAGTTTGGAGGCAATGCGCGACGAGGATAAACAAATCTCCAAATCTTTGCTATTTTATGGTGCAAAGATACGGAGTTTTTTAGATAGGTGGAAATAGAAAAATCGCTTTAAAGAGTACATTTAACTGCCAAAAAAACTATTAATAGTAAAAACATTACCAAGATTAAAATGATACAATTATTCGCAAAAT
This sequence comes from Paludibacteraceae bacterium, assembly GCA_045627765.1. GTDB lineage: Bacteria > Bacteroidota > Bacteroidia > Bacteroidales > Paludibacteraceae > Colicola. Next base: position 16,640 of record JAZQOG010000052.1, on the reverse strand, counting down.
TATGAGCTTTTTGGTTTCTCTCATCTTCTTTAATAACTTGTTGCTCTCTAGGAGTTAACTCTCGAATTTCTGCCTCTTTGCGTAATTGAGCTGCTTCATTCGCAATTTTAGTTTCTCTAGATTTTTGTCTTTCTAGTTTTTCTGCATTTTTTTTATTTTCTTCCATCTTTGCAGTATCATTGGGAGAAAAGGTTTTTCCACATTTAAGGCAAGTTATAACAATATTATTATTCCCTATTGCACCTGCCAATAAACCTACGCCACCTAACAGAATTCCACCAACAGCTGCTTTACCGACGCTAAAGCCTTTTTTATTAGCAACAATTTGAGTACTGCCGCAATATGGGCATTTTATCAATTCTTCTTCCATAATTTTTGTGGTTAAACGTTTGCAGCTGCAAAATTACACAAAAATTCCAATATACGCAAATTTTTCCCTACTTTTTCGAAAAAAAAGTGTAATTATGCCGCTTTCAACCCAAATATGAGATGGTACATCCTCATCCTCTAAAATGGTTTTGGACTTATCTTCTACTAGTGCAGGCGATTCTTCCTGTAGGCGTTCTTCTACATCTTTGAGTTTATCTTCCTTTACCAAATAGTATTTCTTTCAGTTATGTGGCAACTCCCACGACTGCGCTTTCGTGCCGTTGTCAAATCCTTTCAACGCGTTTATCTTCGACGCCAATTAGGTCCTAATTTATTTTAGGGGTATAGTAATCAATTTAATGACACCTTGCAATTATGCTAGTGTCTTACAATCGCCATACAACTTAATTAGATGATTGATTGACATATCTATCAATGGTTCGTACATAAAACTATTAATGTGAATTAATTCAGGGGTCATCATATTCACTCGTTCAATGGTGTGTCTATGTGAATCATTGGGTATCTTTGTTTTATAAATATCTGTCCATTTTCCTGTTTGAGTTCCAGAACACTCCAGATCTTGTTCTGTTCCTCCATTAGCTAAGATCTTATCATGCATATACTTTTCGGCTAAAAGTCTTATCGCAATGGCGATTGAAATCTTGTTTTCAAGTAAAATAGGATTCGGTGTCTTTTCTGCTACGATAGAATCTGCTGTTCTCATAATTGTGTCATAAACTTTATTGGTGCTTGGTATCCTTTTCATGTGTTTTCCTTGCGTGTATGCATCCATGATGGATATCACTTCTTTTTCTTCGATAGATTGCGTATCTGACTTATAATGCAGACAACTAGTTAATTTAAAGTAGTCAGAGTCAGACTTACCTTTCAAATATTCTATTAAATTTCGCACATAGGGAATCATACTTACAAATTTTTTATCTTCATCATCATGTCGTAAAAACACATTTGCAAATACATTGCCTGTGTATTGCCCTTGTTCTAAAAAAACATTACCATGATCATCTCGAATGGCCATCAAAAGAATTGGCTTGCTAGTTTGTAATCGAGATGCAATAGTACGATAAAAGTCGTAATTATGCGTCATCACAATTAACAAAAATTTACCAGCGCATTGTTCTGACAAATCTTTTATATACTCAATTATGGCATACTTATTTTGATAATCAAAGGAGTCCGCAATATCATCTAACACAATAATCGATGTATCTTTCCTTATTTTTCTCGATTCGAATTCAAATATTAATTGAAGAATATGAAAAGCTCGCCGTTCACCTTTACTAAGTATTTTAAGCAAATCTTCTTTGTCCTTTTCATAGGAAATGCCCCCCTCTTCATACAAAAATTTTAGTTTTGCAGCCGCTTGATTAAGTATAATATCACGTTGATTTTCAATCTCAACTCTAAATGGCACATCAAATCTGTCGTTGTATATATTAACGATTTCCTTCCATTTTGAATGTTCAGCTTCTGCTTCTCGCAATATACGATTCAAATCTTCTTTATGTGCTTGGTACACAGCATTATATGAACCAAGTAGTGCTCTTAATTCTGGTTTAGATAAATGTCCTTTCCATACTTTTTTGCAGAAACCATCATAATCTACCAATTCAGGTATCCAATCAGGATGTGCATTTAATATTGTTTTGAGTGCTCTTAATTCTGCTTTTTTATCAATACCAGTTGTAATTTCTTCAAATATCGCACGCAAACTAGCATCATTAATTATGCGATTCTTTTCTGATGTAATAAGTTCATTGAGATCTTTGCAAGATTGTATTGGTGTATCAATGTTATTAAAAACAATTTTATGATTAACTGAAAAAAATGCACCATCACCAACAGACTTCTCTAATTGGCTTGCTTGAAATGTACCAAATGTATATCCATTTTTAGAATGAAATACGGATGATGTTTTTATTAGATGCGTAAATTGTTCAAAATATGTTTGTAACTTCTCTCGATTTTTCGTAACAAAATCTTTGACCAAACCTTTAGAATCGAAGACGTCATTATATTTGAAATCAAATACGGGAAGGTCTGTGGTAATCTCTGTAGCCAATCTTTCTAGAACTGTAAAAATAGATTCATTCGGATTCTGACAAAAAACATGTAGCAATTCCGATTCGCAATTACTACTATGAGATTCTGTGTTGAGTTTACTCATTAAAGCCTTCTTCTGTTCAACCAACTTCGTATAAATTTCATCATATTCCTTTTTTAGTTTATCACTTGCTAAGAAATTGGCAAATTGTGTATTAGTATCTAAATCTTCTTCGCCATCTGCAACAAAAAGATTTTGGTCTTGTATTTCCGCTCCATCTATTTTCACCTCGCATGTACCTGCATACGCAGGCTCGTCAATGTGTAAATAATCCATAACCCTTTCTTTTGATTGTTTGGATATTGTGCGCATTGCACGAGCGAATGATGTCTTCATACATCCGTTGGGAGCATAAATCAATTGAGCATACCTATTATTTTCGTATGCAAAATCATAGGAAAGGTGGTGAATCCCGAAGCAATGCTTCATTTCTACATGCACAGTACTCATAGTCAAATAAATTAGAAATATTTTAAATCTCACAATATCGCAATAGAATCGAAAGGGCGTGAAACGTGAAAAATGAGTATAAGGGTTAATTGGTTACAACGCTATATTTTATATGTCATGCATCGCCTTTACGATGCCGGTCAATCATAGGCGGGTTATTTATAATGTCCAAACGTTGAGAGCACTAAAACCTCAACGACATTGTCATATATTCTATATACTAATCTATGTTCCCTTGTTATACGACGAGACCACGTTTCCTCCTTATAATGTTTCAATTGCTCAATTTGACCGGTTCCCGTCCGAGGATGTTCGCGCAGTTCGTCTAACAACTTTGCTAATTTCGGCATTGCTGAGGGACAAGAGCGCTGTAAGAGAAGCACGTCTTTCTTGGCGTCCTCATTTAATATTACATTATACATTATTACGCCTCCCGTACTAAACGTTGTAGAAATTCAGCGCCCGACTCATTCGTCCTCATTGCGTATCGTTGCCCCTTTTTCGAACTAGCAATGGAGTGATCAATTTTTTGATAATATTCCTCCTCGGTCATAGAGACTTTTGGGATCGTACTAACCTTAACACTATGCACCCCTTTCATTTGCTTGAGTAAAGTCTTAACATAAGCCAAAACATTAACATCCTCTAACGTGATATTAATTTGAGCTTGCGGATATTGAACTGCGGTTATCATGTTGTTATTATTTAGTTTGTTCTATATTGTTCGTTGTTCATCGGCGAGAGGTTTACTTCGCAATGACGAGGTAATAGTTCTTTTTGCCCTTTTGGAACAATAGATACTTATTATTTAATAAGGACGCGCACGTGATAGGTGTTTGGGGATCGGTGAGCTTCTCTTTGTTCATACTGAACCCATTGGCTTGAATCATCTTACGAGCCTCTCCTTTGGAAGGGAAGATATTCGTCTTCTCTGCCAATAAGTCGAGCGGAGCGATACCGGCTTCCAGTTCCGCTTTGCTGATCTCGTACTGCTCAACACCTTCCATCACTTGCAGGAACATCTCTTCGCTCAGTCCTTTCAGCGCTTCGATGGTACCATTACCAAAGAAGATATTACTTGCTTCCAATGCGGCGTTGTAGTCTGCCTCGCTATGAACCATGCAGGTCACCTCTTTGGCGAGGCGTTTTTGTAGTACGCGCAAGTGGGGGGCTTGGTCGTGCTCTGCGATAAGCGCATCGATCTCCTCTTTCTCCAACGAGGTGAAGATCTTGATATAACGTTTGGCATCGTCATCGCCTACGTTCATCCAGAACTGGAAGAACTTATAGGGCGAAGTGTAACGGCGGTCAAGCCAGATGTTACCGCTCTCCGTCTTACCGAACTTACCGCCATCGGCTTTGGTGATGAGCGGACAAGTCACTGCAAATGCTTCGTTGCCGGTGATCTTCTTGATAAGCTCCATTCCGGTCGTGATGTTTCCCCATTGGTCGCTACCACCCATCTGTAACTTACAGTTCTTGTGGGTGTTGAGGTAGTAGAAGTCGTAGCCTTGCAGCAGTTGGTAAGTAAACTCCGTAAACGACATTCCGCAGTTGAACTCGCCATTGAAACGCTTCTTCACGCTGTCTTTTGCCATCATATAATTGACGGTAATGAGCTTACCGATATTACGGGCGAAGTCAATGAACGTAAAGTCCTTCATCCACTCATAGTTGTTCACCAGTTCAGCCGCATTCGGTTCCGTGCCGTTAAAGTCAAGGAAGTGCTCTAACTGCTTGCGGATACAAGCTACGTTGTGGTTGAGCGTCTCCTCGTTGAGCAGGTTACGCTCAGCGCTCTTACCCGAAGGGTCGCCAATCATACCGGTGGCACCGCCAAGCAATGCGATGGGTTTATGTCCGCAACGCTGCAAGTGACGCAGCATCATGATGCCGCATAAGTGACCGATGTGCAAACTGTCTGCCGTAGGGTCAATACCCAAGTAACCGGCCGTCATTTCTTTGTTCAGTTGTTCTTCTGTACCGGGGATGATGTCTTGTAACATCCCACGCCAACGTAATTCCTCAATAAAATTTTTCATATTTCTTGTTTATTTAGTCGCTTTTTTATCTCTCACAGATTACACAGATTACACTATTCTTTATTATTTCTTTTTATTTTCGTTATGTTATCGTGAGCGAGCTCCCATAACCTAACAAAAACTAAAAAGTAACTGTAGGTTCGCTTTGCTCACCTCCTCGCACCGCGTAACGCGTTGCTTAATAAATTCATTCCACAGATGCGAGTATATATTTGTTTTGCTTCGTTCACCCGTCGTGTCTGCTTCGCATCCACAATAAGGGCTTATTAATGGTTTTATTTCACAGAATTTTTCCGTCTTTCGATTTTTAATTAGATTTTTGCTCCGTAGGAGCTTTCCCAAAAATTGCTCAACCGATTTTTCTGATCTTTATGTAAGATTTTTTTTCGCGTCGCGTAATCTCGCTAGTAAATATTTGTCGCTACGCTATTAAAATCTATCGTAAGGTATTTAGATAAAATATTCTATATTAGCCCTTTCCCTAGATACGGTTTTCCCGTTTCATCGGGAACACCATGCGCTCAGAAATCCTATAAAAATCTATTCCAAAATCTCTACTAAAAATCTTCTGTGTAATTTATCTCTCAATAATTTATTATTACACCGCTTCTTTTGCGGTGTGGAAGGTGAACTGTAAGTGAGCCTTCCTTTTACTTTTTAGTTTTGTTATTGGATAGGAGAGCTTGCTCGGCTAGACAATAAGAAAATAAAAAGGAATAATAAATTAAATATCAATCAGTGAAATCTGTGGAATCTGTGAGAGCAAATAGTAGCAATCTACAAAGATTTAACAGATTTCGGCTGCAAAGGTACGGAAAATTTTTGAATTGTGCAAATAAATTTGCATATATCAAGAAAAAGTTGTACTTTTGTACCCAAATTGGGAAAAATATGTCCGTTCATGTTCAAAATAGTCGTGTAACGACTTCTACTATTCGTCAGATGGCAGCCTCCGGTGACAAGATCACTATGCTGACCTCGTATGATTTTACGCTTGCTTCGCTTGTTGATGAGGCGGGTATTGATATGTTTTTAGTGGGCGACAGTGCCTCTAATGTTGTCTGTGGCAATGCTACGACCCTTCCCATCACGCTTGATGAGATGATTTTCCTCACCAAAGGAGTGGTGCGTGCCGCTAAACACGCTCTTGTGGTTTGTGATATGCCGTTTGGCTCGTATCAGGTGAGTGAGGAGCAAGCGGTCGCTTCGGCTATCCGAATCTTGAAGGAGTCGGGTTGCGATGCCGTCAAACTCGAAGGCGGAGCATCTGTGCTGCCTGCCGTTAAGCACATGATTGTTGCCGGTGTGCCCGTCATGGGGCATATTGGTCTCACGCCTCAGTCTATTCACCAGTTTGGTGGTTACGGTCTTCGTGCTAAAGAGGAGGCAGAGGCAGAACAACTCGTGGCAGATGCTATCGAGTTGGCGAAGGCGGGTTGTTTCTCTATCGTGATGGAGAAGATCCCTGCTGCGCTTGCCAAGCGAGTGACCGAAGCGGTTGCGCCGTATCACTGCGCCACGATTGGTATCGGGGCAGGTAACGGGACCAATGGTCAGGTGCTGGTGTTGCACGATATGTTAGGACTGAACATGGGCTTTAAGCCTAAGTTCCTGCGTCACTTTGCCGAGTTAGGTGAAGCGGTTAAGTCCGCTGTGGGCGATTATATCGCTGCGGTGAAGGACGGTTCTTTCCCTAACGAAAGTGAGAGTTTTTAACCGGTTCTTATTTTGACACAAAAAGGGTCGCCGTTCAGCGACCCTTTTCTATTCTCATATATTGCTATTGGGCTTTCTCCCAAGTGCTATCGCCGCCTCCTTTGAGGCCGAGATTAGAGGTAACGGACTGTCCACAGATGGTGGATACGTTAATGGTTTGCATTGCCTCGGTGTGAGGATTGGAATATATCTTTTTCTTAGCCATAAAGGCACGATTATTTACATTATACATACTAATACCTTTCTATTTAATGATTTGACCTAAGATGTTTATTTGTTTGCCCTCGTTGACAATCACTATTTGGTCGTTGACCATTGTCTTATAGGGTTTGACTTGGTTGTCTTTGACAAGAACCAATTCCGTTGTGCTTCCTGTGTTCATGCTCACTTTAGCGGTTTTGAGAGCCGCTTTTGCTGCGGATCCTACTACGTGGAAGTAAGCACGCATACCGCTGATAGTTCCCGTTCCTGTTGGGTGGAATAGGGTGTTGTTCGCGCCTACGATGATATAGTCGCTTCCGTCTCCACCATCAATCTCTGTTGGAACCAGTACGCCTTCAAAACGGATGCCATCATGTTCGACAGGGGTAACGGTCTTGTAAAAGTCTCTATTTTGTAGAACAATAGAATTAGAGACTTCTTTAGTTGGCTTAATCAAATAAGGTTCACCCGCCTGAATCTGAGATGCAGATTTAAAATTAAGCGTAATACTTGAAGGGGAAATGTTTGCCTCGTCGAATGCCATAACTTGAGTACCGCTGCCAAAATAAGTCTCAATATCGCCACTGCCTAATAAAATGGGTACACAAAGTGTATTCCACTGATTGGTGGCAAAAGTACGTTTGATAGTAACAGAACCCATTTCCGTCCCATCTTCTATTGCTAAGATTTCAGTAGAATTATTACTGTTTTCCTCCATAACGATGGTTGGCTTTGTAGGACCGCTATAGCTTCCATAAGAGAATATCTTAAATACTTCATTTTCATATTTCCCTTTAAGTCCACTAAATTTACCACCAACGGCAAAAGTCTCTTGACCATCAATGAGAGCGTAGTCGGCATTTTTGGTAGCAGTGGCTGCTTTAATTTCCATCGATTTGTCAGAGGGGTTGATAGAATTAATTGTGACATCGCTGTTGACAATGTAGTATCCGTTAGTAGAAATAAAGTTTAGTGCTCTAGTATTAAAATCGATATCTCGAATCTCAGTAGCCTTCAGTGTCACATTCTTGCTCGTAGCCCCTGTGGACGCAATCGATACTTTGGGGTTGGTAATAGGGAATGTATATCCGCTACCCAATGTAACTGTCACTTCGACGCCGGCACCGGCTAACGCTTCATTGTCTTTGCTTATAGAAGCAGGATTATACGAAACACCGGTAATTGCCGAGAAAGTGATGTCATCGGTTAGGTCGCTTGCCGTAACCGTAAAGGTCTTGCTAACCGTCTCTGCTGCGGGATAATAGGAACCAAAATCCAACTCCGTTTCTGAAACATTGATGGTAGGAGTGGTGATTGGAGTTTCCTTTTCTTCAATAGTGAACTTAATCCATGGTACATCTGCTTTTCCTATAGTAGTTGCTGTCGGTGGATTTTTTGGGTCAAAAGCAGATCCACTACTTGCTTGTTTCGAAGCAACTCGATTATTTCCATTTGTAAGATTTAGTCTATAATGGGTACAACCACTTTCATAAGAGCCACTATATGATGTAGATTTATCAAGGATGGTAATTAACACATTGCTTGTTCCATCCCACTCAAATGGTGTATCCAAAGAAATTGTGTACCAATCTGCAGATTTTGGAATAGTAACAGTATGAGTTTCTTTTACTCCCGTGAACACTCTTTGAGCATCGGTAACAGCAGTAAACGCAGTAACTTTGTTCGCTGTTGTATTAGACATATAGATATCCCAAACTCTATCACCTCCGTTAGAACATGCATTTTTAAAACTTATAGCCGTAATAGACCCTGCCTTCGTGTTAATTCCGAGGTCGGTGTTTAGGTATAAGATTTGGCAAAGACTATTATAATCATATACATTCGTGGGGGCTTTCGATGTTGTGGATGCGTGCGCATCTGATACTTCAATGGTTTTTGTCTCTCCCCACACACTCACTGCACAAAGGGCGCAAAAAACAAATGTAAAAATTTTCTTCATAATAACAGACTTTTTTATGTTAAACGACTAATACTTTTTGCAAAATGACACAAAATTTGCTGCAAAGATATACAAAATGTTTGATATATGCAAATATTTTAGCAAAAAAATACAAAAAATTTGCATATTTGAAGAAAAAGTCGTACCTTTGCACCCGATTTGGTGCTCCACCTTATAATATTTATACGCGAGTAACAAATAACCAAAATATATTTCGTATGAAAAAAATTCTACTTTCTTTGATGGCAATCTTGACCATCACAACAATGTCCGCCAAATCCGTTTGGACGGAGAGTTTTAATTATGCAGTAGGTGATCTTACCACCAAAACAACGCAAGACGATCTGTCTTATACAGATTACATCAATTGGTATTACAACGCATCGGGTACGAATACCCTGCTACAAGTAGCAGATACTAATCTGACTTATCCAAACTATTGCACCAAGGCATCGGGTAAAGCCATTAAGATTGCAGCCAGAGGCTTCAAAACCGGTCGCCAGTTTGCCGACATCAGTACCGGTTCGGTCTTTGTTAGTGCTTTAGTGAAAATCAATACCCTTCAAAGTTCTGACGGTACAAAGGAGTATTTTATGTATATGACTCCTGATATCAGCGGTTCAAAAGCGTTTGCTCGGTTATACACTAAGAAAGACGCTGATGGTTATTATTTAGGTATTGCTAAGTTTGCAGAATCCAATTCCTATCTGCGCTATTCCCAAAAACTCAATTATGGCGAGTCTTATCTTTTAGTCATGCAATACGATTTTGCAGAAGGAGATAAGAATGACTTTGTGTCCCTCTATATCAATCCCACTTCCGAAACGGCCAAACCTACCGTCACTTGTGTTCGTGACACTATAAATGGTAGCGGTACTGCTCAAGGCTCTGACTCTAAGGATGATGCCGCATCTATCGGCGGTATAATGATTAATCAATCAGCGAATACCTCGCGTAATATGTTCATTGACGAGATTAAAGTGGCTACTGCTTGGGCTGACCTCTGGGAAGGCGGAAGCGATGTGAAGACACCAACCCTCGTTGTGGCAGAGGACCAAAAGAGTTACGACTTTGGTGAACTCGCCATCAATAAGGACAACCTCTCCTACGTTTTCACGGTCACGGGAACTGACCTCTCCGAGGCTGTCGCCGTTGCGAAAACGAATAGCGACATTACCGTTAGTCCTACCTCTATCTCCGTTGCTGATGCTGCCAAAGGGGCGCAAGTAACCGTCACCGTGGCACCTACTGTATCGGGCGAACAATCCGACGTTATCACCCTCAGTAGCGGAACGCTCTCTCAACAAGTAACTGTCAGTTGGAAAGGGGTGGAAGAACCCATCATCGACCCCACAGCCGAACTATTAAGCAATCCCAGCTTCGAGCTGTATAGCACCAACCCGATTTTTGGTACATCGTGGACCGACTGGACTATTCCTTTGGGACAAACGACCACAGAGACAACCGACAAATTGGATGGTGAAGTGGCGATGTTTGCCAACCAAGTGACCACCACTATGTCCTACCTCACTCAGGAAGTCAAGATAGATGATACGTATCCAGCCGGTACGCAGTTTGAACTCAAAGTGAACTACAAAGTCATCACCTCCAAGGGGGCAGACGATATCGCTTCCGATAGTTATTGGCATAGCCCGTCCGTTGACCAAATGGATGCTGATGCGGATATTCTCAAAGTCACTTTGGGTAACCAATCTGAGTGGACCGAAAAGAGTTTTATCGTTACCAAACCCGAAGGCGCAACTTCCTTATACGTGCGCGTAAGTATTAAAAAAGGTGTGCAAGTGCTCTTTGATAAGTTCAGTTTGAAAATGCATGAATCTACCGAACCTATGTTCACCGTTACGCCCGAAAGCGTCAAATCTATAGAGGCCAATATAGGTGATTCGGTTCTTGTGGGTACCTTTACCGTTAAGCAAGCCAACTTGACCAAACCCGTCTTGGTGGAGATTTCGGGTACAGGTAAGGCATATTTCCACGCTAGCAAATCTTCGCTTACCCAAGCTACCGAGACCGTAGATGTCTATTTTGCACCTAAGACAACCGGACATTTCTCCGCAGTTGTTAACTTCATGGATGACCCGGAGGCAACCCTTTACAACACCTCTCGTGCCCTCACCGCTACCGCCATCGATCCGACGAAGACTCCGACTATCACGGTGACCCCGACAAGCCTGCCCGCTTTCGCTTGCAAGGCTACGGAAAAACAGTCGCAGTCTGTATCGGTGACATCCGAGAACTGCATTGACGATGTGAAAGTCGCCATCGAACAAAAGAAAGGTTCGGGCTTCACGATTGACCAATCGTTCATTACGAAAAATACCCCACATACAACCGTCATTACTTTCTGCCCCATGACGGAAGGAGAGTATGCTGCTACCGTGACCTTTACAACCGAGAAGGGCAACACCATCACGATAGATGTCTCTGGTACGGCTACCAAAGCGGAGCCTATACCCGTGGATTATGACACAGCTTTCGTTTGGAACACTAACAGTCCTTATACCTATCTGAACGAGGACTTTGCTTCCGCTCTGCCCGACCAACGTAATAAGACGCTGCGAATCACCGACTGGCAGAACGTTGTTAAGAAAGGTACACGCGCTTGGTGGGGATATAACTCCGACACCACGACCCAAGCTAAAGCAACGGGGTATATGTTCGGCGTAGAAACACCAACCGATGCCGAGATGTGGCTCGTCACTCCTGCGTTGGACTACAAGAACGCAACCAAACAAGTGTTCTCCTTCAAGGTGATGTCTGACATGCTCTTCGAGGGACAAAACCACGAACTGCAAGTATATTTCATCGATCCCTCTGACCCGAAAGATATCTATTTCCAACATATAGAGGAAGTGGACGAACTGATTCCGTATGGTGACGACCAATTGGAGAATACGTGGTATCCGATTGTCATTGACCTCACCGGTCAACCGTATATCCCAGATGTCTTCTTTATGGCATTCCGATATACTGATCAAGCTTGCAGCAATGGTGGAGAATACTTCGTGACCGATGTGGTATGGGGCGAACAGTCCGCTACCGCTACACCGATGCAGAATATGTCCGCTCCTGCTCGTAAGTATATCCAATCCGGTCACTTCGTTATTGAGTACCAAGGAAAGAGATTCAATATCTTAGGTGCGCAACAATAACCTCATATTACTGCTACTTACCCTAATACTGGTCGGGCTGATATGGCTCGACCTGTGTTGCGGAAGTACGTGGATTCCGCTCTCGCAATGTTTCCAAGAGGGAACGCTTTATCAGCAGATCTTTATGAATATCCGCCTACCCAAAGCCCTAACGGCTATCTTAGCAGGAGTGGCATTGTCCGTGAGCGGATTGATGATGCAGACCCTTTTCCGCAATCCGCTTGCCGGACCGTATATCCTTGGCGTCTCCTCCGGTGCCTCCCTCGGTGTCGCCCTGCTTACAATGCTCAGCGGAATAGTTATTAGTCCTTTGTCCTTTGTCCTTGCTCCTTTGTCAACGGCAATAGCTGCGATAATAGGTAGCGCCCTCGTGCTCCTCCTCATGCTTCTCATCGCTCGTCGTATCCGCTCGAACGTGACGTTACTTATCGTCGGAATGATGGTTGGAGCCGTCGCCAGTGCGTTGGTGGGGGTGATACAAAACTATGCCGATCCTGATAGCCTCAAACTGTTTATCGTTTGGACACTCGGCTCGTTGCAAGGGGTAGGGTGGCAAGAAATGCAATACCTACTACCGATTACGATAGTAGGTATCTTAGGTGCTTTGGCACTCATCAAACCGCTTAATGGTCTGCTTTTGGGCGAGGACTATGCGCAAGGGCTCGGAATATCCGTACGTTATATCCGTTGGGCGATTGTGTTGGTGTCGGGGCTGCTGGTGGGAGGAATCACGGCTTTCTGCGGACCGATTGCTTTTGTGGGTGTGGCAGTCCCGCATATTGCCCGTGGACTGTTCCAAACAACGAACCATCGGCTGACGCTGCCGGCTTGTGCGTTGATAGGGGCGAACTTGTTACTCGTCTGCGACATCCTTTCGTCGCTGTGTACGTATCCGCTTCCTATCTCGACCCTTTCATCCCTGATTGGAGCTCCGATAATCATTTACGTGATTATTCGAAATAAATCCTAAATTTACTAAATAATACATCTATGAAACATCTTTTTTTAGTGGCTTTTGCCCTCTTGACCATGGTGATGGTTAGTTGTTCCTCATCGACTTCTTCTCAATCCTCTTCCCAAACGCAAGAGGCAGAGGAAGTGCAGCTACCCTCTTACGAAGATGATGGTGTCACCATCTTTGATTCCTATTCCGATTCGCAACTCAAGAAACTCGCCAAGGAGGACCCTGAGTATCTACGCTTCTACCAAAAAGTATTTAAGATCATGGCCGCTGCGCCTATGGAGAAAGACCAACGTAAGGCTTTCAAAGACCTGACTTTCCGTCGTCTTTATCACTATGCCACCTTGCCGAACGACACCACCTATTGGGCTCCGTTCGTTGAAGAGTGGACAAACGAGTGGCGTCAACTCTATGGCTATTACTATTACGAAGGTGCCGATTCGGCTGCCGCTTATTGGAAACAAGTAGTGGACGAGCAAATCAATTGTTATGCCACCATCGAGCCCGCTTCTATTGTTGTTACGGGCGAGTACGATTTTAGTTTGGAAACCGCTTATGCGTTCTTCAATATCACGCCGTTAAAGGGCACTATCTCTGAGATTTCGGCTGTTTATTCGACAGGACTGTATGCTGACGATAATCATAATTTCAACACCTATAACATCTTCGCTTACGGAGATATAACCGAGACTACGGAGGCTCGTTCGCGCCTGGGTAATCCCGATCCGTGGCGTGATGTGACGCTTGAGGAGTACCTCAAAGATCACTATATCAAGACGGAGATTCGTTATGTCATCGTGGATGGTGTTAGACACGCTTACGATGATCTGAATGTGCCCACGAGTGTGGAACGTTTATTGATAGAGGATCTGCCGCTTCACCGCAACCAAACGGCTAAGTTCCTCAATCCTCAGTTTGTCACCCTCAAGGCTTATTTAGAGAACAAGAAGAAAGAGGCTATTCAGCTTGCCGACCCATTGAGTGCCACGTTCATTGAGACCCTTGCTGCTACGGCTGTTGGCAACTTCTTTAGAAGTTTGCAATAAGTCCTATTGTAGAAAATCAGCGCCACTTGCGAGTGACGCTGATTTTCTATCCTCTAACCTAACAACTCTATACTTCGGTTGACGAACTTCGCTAAGCCTTCGCCTTTGAGTTGACCACTCGCAAGGAACGCAATATCAATGAGTTGCTTAATCTTCTCGTCCTCACCGCTGAGCGTATAAACAGTCTTCTCTACAGCGGCTTTAGGTTCTTCGCCTTCCTTCGTTTCGGGCTGCTCCATCACGGTTTCGGAAGTCATCTTTCCGAATAGTTCCTTGATGAGCGGATGGCTCGTGTTAATGACCACGTTATACTGGTCGGGCATGGAGCCGTAGAAGTTCATTCCTTGCTGGTGAGCGGACATCTCCTTCATTCGGCGCATAAACTCGTTCTGCGTCAAGAAGACCGGTAGGGCATCTTCCGCTGCTGCCTCGGGTGTGACATAGTAGTTTAGTTTCTCTTCCTTCGGCAAGAACATCTCAAACGCCTTGCGCAAGCCTTCCTTCTGCTCGTCGGAGTAGTCATCTTTCTTCGCATCCTCCTTGCGGATAAGGTTCTCAATACTGTCACTATCAATACGCACGAAGCGCAGCATTTTCCCTACTCCTCTACTCCCCTCCTCCTCTACTCCTTTCTGCTCCATCTGGCTCATCGCGTGAACGTCTAACTCACCATCCATCAGCAGCACATCGTAACCCTTGGCTTTGGCACGCTCGATGAACGTGTAATGCGCTTCGGGATCGTTGGTGTAAAGCACCACGAGGTTACCATCCTTATCGGTCTGTGCCTCTTTGATTTGGGCTTTGTACTCGTCTAAAGTGGCATATTTGCCGTCGAGGTTCTTAAGGAGCGCAAAACCGATAGCACGCTCGTAGAACTTTTCGTCAGAGAGCATTCCGAACTGGATAAACAGTTTGATGTCGTCCCATTTCTTCTCGAAGTCGGCGCGGTCGTTCTTGTAGAGTTCTGCCAGTTTGTCTGCCACTTTCTTGGTGATGTGACCGGAGATCTTCTTCACGTTGTTGTCGCTCTGCAAGTAACTGCGGCTGACATTCAACGGGATATCCGGCGAGTCAATCACGCCATGCAACAACGTCAGGTATTCGGGAACGATGTTCTCCACCTCGTCCGTGACAAAGACTTGATTGCAATAGAGTTGAATCTTATTGCGATGGATATCCATGTTATTCTTAATCTTCGGGAAATAGAGGATACCCGTCAAATGGAACGGATAATCGACATTGAGGTGGATGTGGAACAGCGGCTCGTCGAATTGGGTGGGGTAGAGCTCGTGATAGAAGGTAGAGTAGTCCTCTTCTTTGAGGTCTGCGGGCTTGCGCATCCAAGCAGGGTTGACATCATTGATGATGTTCTCCTCGTCTAATTCGACTTGCTTGCCGTCCTTCCACTCTTTCTTCTTACCAAAAGCAATCTCCACAGGCAGGAACTTACAATATTTCTTCAGTAAGCCCTCAATCGTAGCGTCCTCTAAGTATTGCTGGAACTCATCGTCAATGTGCAGCACGATGTCCGTTCCGCGTTCGGCTTTGATGGTTTCCTCCATCGTAAACTCGGGCGTACCCTCACAAGACCAATGGACAGCTTTCGCCTCGTCCTTGTAGCTTTGGGTGTAGATCTCCACTTTATTAGCTACCATGAAGGACGAGTAGAAACCCAGTCCAAAATGGCCTATGATGGCTTCCGCTTTATCCTTGTATTGGTCAAGGAACGACTCGGCACCACTGATCGCAATCTGGTTGATGTATTGGTCCACTTCTTCGGCAGTCATTCCTATTCCGTGGTCGGAGACGGTGAGGGTCTTTTTCTTTTTATCTATGGAAACGCGCACACGCGTGTCGCCTAAGTCGCCCTTCACTTCGCCTACTGCCGATAATGTCTTCAGTTTCTGCGTCGCATCGACGGCATTACTAATCAACTCACGCAGAAAAATCTCGTGATCACTGTACAAAAACTTCTTAATGACGGGGAAGATATTGTCACTCGTTACCCCAATATTACCTTTATTCATATTGTTTGTATTTAAAATTGATCGTTCGTTTCACTCACTGTCGGACCGCTTCGCTGTCGGACCACTGCGTTGTAGGACCGCTGCGCTGTAGGACTCTAGTAGTCTGCCAGCCCGCAGGGCGGTCTGCCAGGCGTAGCCGGTCTTTCAGTCCCTTTGGGACGGTCCTTCAGCAGGCTCTGCCTGCGGTCTATATAACACAAACTCCGTGCCAAACCATAAATAACTGCCAATTTGGCAGTCATTTGGCATAATCTGTGGCATAAACGTTTTATTCCGGATAGACGATATCCACTAAATATAATCCCTCTGCGGGAGCGGATTGTCCTGCTTTGCAGCGATTCTTCTGTTCGAGAATATCAACGATGGCTTCAGGTGCCATCTTCCCTCGTCCTACATCAAACAACGTACCCACTACCGCCCGAACCATATTCCGAAGGAATCTGTCCGCCGTGATGCGGAAGATGGGGGTAGAGGAGTAGGGGAGTAGAGGAGTAGAGGAGTAGGGGGGTAGGGGAATAGGGGTAACCCATTGAGCTTCGCTTACAGTGCAGATGGTTGTCTTGACAT
>JAZQOG010000051.1:0-36243 GCA_045627765.1 Paludibacteraceae bacterium | reverse complement strand
TGATGTTGCCATTTCTTGGGATCCTTCCGTTGCTATGAATGCCCTCGCATGGGGTGGCTACGATTGGTCCACCGCAAAGAGTGGTGATAAACTGACTGTTTATTTCGAAAAGACGGAAGGTGCTGCATACACGAACCTCCGTTTCGGTAACGGTTCTTGGGCAGCTCTGCCTACGACTATAGCAGATCCTGCTTCTTCTGAAGACGGAACCTATGGCGGTTTGGACGAGATGACCTCTAAGTCTATCCGTTTGTCGCAAGCCGATATTGATGTTCTCGTTAATGAGGGCGGTTTGGTTATTTGCGGTAATGGCTTGACTATCAAAGGTGTTGAATTATGTTCAGCTATTGTCGTTGATTGCGAACAGGCTTGGGCCGGTGAAACCGCCATTTCTTGGGATCCTTCTACTGCTATGGGCGCCCTCTCATGGGGTGGTTACGATTGGACGAAGGCTACTGTCGGTACACTTGTCACTGCTTACTTTGCTAAGACGGAAGGTGCTGCATACACGAACCTCCGCTTCGGTAACGGTTCTTGGGCAGCTCTGCCTACGACTGTAGCAGATCCTGCTTCTTCTGAAGACGGAACCTATGGTGGTTTGGACGAGATGACCTCTAAGTCTGTTCTCTTGTCGCAAGCCGATATTGATGTTCTCGTTAATGAGGGCGGCTTGGTTATTTGCGGTAATGGCTTGACTATCAAAGGCGTTGATGTTTGCTTCCCGCATCAAGACGGACCTGCTGAGGAGTGCTTCGAAATCGTTGATGAAGCCTTCAACGCATTAGATGAGAACGCTTCGATTGCTGAAGGTGTGATGACGTTTGCTGCGGCTAACAGCGCAATGAATATGTGGTTAGGTGGTATCGACCTGAATGAGTTGAATACCTTAACGATTGAGTATGAAGCTACTACCGATTTCCAAGTACTGCTTCAAGACGAACAAGGTGAGGAGCAATTCGTAGCTGAAGCTGATACGAACATCGTTGTTTATCACTATTTGGCTGATGTCGATATGGCAAACTTGTTGCAACTTATCTTCGTTGCTCAGGAGGCGGGTACGGTTAAGATTAACAGCCTCTGCTTCAGCCAAGTTGAATATCCGACCTATTACTTAGGTAATAAGTGGGATGGTGCAGAAGAAGTATCGTTCCGTCAGATGAGTACCGACAACCACGGTGATTGGACAGTTACCGGTGTTCTTGGTAGCGATGAGGTATTACTCGCCTTTGAGGCTGAACCAACTGAGACGGTTGCTTACAAGATCAGCGATATTGCTGAAGTTAGTGGTAAGGACGTTCTCGTAGGTGATGAAGTTGAGTTCCACTGCTATGAGTTCCTCGGCAACGCGTTTACTGCTGAAGTTCTGGCTCGTCCTACCTACATTAAACATCCTTGGGAGAGCGGCGAATGGACTTGGGCTATGATGACCCGCAACGAGGCGCTTCATCAATGGGAATATGTCGGTATTTGGGGCGGTCAAGGCTTCAATATCAATGCTGCCGGTCCTTACGACAATGAGGCTCTTTGGTTCGCTGCTAACAGTGAGGATGTAGTATATATCACTGTTGATGGTGAATTAACTACGGAGCCTGCTATTGGAACCAAAGTTACCATCTGCTACCAAGATAACGACACCCAAGCGGGTGTGCGTATCGGTAGCGCTGCTGGATGGAGCTCCGTTCAAGATGGCATCCAAGCCGTTAAGGTATTGGAGAATGGTCAAATGTTTATTATCCGCGACGGCAAGACCTACAACATCGTAGGCGCGTGCGTGCGTAATAAGTAATAGGAATAACTTTAAATATTAAGCCACATGTTAAAAACAAAATCTATGGCTATCCGAGTTTCTACATTGTTAGCGGCACTTTTCTTGCCGCTAGCCATGTGGGCTCAGGTAACAGTGACCGGTATGGTCACAGAACAAACGGGTGATCCCGTTATTGGAGCCACCGTTATGGAGAAGGGTACGCAAAACGGAACCGTAACGGATTTTGATGGTAACTTTGCTCTCGAAGTAAAAGATGCAAATGCTACTCTCGTATTCTCGTATGTGGGTTTAACCACCCAAGAAAAGGAACTAAAAGGTAAAACGACCCTCAAAGTAGAACTCTCCGCGAATACGGAAGTGCTGGATGAGGTGGTTGTAGTAGGTTATGGTACCGCTAAGAAAAGTGACTTAGCAGGTGCTTCTCAGACTTTGGACGCTAAAGCGTTTACGGATCCTTCCGTAACGAACATTGACCAAGCATTAGCTGGTCGTGTTACCGGTGTTAGCGCTGTACAAACCAGTGGTGCCCCGGGTTCCGCTTCGTCCGTGCGCGTTCGTGGTATCGCTACCATTAACGCCGGTGCTGAACCGCTATACGTTATTGATGGTGTTATCTACCAATCTACCGGTTCGTCCGGTGCTGACTTCGGTTTAGGTGATGCCCTCGGTAATGGTGCTGTATCAACCATCTCTCCGCTGTCCTCGATTAACCCTCAGGATATTGAGTCTATGGAAGTATTGAAGGACGCCTCGGCAACCGCGATCTATGGTGCGCAAGGTTCCAACGGTGTCATCCTTATTACCACCAAACATGGTAAAGAAGGAGAAGCAAAATTCCAATATGATGGTCAAGTAACTTGGAACAAACAAACCAAACGTCTCAATATGTTGAACCTCCGCGACTTCGCCGGATTCTACAACGACTTGGTTGACCAAGGTGAGATCTACGCTGCAAGCCGCGATCAAGCTTATTCCGATCCTTCTGTTCTCGGTTTAGGTACGAACTGGCAAGACGCTGTCTTCCAAACCGGTTTCCAACACCAGCACCAACTCTCCGCTCAAGGCGGTACGGATAAAATCCACTACTATGTAGCCGGTGGTTTTATGGACCAGAAAGGTACCATTATCGGTTCCGAGTTCCAACGTATTAACCTGCGTGCGAACATCGACGCTCAACTGCGTAAATGGTTAAAGATGGGTGTCAACGTAGCTTACGCTAACACCAGTGATGACCTGAAGTTGGCTGATGGTGAAGAAGGTTTGATTACTTACTCTCTGACTACGCCTCCTGATATTCCAATTTACAATATTGATGGTGGATATTCTGTAGTTGCTAAGGAAGGATTTACCAATCCTAACCCAATCGCATTAGCTGAGTACAATACGATTACGCTGAAACGTCATAAACTGAATGGTAACCTATTCTTTGACGTTACGTTCTACCCGGGTTTGGTATGGCACACAGAGTTCGGTTATGACCTGAACTGGAGCCAAGGTGAGACCTACAAACCGATGATTAACTTAGGTACTTGGAGCCGTCCAAGTAACGAGAGCCGTAAACAAGACAACAGCAATACTTTCATCAGCTTTAAGAACTTCTTAACTTACAATGGAAGCTTCGGTAAAGAGAAGAACCATAACGTAGGTGCGATGGTCGGTCAAGAAATGTGGGTAAGCCGTTGGGACTATAAAGGTATGATGAATACCGGTCTGCCGAGTGATGTGGTTCATAACCCCTCGTTAGGTACGGGTGATCCTCAAATCTTCAGTGGATTTGGTAGCGCTTCGATGGCGTCTTTCTTCGTTCGTGCTAATTACAACTACGCTTCTCGTTATCTGTTAACTTACACCTTCCGTTATGATGGTAGTTCGAACTTCGGTCCTAACAAACGTTGGGCTCCGTTCCACTCTGTAGCCGTTGCATGGCGCTTCAGTGAGGAGAACTTCATGAAGGAAGCTCGTGATAAAGGTATCTTAACCAATGGTAAGATCCGTTTCGGTTGGGGACAAACGGGTAACTCGAACATCGGTGGTTACAAGTGGGGTTCGGCTATGAGCACCATGGCAACCGACCTGGGCTTGAGTTATCGTCCGGCTAACTTGAAGAACTTGGATATCAAGTGGGAGACCCAAGAGCAATTCAACATCGGTATCGACTTGAATTTCTTGTGGGATCGCTTGAACTTAGTTGTTGACCTGTATCAAAAGAACAGTAAAGACATGTTGATGCAACTCGTATTGCCCTCTATCATGGGTACATCGGGTAACGCATCGTCCGCTTTGGCTGCTCCATACGGTAACTATGGTAACATCCGCAACCGCGGTATTGAAATCGCCCTCAACACCAAACCTATTGATATCGCAGGTTTCAGTTGGAATAGCGATGTCTCGATGAGCTTCAACCAAAACAAACTCTTATCGTTGAGCAACTCCACCGCATTGGTTGGTTATGGTCAATGGACTGACGTTGTAAGCCGTACCGAAGTAGGCGAGAGCCTGTATAACTTCTACGGATACGTTGTAGAGGGCGTTTACCAAGACTTCAACGACATTTTGAACTCTCCGGTGAATATGTTGCAAAAGAACAATCCTGTTGTAACTAACGCTGACGGTTCGAAGTCTTGGAGCACGGATCCTACTAAGTATAGCCGCGCTAATACCACCTTCGTAGGTGATATCAAGTATAAGGATGTCAACGGTGATGGTGTGATTGATGAAAACGATAAGACGAACATCGGTAGCCCGCTGCCTATTATGACGTTTGGTTGGAACAACACCTTCCGTTATAAAGGCTTAGAGGTTATCCTGTTCTTCAACGGTAGTGTAGGTAACAAAGTGGGTAACTACACCGCTATGAAGCTCACGCACATGAATTCGGCTTGGACGAACCAAACATCTGCGGTTAATGATCGCGCTCGCTTAGGTGCTATCAACCCCGGTCAAGCTGATTGGTACGAGCATATTGATAACGTTCACGTAACGAATCCGAATGCAACGTTACCACGTGCATCTATCAATGACCCGAACGACAACGACGCTTGGTCGAGCCGTTACATTGAGGATGGTTCCTATCTGCGTCTGAAGACCTTAACGGTAGCTTATACCTTTGGTAAGAAGATGTTCAAGAACAAGATTGATCACCTCCGTCTGTCTGTAACCGGTAACAACCTGTTCACCGCTACCAAATATACGGGTTATGATCCTGAAGTTGGTGCATCCACAACGAGTGCCAACGTAATGGGCTTAGATAACGGTCGTTATCCTTCGCCTATGTCTTGGACAGTTGGTTTAAGTATTGGCTTATAATGTGTTGAGATTATGAAAAACAAATATTTAGTATTAGCGCTTAGCATGATCTTCATGCTTCCCTCTTGCGAGACTTTCTTAAACCGTCCCGCTGAGGATGGTTATAATACAGATAACTACTACACTTCGGATGCCGCTTGTATCTCGGGTGTGAACTATCTGTACAACTCGCCCTGGTATGATTTCCAACGCGGTTTCATTAAAGTGGGTGAGGTTTTCTCTGGTAATATGTATTGGGGTAGTTCTCCTTATCTGAACTTCTCTGTTAATGGTACGGATGCCGACTTGGTTAATATGTCTTATTCCCTTTGGGCTGAGATTGGTCACTGCTCGACTGTATATGAGTCTTTGAAAAACGCTAAAGATTGCTCCCCTGCTGTAGTTAATCAGTGCATGGGCGAATGCTTAGCTTGGAAAGCAATGGCTTATTTCTACCTTGTTCGTTCGTTCGGTGAGGTGCCTATTGTCCATAGTAACTCTGAGTCTTTGGCTAAAGCAGACTACAATGAGCTAAAGAAAGTGCAAAAAGCAGATGTGTATGAGTATATCATCATGACGCTTGAAAAAGCCATTGAACTGCTCCCCGCTCACGGTGATGCCGGTCGTATCGACCAATACTGCGCTAAGGGCTTGCTGGCTAAGGTTTATTTGACCAAGGCGGGTTTGAGCGGTTCACTCAATAACGATGATTTGCAAAAGGCTTACGACCTTGCTATTGACGTAAAGAACAATTCAGGTCGTGCGTTAGAGGCCAACTATGCTGACATCTTCTTGGGTCACTGCAATAAGTGCTCGGAGAGTCTGTTTGCATGGCGTTGGACAGTAGGTTCTCAATGGACCAGCCAAAACACGCTGCAATCTGACCTTGGTATCGTCGGCTTTGATGAGTTTGGTGATGTCTGGGGCGGCTGGGGAGGTCCTTCGGCTGACTTGATGGCTGCTTTTGGCGTAATCGAAATGACAGGCGAGAGTGGTGTAGATGCAGAAGTGGCTGCTTGGCCGGATCCTACGACTACTCCTCAATTAGACACTCGTCGTAAAGCTACGTTTATGACTGCCGGTGACCACTATACCTATTTCTGGCGTGATAAGACTTATACCGGTCCTCACGCAAGCGGTTTAGGTGCAGGTTTTGATTACTTAGATGCTATCTATGATACCGAGGATGCTGCATACGGTAAGGCTTTCTCTGAGGGTCAATGCCAAGGTCCTTGCGGTAGTAACTGGGCAAAACACATGTATGGCGACAATGCTGACCACGTAGCCGAGACCGGTATCAGTGCCGCTCGTATGGCATACGCTTATGCTACCCATATCCTCCGTTTGGCTGATGTGTATTTGGTAGCTGCTGAGGCTTCTGTGCTGATGGGGGATGGTACAACTACTGATGCCGAAGCTCTCGATGCTTTCAATAAAGTTCATCAACGTGCTATTCCAAGTGCTGCTGCTGTTGGTTCGTTAACGTTTGACCAAGTTTGGAAAGAGCGTCGTCTTGAGCTTGCCGGTGAAGGGGATCGTTGGTACGATTTCGTTCGTCGCGCCTATTATGATATGGATGCTTGTATTGCAGAAATCAAAGCGCAATATCGTAACCAAATCTGGAACTGCGACGCTATGTTCAAGGCTTTCTGGTTGGCAGATCGTCAAGGTTGGTCCATGACTATCGATCCTGAAAAACCGATTGATTATAACAACGATGCTGCGGCTCCCAATGTGACTCCGGCCGTATTCACTTTGCCTTTCCCGAACGAGGATGTGGCTTTGAATCCAAACTTGAAGTCGGATGCACCCGCTATTCATGTAGATGTACGCGGTACCTATCAATATTAATACGTAAATGATATCATTATGAAAAATTATCTTATAATTGCTTTAGTAAGCGTGATGGCGGTGTTTGCAGTTACATCTTGCAAGGATCAGCCAAATGCTTTCGAGCTCACGGATGGCGTACCTACGATTAAGTACATTCGTCCGCAAAGCGCAGCCCAAAAAGACTCCCTCTTAGTGGAGGCAAGTTTGGGTACGGGTCTTACGATTGTCGGTGAGAACTTAACCAGTATTAAGGAGTTGTATTTCAATGATAAGAAAGCCGTCCTCAATACCAGTTATATCACCTATAACACGATGCTTGTAACCATTCCGAATGCTATTCCAAAGAATATCACGGATCAAATTATTATGATAACCAAGAGTGATGAAAAGGTAACCCATCCTTTCCACGTTGTCGTTCCCGGTCCTCAAGTAAGTGCTATGAAGAACGAGTATGCTGCTCCCGGTTCGTTGGCTATTATCACCGGTTTGTATTTCGAGAACAATGCTAATGATCCTTTGACCGTTTCCTTTATGGGTGAGGGTAGCACAGCTCCGCTTCCCGCAGAGGTTAAGAGCGTAACGGATAACGAGATCCAATTCATCGTTCCTGAAGGTGCTCCTGCAGGCCGTATCATGGTTCACACCATCTTTGGTGAGAGTCTGTCTCGTTTCATGTACAAGGATAACCGCGGTATCATTACCGACTTTGATGGTGCTGAATCGGGTGCTAACTTCTTGAACTCGACCAGTGGTGTTCTTCCGCAAGGTTGGAACATTGCGGCTCAATATGCAACAGAGTTTGAGGGTATCCCGGGCGTTTCTGGTCGCTTCGTTATTATGGGTGATGGCGCTACCGAGTTGACGGGTGATGCATGGGCTGAGCAGTTTAAACTGCCTTTCTGGTGCGGTAACTGGAATGGTGATCCTATGTCTATTACCAAAGAAGAAGTAGGTGTTCCATTGCGTAACACACAAGAGAAAGGTTACTATGCTGATCCTTCTTCTATGTCCTTCAAGTTCGAAATCTGCATTCCGAAGAACAATCCTTGGTCTGCTGCTGCCATGCAAATTCTGTTCGTAAACAACAAGAATTGCGCGAACGATACATGGCAAAACAACAAGTATATCCACACTTCTGCTAATGAAGGTTTGGATCTGTGCCGCGGATTGTGGATTCCATGGCAAGCAACCGGTTCGTTTGATACCGGCGATGAGTGGATTACGGTTACCATACCTATCAGCGACTTTATCTACAATGCCGATGGCTCAAAAGGTGCTGTTAAGATCAGCGAGGAAAGCTTTGATAGCTTTATCATCTGGCCTTGGAGCGGCGGTGCAATGGGTACCCCATGTACGCCAATCTTCTTGATGGATAACTTCCGTGTTGTTCCTAACTTATAATGTTTAACTCAAAAGACTATATGTTATGAAAAGAAATATTATTATAGCATTTCTTGCCATTGTAGCGCTGTCCTTCTCGGCTTGTAAAGAAAGAGGGTTGGACACCAACCAATATGGCGACAAAGTTAGTCTCAATGCTTTTGGTCCTTGCCCCGTATTGCGTGGTGATACCATCATTGTGATGGGTGCTCACATGGACCAAGTAAGCCAAGTGCTCTTCCCCGTTGCTAATGAGGATGTCCCCGGTTACGAAGCTATTGAGAAAAGTAAGTTCATTGCTTCCAGCAAACCCGCTGAGGAGTTTTATATCAAAGTTCCTGAAAATGCTATCTCTTCCAAAATCGCATTGGTAGCAGGGAAAGACACGATTTGGTCTGCTTCCGTGGTTTCGTATGTTGAAGAGGTTGAGATTACCGGTATCAAACCCGAGGCTCCTGTTACGGCAGGCGACATCGTTACCATCGAAGGTGAGTTTATGTGGAATATCACTTCCGTTACTTTCTATGGTGGTGCAACGGTTGAGGCAGCTGACTTCGTGAAAGTAGGACGCAAGTACATCCAAGTAGTTGTGCCTATTGGGGCTGTCAGCGGTAAGGTTACCTTACTCGCCGGTGAAGATGAGTTCGAAGCCGGAGAACTGGAGATTCATACGCCTATCATCATGAGAGCTGCTGCTCCTTACGATGTAGAATATGGAGACGAGATTATGATTGAAGGTGAATACCTGCAATTTATTACTACCGTCAATTACCCGGGTGTTCCTGATGTTGCTTTCGAGGTAAACAATGAAGGTACTGCCATTAAGACCCATGTTCCGATGACCTCTTTATGCGGTGCTATCACGTTAGTTAATAACAACACGGGTGCCACCTTTATGGGTGACTCCATCAACGTTCCGTTGGTAGTTATTGACTCGTTGAGCGGTAAAACCTCGGATTTGTATCCCGGTAATATCATTACCATCCATGGTAAGTTATTCGACCGCGTTGAGTACCTCCAATTGCCGAATGGCGACATCCTTAAGAACATTAAGTTCGTTCAACAACAATATGAGGTGAACGAAGACGGAACAATCATTACCTTCGCCGTTCGCGAAGGTCAAGGAGATGGTGGTGTTATTCTCTATCAACACGACAACAACATGCCTAAGACTGCCGGTCTGGCAATGCACAAAGAGGGTAACGTATTCTATACCTTCGCTACTCCTTGGGATGTTGGTTCTTGGGATAATAACCTAGAGCTCTTCACGGATAAGAACCCGGATGTTTATGAGGCATTTGTGAAGACGATCACCGGTCCTGGTCAACTCATTATCAACCATGAGACTAATGCCGATGACTATCGTAACTTCAAGGCTCAATGGCGTGACTGGTCAACTCCAATTGACTATAATAATCCTGATGATCCTCACTTCGATGTAGAACCCGGACAAAAGTACACTGTAGTCAATGTGAAAGCAGAAGACGTTACTGCTCTCATCGAGACCGGTTGGGTTATCTATGGTCACGGAATCAAGATCCTCAGCTTCGAATGGGAAGCCTTGGATGGACCTAAGACCGCTTGGGAAGGAACGAAAGAACTGACCGGTTGGGCAGGTTGGGAATTCGGTAAAGGTGATGGCGAGGTCCTTGACATATTCAAAAAAATGGGTGTGAAAGAAGGTTCGGTTATTACTTTCTACTGCGATTTCTTAGCTGACGATTGGGCGATTAAGTTCTATGATGGTCACTGGGGTGTATTCAACGCTGACCAATTAGGCTATGAGATTGTTCGTCCCGATGATGCCGGTGTTATCAATATCGAGAATGCTACCACCGCTAAAGAAGACAGATTCATCGCAATGACTGTTGACGCAGATGTTGCGGCTCGTCTGACCGGTGATGCCTATATCGATTGGGGAGCAGGCTTTGTTTTCCAAGGAAATAATATTTCTGTCAAGAAGATAACGGTTAAGAAGTAATCTTCTAGTCTTACTCTATGCAAATTCAGGGGAAGTCGCAAGACCTCCCCTGTTTTTTTGTGGGGAATGTGAGGAAATTTACAGAAATATTTGCACATATCAAAAAAAAGTTGTAATTCTGTGGCCGAGTTTATCAATAAAACTTACCGTTTAGTGTAGTTTAGACAACCAAAAACTTACCGTTTAGTGCAGTTTAGACAACAAAAAACTTACCGTTTAGTGCAATTTATTGCTTTTTTATTTGCATATATCATTTATTTTTAGTACCTTTGCAGCCGAATTCAAAAAAAGTAAGGTTTTATGTATCAATTAGAACAAATCATTGCCGACCAAAAACGAGAGTTATTAACTACTGATTTTTCTTCATTAGTAACCCGTAAAGAGGAAAAAGAAATAGACTTGGATAGCCCGTTAGCTCAGATTGTCATCGGTGTCCGCCGAAGCGGGAAATCAACATTGTGCCAAAAAGTATTG
Source organism: Paludibacteraceae bacterium (assembly GCA_045627765.1). Taxonomy (GTDB): domain Bacteria; phylum Bacteroidota; class Bacteroidia; order Bacteroidales; family Paludibacteraceae; genus Colicola. The sequence goes on along the minus strand of JAZQOG010000051.1, from coordinate 25,522 downwards.
GTGGAAAGTGGTGTGCACTTTGCTTACATCAATTGTGATGATGTTGATATTGTCAATCTAAAATCTGACCAATTGACAAAGTTGCAAGAGTCTTTGTTGGCGGTATATGGTCCCTACACTCATCTGTTTATTGATGAAATACAAAACATTGATCATTGGCCTCTTTTTGTCAATAAGTTATTACGCCAAAAAATACATTTGATTATTACCGGTAGCAATGCTAACCTATTAAGCAATGAGCTAAGTACACATATTACAGGCAGATATAACGAGATACACCTTTATCCGTTTTCATTTGAGGATTATTGTCGAATCAAAAATGTTAACCTTGATGAGCAAAGTACAACTGCTATAGGTTTACGCCGTTATGCCCTCAATGAATATTTAGCCAATGGTGGTATGCCGGAAACATTATTCCTCAATCGGGCAGACAAATACATTCATTCCCTATTAGACGCCATTATCAATAAGGACATCTGTCGCCGATATAAAATTAAATACAAACAAACATTGCAGCAAATAGCTACCGGATTACTTGATAATTTTGGTCAAGAGGTCAACTATTCAGAGGTACAACACAAATATCATTTATCCACCATTCATACAGCGAAGAATTATGTCTCTTATATTGATAAGGCATACCTTGTGAGATTGGTTCCTCGCTTTTCTTTCAAAAGCATAGAACGACAGACTTTTAGAAAAGTATATGCAATAGACAATGCATTCTTGTCCAATCATGATGATGTGCTTCAAACGGAAAACAAAGGTTGGCGACTTGAAAATATCATCGCTATAGAATTGTTCCGACGTATGGAATATTCAACCCAACAGTTATTCTATTTGCGGGAAAACAGGAATTACGAGGTTGATTTTGCAGTGGCTGATAGTGGCAAAATAACAGAATTGATACAAGTCGTGTACGATTTTTCTCAACCATCCCAGCGCTTGTATAATAGGGAAATCAATGGTCTTGTCAAGGGGGCTGCCGCAACTCGTTGCAACCATCTAACACTCATTATGATGGACGGAGAAGAACAAGATATTGTAGTTGATAATCTAACTATTCATTGTCGTTTAGCTATAAATTGGCTTCTTGTAGACTAGATACGAAATGAGGAAATTGTTCGTTTGCTATCCATTTTAGGAAAAAGAAAGTAATTTTCTTTCCTTTTTCTTGCACATATCAAAAAAAAGTAGTACCTTTGCAGCGGATTTTATATTTGAATGCATATAAAAGCGTGAAAAAATCATTGTTTTATATGCGAGCGAATATAAAATAATATAAAATACCTATATTTATATGCAAACGAATATAGCAACTACAGTAAAATTATTGCGTAAGACGTACGGGCTTACACAAGAGGATTTGGCGATGAAGTCCGGAGTAGGACTTTGTTTCATTCGCAGTTTGGAGCAGGGGAAGCAAACGCTCCGCATGGATAAGGTGACGCAGTTATTGGATTATTTTAACTATTCGTTAATCGCCGTTTCAAACTCAGAAAAGTAAGTTATGAGAGAAGCCATTGTATATTATGAGGATATTCCTGCGGGCGTGTTAACAGAAGTGGAAGAGGATGAGATGTATCGTTTTCAGTACCTTGATTCCTATTTATCTCGTCCCGAGGCGTGTCCTGTCAGTCTGACTTTCCCTCTTCGTAAAGAGCCTTACGAAAAAGAAGTCCTTTTCGCATTTTTTGATGGGCTGATTCCGGAGGGGTGGTTGTTGGATGTGGCATTACGTACCCGCGATATAAGTGTTTTAGATAGGATGTCTTTGCTGCTACTATGTTGTAAGGATTGTATAGGAGCCGTAAGTGTCAGAGAAAAGGAGGTCGAGGATGTGTAAGTGTTTGTATTGTTATCAGCCATTGGCTGCCGGAGAGCAGGATTTCCACGCTTCTTGTGCCCGTCGTTTCTTTGGATTGACAACGCCGCCGGTGTTGGAATACACGCGCGATAACTTAGATGAGTTAGCTTCTCAGATTATCGCTCAACAAACCACATTGACGGGCGTTCAACCTAAGTTGTCGCTTTATATGCAGCAAGCGGAAGGATTACAGCGTCTAACTATTGTCGGTTTATGGGGAGAGTATATCCTCAAGCCGCAGTCGGATACTTATCCCGAGTTACCCGAAGTCGAAGACCTGACGATGCATTTAGCGCAAGTGTGTAAGATTGACATTGTCCCTCATACGTTAATACGAATGGCGGATGGCTCATTGTGCTATTTGACGCGCCGAATAGACCGAACAAAAGACGGAAAAAAGATTGCGATGGAGGATCTATGCCAACTAACGAATCGCCTAACAGAGCATAAATATAAGTGTTCGTACGAAGTGGTTGGGGAAACCATTCAGCGCTATTCGTCTGTCCCTAAGATGGATGCTGTTAATTTTTTAGATGTACTATTATTCTGCTATTTAACGGGAAATAACGACATGCACCTGAAGAACTTCTCCCTCTACCAACCTCGAAAAGGGGAGGTGCGTCTCACTCCGGCGTATGACCTTATCAATGCCGCTATCGTATATCCCAATGAAGATGAGTTAGCATTAAAACTGAATAATAAACGGCGCGACATCGGTCGAGACGACTTTTATGCTTTGGCGCAGACCTTGCATATTGAACCCAAGACGGTGGATAATCTGATACAAAAGTATCGCAAGTGTTTGCCACAGGTGCAGCAACTGATAGAATCGTCCTTCGTGTCCGAAGTATTGCAAACGCGCTATCTGCAACTCTATCAAACCCGCTTGCAGATGTTGAGTATAAATATGTAATTAAAACAAATCGCTATGTTTAATCAGTATAACATTTTACCTGAATATCTGGACGATTGGGCACGGGACTTGGAGTGGGATGATTGGATGCTTCTCGCCAAAGAGTACTATGGATATGAAGTGAATGTCGGCATTGAAACGGCAGCGGACTATTACTTCTATGGTCTCAATGAGGAAAAAATGCGCAAGCATCATGTAGAGAAATATGGTCGTGAACTAAGTCAGAAGACCTATGCTATATGGGGACTGCGAGAGTTGCTTCGAGAGCATATTATTGCCCCTGTATGTGTTAATTGGAATGAGTTCTATGAGCCTGTCTTAATAGACCTTTATAACTTTTTAGAAGAGTTCTACGATGATACTGTGGCATACGAAGTGATGCTCTCTATTTATCGCCAACGTGAGATGTTGTTGCCTATGGATTATAACAAAGCGGCTTTTGGCAATCGTTCTCGTAAGGAGGTTTTTGCATTATGGGAGGCATATCTAAACCATTATGAAGAATCATCACAATGGCAAGAAAAAGTTGAAGCGGAAAAGCCTGCCTTAGATGAGGCCTGCAAAAAGTTAGAGTATAAGATGGATCATCCGGAAGAAGCTGAGAAAACAGAAGTTACCAACAAACAAGCAGAAAAGAAAAAAGAACTGCCACTTTGTCCGCTTATCACACCGCAAGCCGTGCGCGAAGGAAAAGTAGAAGCGGTCATGGAGGAATTGCAATTAGCCGCCAAAGGACCTGCACGGCACATGGTTCACTGCCTTAGAACGAATGAGGCATTGGGATATGTACACGAAAGTTGTTACAACACCGAGGAGTTGCACAAAATCTTAGTAGATTATTTCCAAGTTACATATAGTAGCGCGAATTTGCGCAAATATCGAAATTAAGTTGCATTATAGTTGCATGTAGTTGTAAACGATTCTCACTATTTGTGGGAGTCGTTTTTTTTATCTACTTTTGCAGTCGAATTCAACAGCTAACGGCTGGGCCCAGCCATAATTATTAATTTGACCGCCCTTCGGATTAAGGAACAAGGAACAAAGAGCAAAGACCATATACTACTGACTTACTCTGTGCAGACGAAACATTATAGTCTTTTGTCTTTTGTCCTTACTCCTTCAGCCAAAAGCGGTCGTAAAAACGAAGTTTTTACAATTATGGCAAACAAATTAGACGTAGCACGCCAATACGTGCTCGACAACTACAACGGCGGAAACGACTTCCGCTTAGACCAACTATCGAGGAAACTGCAAATCCGTGTATTGGGAGTAGAGGAGGAGGGGAGTAGAGGAGTAGGGTTGTGGCAAGAGGTTGACAAGCGCAAGGTTAACACTATCGCTTGCAACTGCGCTACCGAAACAGGCGTGAGCGTCTCTGCACAGGAGATCCTTACAGTCCTTAACTCCGAAGACATCCCTTCGGTTAACCCGCTGCGCGAGTACCTGCTCTCCCTGCCCGAATACACCCCGAGCAAAAGCTCGTTTATTGATTGGCTCGGGAGCCAAGTCCATGTCTCTAATGGGAGTAGAGGAGTAGAGGAGGAGGGGAGTAGGGAAAATCCGCAAGAGAGATGGCGGGTGTGCTTTAGAAAGTGGTTTGTGGCGATGGTGGCGAGTTGGATGTATGACGAGGTGGTCAATCAGCAAGTGCTCGTGCTCATCGGCAAACAGGGAATCTACAAGACCACGTGGCTCGAACGCTTGATGCCGCCGTGCCTGCGTGCCTACCAAACGAAGATGACCAACGTGCGCGATCTCAATAAGGACGAGCGCCTGCGTATCGCGGAGTTTGGACTCATCAACATTGACGAGATAGACTCGATGAACGACCGCGAACTCAATCAGCTCAAGTCGCTTGTCACTACCTCCGACGTGAACGAGCGTGCTGCCTACGGATTTGCCAAAGAGCGCCGCATCCGCGTTGCGTCCTTCTGCGCCTCCGGCAATAACCGCGAGTTCCTCACAGACCAAACGGGTAACCGTCGTTGGCTGCCCTTCGATGTGGAGATGATAGATAGCCCGTACAACTGGGGAAACTGTTTCCCGTACGAACAAATCTATGGCGAAGCGCTGTACCTTCTCAAACACGGGTTTAACTACTGGTTCGACTTGGACGATATCGCTTCTTTGGAAACGCACGTAGAGTCGTTCCAAAAAGTCAGCAACGAAGCCGAACTGCTGCCCGTCTATTTCTCACCTGCCAATCCCGGCGATAATGGAGCAGAATTTATGACTACCGCGGAAGTTAGTGCGCTACTTGTTAGCTATGGAGGTATAAGGACACCTATGCCCATTAGCAAGTTGGGAGCAGTCTTGAAAAAAACAGGGTATATACAAAGAGTACTTCATGGAGGTAAGAGAGGATATGTTGTAATGAGAAATATGGACGTTGAAAACCAACGAAGATTACAAGCACGAGCGGCAAAAGAAGATCCCGATGGTGCAGGTGGTGCTAGTGGTGCATGCTACTTTTAAAACTCACACCCGCACGCGATAGGGTTTATAGAAGTGCTAGCACCACCCGCACCACTTGCACCAAAAAAAACGGCGAAAGACTTTCGCCGAGAAGGGACAGGGTCTATAGAACCGAGATTAGAAAATCTCGGTAACGGAAACACTGTTCAAGACCCCGCATGCAATGCGGAGAGAAAAAACATAACAAAATCAAGACTCCGCATGACATGCGGAGAGAATGGACCAAATAACCGCTCGCGGAGGCTCGCGGCACAGGACGGGTGAGGTACTTACAGGGTATTGAGCATACCCAAGAATAACCCAAGAATAACCCAGGAAGAACCCAAGAAGAACCCTATATATAAAGTGGAGAGGAGTAGAGGGGTAGAGGAGTAGGGTGCGCCCAAAGGGCTATTGAAGAATGAAGATTGAAGAATTAACAATTAAAAATTTTTATTTATGGCAGATTGTATTTTTTCCGAGCCGTACGGACAAATAAACGGCGCAATTGGCAAAGACAAACGATATGTATGTCGCCAAAAGACTCATCGTATCTTCGGCATGAAGATAGACGGTAAAGGTGAGATTTACAAACGTGAACCTCGCAATTATAAAGTATTCCCGATTATGGGTAGAGAGAAAGAAACGGTGGAAAAGTTCCAATGGGCATTTCGTCAAATGGAACGCGAATTGGCGAACCCGGAGCACTTTGCATACTGGAAGCAGCGATTCGTTCGACAGGTTGAGCATCCGGATGTGTCAATCTTGGACAAGAGAGGACGCCCGAAAGTGTACAAGGACTTTAAGGGCTATGTGAGAGCGATGCTGATACGAGGAAGGTATGAGATAGCGTTAGTGAATGGATAAGAGAAGAAAAGGCGCATTTGGTAATCCTGCCAAGTGCGCTTTTTTAGAATAATAGTTCAAAATAGTTTTCGGGCGTTATCGTTTGTAACGTCGCGTTGGGGTAGGCAGTAAGGAAAGCGTCTTGTTTGGCGCTTTTCTTTTTTGGATTCCACTTAAACTCGTAGGCAGTGATGATGCCGTCTCGCTCCTCGATGTAGTCGATCTCTTTTTGCGTTGTGGTGCGCCAAAAATACAAGGACGTATTACCATGCAAAAATTCTTGCTTTTTCCTTAACTCACTGACCATCCAGTTCTCCCACAACACACCGATATCTTGTCTGACATCTATCGGCGCAAAATTATGGATGATAGCGTTTCGTATGCCCGTATCATAGAAATAGACCTTCTTGGCGAATTTAAGCTCATTGCGCATATTCCTGCTAAATGAGCCAACGCGGAAAATGACGTATGCTTTCTCCAATATAGAGATATATTTCTCCACCGTCTCGGCATCCAATTGAAGCATATTTCCTAATTCGTTATAAGACACCTCCGAACCGATTTGGTAAGCAAGCGCTTGCAATAACTTTGTCAACTTATCTGTCTTTTTTATACCGCTCCACTCCAGCACGTCCTTGTATAAATAACTATCCGCTAAAGCAATCAGCCTTCTTTCTTCGTCTCCCGGGTGAGTGACTATCTCCGGATAAGATCCGTATATCAAGCGAATAGGAAGACAACCCATTTCTTCCACGATGTTCGTGTGATTCTTCAGTTCATTGAAACTGAGAGGGTACAGGCGATACTCCCATTTTCTTCCCGTAAGTGGCTCGTTAATCTTTTGGGACAAGTCAAAGGAACTGCTCCCTGTCAAGATGAGTTGCACCTCGGGAAAATTGTCTGTAATGAGTTTCATCTTAATTCCCACATCGGCTATACGTTGTGCCTCGTCAATAACCACAATCTTATGATTACCGATAATCGAGCGTAAGATTCCTAACGATACGCGCGCAAACATCTCCCTGACTTGTGTAAGGTCTGCGTTCAACCATAGCGTGTCTTGCCGCCCCTCAAAAAGTTGCTTTAAGATAGTTGTCTTACCTGTTTGTCGCGCACCCATAATGCAAATGGCTTTACCCGAAAACAGATCTTTTTTGATGCTTGTTTCTAAAAGTCGCTGAATCATAATGGTATCGTTTTTTTATTTTCGGCTGCAAAGGTACAACTTTTTTTTGATATATGCAAGCAAAATCGGCAAATTTAATCAAATTTACCGAATTTAATCGGAAAAATCAGTCAAATTTACCGATTTGAATCGTTTGTGTCCTTGTTTTTCCAAATGTGGTTCTAATACTAATTTATCTAAAACTTTTGCAATAATGCATTATATTTGCATAAATGCAAAAGTTTTTGTAACTTTGTAGCCAAATTTGAATAACATTAAATTTATTTATGAAACAACTCCTATTCGTGCTTATCGGGCTGACACTCTTGTCTTGTAAACCCAAACCAGTGGAACCCTCTGTTGTAGAGGATCTTAAAGTTACTGCTTCCACCATCCAAGAAGGGGATACCCTTCTGGCGAGTGAAGTGAGCGGTCTGGTACTTACGTATTCCACCAATGTTCAAGTGGTGGCGGGCAAATCCATTACACTCAATGGACAACCTATCGTGCCTACTCGTGGAAACACGTTGCGTGAGTTGGTTTTTCCGCTCGAACTGCAAGATAGTGTAGCTTATACCTTAACCATCGAGCGCGGAGCGATTGCTGATTCTAAAGATGCCAATCATATTGCCCCCGCTTATACGCTGCATTTCTATACTTACGGGACGTGGAGACCCACGCCTCCTGCGGCCTTGTTCTTACGCCAACTCGGTTGGGGATGGAACTTAGGCAATCACTTTGACACTTCTTCCGGTAAGGATGGCAAAAAGAGTAACTTCTGGGATAATGCCAAACCGACCGAACAACTATATCAAAACCTCAAAGCAATGGGCGCTTCAACCGTTCGTATGCCCGTGACTTGGGGTAACTACCAAGACGTAAACAATAACTTCGCTATCGATGCCGACTATATGGCACTCGTTAAACAAAACGTAGATTGGGCTCTCAATGCCGGTTTATACGTTGTCCTCAATACCCACCACGATGAGTATTGGATAGACATCGTGAGTGCAGTGAATAATGCGTCCCTCAAAGACTCTATCTCCAAACGTATCACACTCACATGGACCCAGATTGCCGAGACCTTCCAATATGCCGACGATCACCTAATCATGGAGACCTTCAACGAACTGCATAACGACAGTTGGGGGTGGGGTGGTAATAATGCCCGTTACTATGCCCTCCAAAACGAATGGAACCAAGTCGCTGTCAATGCTATCCGCGCTACCGGTGGTAATAACGCTACTCGTTGGATTGGCGTTCCGGGGTTCTGTGCTAATCCGAAATTTACGATGGAAGGACTCGTCCTGCCTAACGACCCTGCCGGAAAAATCATGGTGGGAGTGCATAACTACGACCCTTACCTGTTTGCCCAAAAAGCAGAGGTGAACGAGTGGGGACACACCAGTAGCAATAAAGAGTGTGACGAGGCGTATTTCAATGGCCTCTTCCAACAACTCTACGACAAGTATATCGCAAACAATATCCCTTGCTACTTGGGCGAATATGGGTGCGTGGTACAACCTTCCGACCGAGGTGAGCAATTCCGTAACTATTACCTCGAATACTTCTGCCGCTGTGCGTACATGCATAACCTGCCCGTGATGTTGTGGGATAATAATAACAATGGCAATGGCGAGCGCTTCTATTTCATCAACCATAACGATGGTAGTCTCTATAACGAACCCCTCGTTAAGCTGATGATTAAAGCTGCTACCTCGGCGGACTCAACCTATACCCTCGAATCTGTTTATAATAAAGCCCCGTAATAAGAGTTTAGAGTTTATGAATAAGTATGGTTTCTTTGACGATAAGAATCGGGAATTTGTCATTACCCATCCCGCTACTCCTTTTCCGTGGATAAACTACCTCGGAAACGAAGATTTCTTCGGACTGATTTCCAATACTGCCGGTGGTTACACCTTCTATAAGGACGCTAAGTTCCGCCGTATCACCCGCTATCGTTACAACGGTGTGCCGATGGATGCCGGTGGTCGCTATTTCTATATCAAAGATGGTGACACGGTTTGGAATCCCGGATGGAAACCGTGCAAGACCCCACTTGATAGTTACGAGTGCCGTCACGGTATGAACTATACCCGCATCACGGGAACGAAAAATGGGGTGGAGGCATCTCTACTCACTTTCGTCCCACTACACACTTGGGCAGAAGTGCATAAACTCACCATCACCAATCATACATCACAAACCAAACACCTTCAACTCTTCAGTTTCGCCGAATGGTGCCTTTGGAATGCCTCTACGGACATGGAGAACTTCCAACGCAACTGGTCCACGGGGGAGGTAGAAGTTGAAAATGGGAGTAGGGGAGTAGAGGGTAGAGGAGTAGGGTTCACTAGTATATACCATAAGACCGAATATAAGGAGAGGCGGAATCACTACGCTTTCTATGCGCTTGCTAACCGTAAGGCGGATGGGTGGGATACGGATCGTGAGTCGTTTATCGGTTTATATAACGACTTCTCTAACCCGCAATGCGTGATGAACGGCAAGCCGTCTATGTCCGTAGCGCACGGTTGGAGTCCTATTGCTTCGCACTATGTCGAACTGACCTTGCAACCCGGTGAGAGTCAAGACCTGATCTTCCTGCTCGGTTATGTTGAGAACGAACAAGACAACAAGTTCTCTGCTGCCGACATCGAACGAAAACGTAAAGGCGAACTCATCAGTTCCCAAGATAGTGATGTTACCTTAGTCAATAAGACGCGTGCGCACGCGCTCATCGAACGTTTCGCTACCGTCGAAGCCGTGGATAAGGCTTTTGCCGAACTGCGCACATTATGGGACGGGTTACTCAGTACCTTTATGGTCGATAGTAAAGATGAACGCCTCAATCGTATGGTGAACATCTGGAACCAATACCAATGTATGATCACGTTCTGCTTCAGCCGTTCCGCCTCGTTCTTTGAGTCGGGTATCGGTCGAGGCATGGGTTTCCGAGATAGTAACCAAGACCTTGTGGGATTCGTACACCAGATACCCGAGCGTGCCCGCGAACGAATCATTGATATCGCCTCTACCCAGTTCCCCGATGGGGGCTGCTACCACCAATACCAACCGCTCTCCAAACGCGGAAACAACGATATCGGAGGCGGGTTCAATGACGACCCGATGTGGCTTATCTTTGGTACAGTCGCTTATATCAAAGAGACGGGCGACTATTCAATCTTGGATGAGATGGTGCCTTTTGATAACCAACCCGGCACGGAAGTGAGCCTACTTGAACACCTACGTATCAGTTTTGACCACGTGGTCAATAACCTCGGTCCGCAACACTTACCCCTCATTGGTCGCGCCGACTGGAACGACTGCCTAAACCTCAACTGCTTCAGCTGGGACCCGAACGAGAGCTTCCAAACAACCGAAAACAAAACCGAAGGCTCACAAGCCCAATCGCTCATGATTGCCGGACTGTTCGTGTTCTGCGGACGAGATTACGTTTCGTTATTAGAACAAAGAGCAAGGACAAAGGACAAAGGACAAGTTGAGAAGTTGAAAGTGGAGGCGGCGAGGGCGCAAGCAGAGATAGATAAGATGATCGAAGCCGTCAAACAGTACGGTTGGGACGGCGAGTGGTACCTGCGTGCCTACGATTTCTTCGGCAAGAAAATCGGTTCCAACGAGAACGAAGAAGGAAAAATCTTCATCGAGTCGCAAGGCTTCTGCACCATGGCGGAAATAGGCAAAGAGGACGGACTTGTCGAGAAAGCACTCGATAGCTGCAAACGCTACCTAGATACCCCTCATGGTATGGTACTCAACCATCCGGCTTTCACTACCTACCACGTCGAGATGGGCGAGATCTCTTCCTATCCGGCAGGCTACAAAGAGAATGCCGGAATATTCTGCCATAATAACCCGTGGGTCATCATCGGCGAAGCCAAAGCCGGACGAGGAAACGATGCTTGGGACCACTATACCAAGATCGCTCCTGCTTGGATTCAAGACCAAGACCTGCATAAGATAGAACCATACGTTTATTGCCAGATGGTAGCCGGCAAAGATGCAGCTAAACCCGGCGAAGGAAAAAACTCGTGGCTCACCGGTACCGCCGCGTGGAACTGGCTTACCGTATCCCAATATATCCTCGGTATCCAACCCGGATTCAACGAACTCATCATCGACCCTTGCCTTCCTTCCGAACTAGACGGCTTTACCGTCCACCGCAAATGGCGCGAGGCAGAGTACGAGATCATCGTTCATAATCCTAACCATAAACAGAAAGCAGATAAGCCGACCATCATTCCCTATCACCCGGGCAAACAAACAATTGAAATAACCCTATAGGAGTAGAGGAGTAGGGGAGTAGAGGAGTAGGGAAATAAATTATAATTAAAAATATCATGAAGAATTTAACTTACATTTTGTTAGGATTGATTTTGACCGCTTGCAGTCAAGCACCCACTCCGGCTAAGGCACTGATTGAGCGTCTTACCGAACTCAGTAAACGCGGAATCATGTATGGTCACCAAGATGACCCCTTCTATGGCACTACATGGCAATGGGAACAGAACCGCTCCGACACCTACGAACTCGTGGGCGACTATCCCGGTGTGATGGGATTTGACTTGGGCGGATTAGAAGAAGGACACGACAAGAACCTCGACAGCGTGCCCTTCTGCCGGATTCGCGAAGAGGCTATTAAGCATGTTCAACGCGGAGGTATCATCACTTTCTCGTGGCACCCGCGTAATCCTAAAACAGGCGGCAACGCATGGGATGTGAGCGATCCTGCTACCGTTCGCAGTATCCTTCCCGGAGGAGAACAACACGAACTATTCGTGACTTGGATGCAGTCCCTCGTGGACTTCCTCCAAACCCTTTCCGTCCCCTTCATCTTCCGCCCCTGGCACGAATATAATGGCTCGTGGTTCTGGTGGGGCTGGAACAACTGCTCGAACGAGGAGTGGCTCGCACTGTGGAACATGTTCCAAGACTATATAAACGAGCGTATTCCGAATACGATCGTTTGGTGCTGCTCGCCGAACCTCGACGGTAACTTCACTACCGAGTATCTGGAGTCCCGTTTCCCCGAACCCGGACGCGTTGATATACTCGGTTACGATACCTACCAATGGGGCACGGAGAAAGACTTCATTGCGGGTTCAACGAAAGATATCGATTTCCTTTATGCTTATGCTCAGTCGCACAATATGCTCTTTACTATCAGCGAATGCGGTATCCAAAACTCACCCGTCCCCGATTGGTGGACACGCGTGTTCTTACCTCTCACCGAAGGCAAAGAGGTCTGCTATTTCTTGCCTTGGCGCAACTGGCACAGAGAGCATTTTGGTGCCGCTAAAGGCCTCAAAACGGAAAAAGACTTTATCAAACTATACAATAACCCAAGGACATTGTTCCTAAGGGATGTAAGATGACCGCCTTCCGCAGACGGAACGTCTGCTGCTGAAAGACCGCGTTGCTGAAAGACCGTCCCGAAGGGACTGAAAGACCGGGCAAAGCCCTGAAAGACCCCCAATAGTAAATCGTAAATAATCAAATCGTAAATATAATGGCTTCAATTAAAGAAAAACTCGCTTATGCAATGGGCGACGCCGCTGCGGGCGGTATCACGTGGAAAATCATGTCGATTGCTTTTCCTGTGTTTTTTACCAATGTTTTCGGACTTAGTTTTGCGGATGCCGCTATCCTTATGTTGATTGCTCGTCTGTTTGACGTAGTGACTGACCCGCTGATGGGCTCGCTTGCTGACCGTACGCAATCAAAATGGGGAACGTATCGTCCGTGGCTTATCTTTGGTGCTATCCCTTACGGACTGATCTTTGCGCTCCTGCTCTTCACTCCCGACCTTGGTCCTGTGGGCAAGCGTATCTATGCCTATACGTTCTACCTGCTTATGATGGCAGCTTATACTGCCGTTAATGTGCCTTACGGTTCGTTGCTTGGCGTGATGACGGATAATGATAACGAGAAAAACCAATTCTCGTCCTATCGTATGGTGGGAGCTTATCTGATGGGTTTCATCACCCTTCTTATCTTCCCCTACGTTCAGAAATGGATTGGTGGTACCGAGGCGCACCAATATGCCATCATCGGTGTTGTCTTTGGCGGACTGGCTGCGCTGATGACCATGCTTTGCGGACTGATGACGAAGGAGCGTATTAAACCCAAACGCGCAGAGAAATATAACTTTAAGCAGTTTGTGGATCTGTTCAAGAACAAACCTTGGCTCTATCTCACCGCTACCGGAATATTCACTAATTTCTTTAATGGGTTCCGTTATGCTGTTGCCGCTTATCTGTTTACGTACTGCTTGGGTGGTGACGTGCTCCTGACCGGATTATCGGATTGGATAGGAACAATCCATATTGGCAATTGGAACATTGATCCGACCATCATCATTAACTTCACGGTCTTTATGGCGATAGGTGAGGTAACGTGCATGATCTTTGGTGCAATCTCTCCTGCGTTCACGAAATGGGTGGGCAGTAAGCGTAAAGCGTTTATCATTGCTGCTTTCATCTGCGTTATCACTTCCGTGGCATTCTTCTTCATCCCGATGAATCCTGCCTATATGTGGCTCATGATTCTGATAGTTATCCTAACCTCTGTGGGCGTGGGTATCTATTCGCCGCTGTTGTGGTCGATGTATGCCGACGTAGCCGATTATGCTACCGAGACATTCGGAACCTCCTCTACGGGACTAATCTTCTCGTCGGGAACGATGGCGCAAAAATTAGGTGGTGCTATCTCGGGTTCGCTCATTGCAGCTCTATTAGGTTGGGCAGGTTTAGTGTCCTCTCAAGATATGTTGACGGGCGAAACGATTGTGACCATCACGAACGAACCGGCAGTGCAGATGATGATCTGGTGCTTGTTCTCGCTGATTCCGGCAGGAATAGCCTTGATTATGGCTTGGCTGATATATCGTTTCCCAATTAAAAAGTAGTGTACAGTGGAGAGTTTAGAGTTTAAAGAAGTCTTAACGACGAATATCTTACCTTATTGGCTGCGGTTGAAGGATAAGGAAAACGGCGGATTCTACGGGCAAGTGCTCGCCGATGAAACCGTGGTCAAAACGGCCAACCGCGGGGCTATCCTATACGGCCGTATCTTGTGGACGTTCTCGGCCGCCTACCGCGTACTCGGAAAGAAAGAATACTTAGACGCAGCCATCAATGCCAAAAACTATATTCTTAACCATTTTATCGACAAACAATATGGCGGTGTCTATTGGGAACTAGATTATCAGGGCAATCCTGTCAATGACCGCAAGCAGTTCTACGCCTTGGGATTCATCATCTATGGGCTTACGGAATATATCCGCGCTACGGGAGATATTACGATTCTTCCTTACGCCGTAGATTTATATCATTGCCTTGAGCAGCACGCTTGGGACCCTACCTATGGCGGATACATAGAGGCTACCCAACGCGATTGGAGTAAGATTGAGGACTACCGATTGAGCGAGAAAGACCTCAATGCACCCAAATCCCAAAACACCCACTTACATATCCTCGAACCTTATACGAACCTATATCGTGTATGGCCTACGGAGGAACTCAAACACTCTATCTTACGCCTCATCGATGTCTTCAAAAACCATATCGTTCAACCCTCCGGTCACCTCGGTCTGTTCTTTGATAATAAATGGAAACCTATAAATAATGCTTATAGTCCCGGCCACGATATCGAGTTCTCGTGGCTACTGGACGAAGCCTGTGAGGTAATTGGTACCCACGAAGACGAGACCGTCCAACGCGTAGCTCAAGCGGCGAAAGAGGGATTACAACCTAACGGATTGATGGAAGGAACGTGGTGGGAACAATGCGAGACCATCATTGGTTTCACGAATATCTACCATCGTTTCGGCGGTGAGGAACATAAACGCATTGCCGAGCATTGCTGGTCAGCAACCCAACAATACTTCATCGACCACGTCCATGGCGAGTGGTGGGAATATCCTCACCTTTCCGCCTCTCAGCCTTTCCGCCCCTCCGCCGATAAAGCGGGTTTCTGGAAATGCCCCTACCATAATTCACGTTTATGTTTACAAATATTATACTATGAAACACATTAAATTATTTACCATTTTACAATTTACTATTTTTTCATTTTCCACTATAACGGCAATCGAACTGCCATCGCTCATCTGTGACAACATGTTGTTACAACAGCAAACGAACGTCAACCTCTGGGGTACCGCTACTCCGGGTAACACTGTTTCTGTCTATGCCACTTGGGGCGAACAAACCGAAACAACCGTAGGCAAAGATGGCCGTTGGTCCGTGACCTTACCCACACCGGCTGCGTCCTATACAGAACATACACTCACCTTTGTGGAAACACCTACCAAACGGGCTTACTATAATCCCGATCCCGTCCAAATCAATCATGTGCTCATCGGCGAAGTGTGGTTCGGCTGCGGACAGAGTAATATGGAAATGCCCCTCATGGGTTTCTGGCAATGTCCTACCGAGGGCGCGAATACCGAGATTGCCCTTGCCGGTCAATATGCGGGAAAGATTCGCTATGCCATCATCGACCATGTACAAGCTACCACACCGCAAGAGAACGTGTCCGGTGGTTGGTACGAGTGCAATGCTTTCAATGCTCCTCGTTTTGGTGCAGCAGCGTATTTCTTTGCTAAGATGCTCCAACAAGCGCTCGATATCCCGGTGGGTATCATCAACTGCTCGTGGGGTGGTAGCCGTGTAGAGGGTTGGCTGCCTCGCGAGATCCTCAATACCTATAAGGATGTGGACCTCTCCGATAAAGCGATGAAAGAGATTGCCGAGAAACAACTCTACCTCTCTCCCCTCATCATGCACGATGGCATGCTGTGGCCCTGCCACTACTACACCGTCAAAGGATGGTTATGGTACCAAGGCTGCTCGAATGTGGGGCATGCAGACACCTATACCGACCGAATGGAAACACTCGTTAACTATGTCCGCGGTCTATGGCAAAACGATAAGATGCCGTTCTATTTCGTGGAGATAGCTCCCTTCCGCCATGGCGATGCGGACGCAACATGGGCTGCCGAACTGCGCGAATCACAATGGGCACTGGAGGATAGAGTGCCGTACTGCAAAGGTGTCAGCACCAACGACCTCGTCTATGAATATGAGATAGATAATGTCCATCCGGCACAGAAAAAAGCCGTAGGCGAACGCCTCGCTTATCTCGCCCTCAACCACGACTATGGTTTTCACACCGTCTATGCCGATGCACCGCGTTATGCTCGTCACGAGATTAGTGGCAACCATATTGATGTCTATTTCACCAACTGTGCCGATGGCTTCTCGCGTTGGCACGACTACAAAGGTTTTGAGGTTATTGACGAGAAAGGTGTTTCACACCCCGCTATGATCGAGGGCATACAAGATGTGCCCCACGCCTTGCGTTTCTCTGCCGAAGGGGTAGAACATCCTACTGCCGTACACTATTGCTTCCGCAATTTCCAAATAGGTAACTTAGCAAATATGCGCTACTTGCCTATCGTGCCTTTCCGCACGGACAAATAAGAAATAGTAAATCGTAAATTGTTAAATTGTAAATAAAATGAAATCCCTCCTCCTCATTCTCTTCATTGGCGCCAATCTATGGAATGGCGACATCAACGAGTTAGATGCTTTACAAGCATTAGGTGTTAACAACGTTCGTGTGAAAGCGACGGATGGCGAGAACCTCGACCCGCTTCTCACCGAACTCGAGAAACGCGACATGCAAGCCGTGCTCTTCCTTACGAACGCGTGGGAGTGGTCCACCGGCTATGAGCAGTATTATAACCAAGCTACGGGCGAACCCGTTTTGTTACCCGCCGAAGTGGGCTATCCTTACTATATGGAACATGCAGGACGGTTCCTGAGCAATCCCAAAGCCGTGTCTTTATTTGACGAATATGTCACGAAGATGGTTAATAAGTACAAGCACTATCGCTCTATCTATGCGTGGGAGATAGCCAACGAACCTCGCGCCTTCGGACAAAACCCCGATGTGCTGGTTTCTTTCATTGACCACGAGGCAAAACTCATCAAAAAACTCGATCCTAATCACCAAGTCACAACCGGATCGGAAGGGATGTGGGGGTGCAACGAAGACTCCGTTCTCTGCCGCCGTATCCACGAGATACCCGAAATTGATTATATGACCTGCCACATCTGGCCCTATAACTGGGGATGGCTACAGAACGGCATCGATTGGAAAGCGAATGTACAAGCCTATATCCAATGGCATGAAGACATCGCCGTTCGTATCAATAAACCTTTCATCATCGAGGAGTTCGGCTTCCCGCGGGATAACTATGAGGTAACCTTACCCCCCTACACCTCTACCCCTCTACCCCCTACTACCCAACGCGACGAGATGTATCGCCTTGTCTTCAAGAGCCTTCAAACCGTTCCTCATCTTATCGGAGCTAACTTCTGGTGCTGGAAAAAAGACCCCCCACAGGAACCTCAAGGACTGAATGCCGTCTTGCCAACCGACGAAAGCACGCTGCAAGTCATCAAAGCACCTCTTGGTGTGCCCTCTTTGGCTACACTCGCTGCCACCAAACCCAACCTCTGTCCAACCCCTCCGATGGGGTGGAGCTCGTGGAACACCTTCGCTTGCGATATCAACGAAGACTTACTGCGCGCCGTAGCTGACGAGATGGTCGCTACCGGTCTGAAAGAAGCAGGATATATCTACCTCAATATCGACGACTGCTGGCATGGACAACGCGATGCCGACGGATTCATCCAACCCGATCCCGAACGTTTTCCCTCAGGTATGAAAGCCTTAGCCGATTATGTGCATAGCAAAGGACTCAAATTGGGTATCTATTCCGATGCAGGAACAGAGACCTGCGGTGGCCGCCCGGGTAGCCTCGGACACGAATATCAAGACGCCCTCCAATATGCACGCTGGGGTATCGACTACCTCAAATATGACTGGTGCAGTACCGAGAATGTCAATGCCAAAGGAGCCTACTCACTCATGGCTAAAGCACTCCGCGCTTCGGGACGAGACATCGTCTTCTCGCTCTGCGAATGGGGAGATAACAAAGCCTATGAATGGGCAGAACCCGTGGGACACCTATGGCGCACAACAGGCGACATCGCTTGGTGCCTGTTCGATGGCGTAAAAGATAATGGCACGTGGCGCTCGTTAGGCGTGATGACCATCGTGGATAAAAACGAAAAACTCAAACAATATGCAGGACCTAACCACTGGAACGACCCGGATATGTTAGAGGTCGGTAATGGTATGACTCCCGCTGAAGACCGCACCCACTTCACCCTATGGTGCATGATGGCTGCTCCCCTTATCTTAGGCAACGATATACGTTCCATGAACGCCGAAACCAAAGCTCTCCTCACCAATCCTGCTCTTATCGCCATCGACCAAGACCCTCTTGGTATCCAAGGCTGGCGAGAGAAATCCGAAGACTGGGTGGAGTATTGGGTTAAACCGCTGCAGAACGACAAAGTCGCTCGCTGTATCGTCAATCGTGGCAACGAACCGAAGACTATCCAACTTGACGAGAAAATCAAACCCATTCTTCCTGTCTGCAAGAAAGCACAAAAGAAATTCACCATCGCTCCCCACGACGTAGTCGTATATATCTCTAACCACTAACCACTAACCTCTAACCACTACCTATGTTCCTCGTCCTTCTCACATCCTTACTTCTTAATGCTGATTGGCGATTCCAATTGGGTAACGCTGCCGATCCGCAAAAGGACTTTGGCTGCGGGACGGAGTACTTTAACTACCTCACTAAAGCGAACAGTATCCACAACGAAGGACCTTATACTCCTTCGTTCAACGACTCTGCTTGGCAGGTGGTGCAAGTCCCTCACGATTGGGCAACCACACTCCCTCACGCACCCGAAGCCAGTCATAGCCATGGCTACCAAACACTCGGATACGCCTATCCTGAATATAGTGTAGGTTGGTATCGCAAACACCTCTCTCTCGACACCGTCGATTATACTACCCCTCATCGCCTTATCTTCGAGGGAATCTTCCGCGATGCACGCGTGTGGGTCAACGGGTTCTATGTGGGACACACCGAAAGCGGATACTTGACGCAGACCTATACCATAACCGATTACTTGCACGCAGGCGATAACCTTATCTGCGTGCGCGTCGATGCCTCCTTACAAGAAGGCTGGTTCTACGAAGGTGCCGGCATCTACCGCAATGTCTATTTGATGATAGGCAACCATAGTCTTACAGCGAGTGAAACGAGCGGTCTTTCAGCAAAGCGGTTTTTCAGCGAAGCGGTCTTTCAGCAGCAGACGTTCCGTCTGCGGAAGGCGGTCTTTCCTCCCCTTCGGGGAGTCTGCCTCCACCAAGACCACGGTGGGGTAGGTATTGCTGTTACGAAAGGACTGATGGAGTATCGCTTACGCAAACTCATGGACTTAGGCGTGAATGCTATCCGAATGAGTCATAACCCTGCTGCACCCGACTTGCTCGATTTATGCGATAGTTTGGGACTTTATGTGATAGCCGAGAATAGACTGATGGGAGCATCCGAACGAGACTATCAAGCCCTCAAACAGATGATCGATCGCGATAAACATCACCCCTCTATCATCCTTTGGAGCATAGGCAACGAGGAATGGGCTCTCGAATGGAACGAGACGGGCGAACGCATCGCTCGAACGATGACGAAATGGTGCCACGAACTCGATAACACTCGACCGGTGACGGTCGCTACTTCCTCCGGACCGAATGTGGTGTGGGGAGTCGATGTGGCAGGATTTAACTACATGAAACAAAACAACCTCGCTGCTTTTCATGACTCCTTCCCCGATCGGCTGGCCGTCATGACCGAAGAGACAACCGGCTGCGGGACACGAGGCGTCGCTACCTATAACGACGCTATCGAAAAAGGCTGGCAGAACGTACTTGCTAATGACTGGATACGAGGGATCTTCTATTGGACCGGATTCGACTACAAAGGCGAACCCAATCCTGCCCAATGGCCTTCCGTCAGTAGCCTGTTCGGAGTCCTCGACCTATGCGGATTTATGAAAGATGAAGCCTACTACCTCCAATCCGTTTGGACGGATAAACCGGTACTGCATATCCTTCCCCATTGGAACCTCACAGGACAAGAGGGGGATAGCGTTGCCGTGTGGGTCTATTCTAATATGGACGAGGTCGAACTGCGCGTGAACGGCAAACGACTCGCGCGACAGACAATGCCTAAAAACGGACACTTAGTCTGGAACACTATCTACCAACCCGGATCCGTCGAAGCTATCGGCTACAAAAACGGACACATCGCTAAACGCGAAAAAGTCTATACCGCCGGACCCGCAACCACAATACACTTCGATACCGTCACCTATAGCGGTACCACCATTATGGATATCACTTTGCTTGATAAGAAAGGGCATTTCTGCCCCACTGCTTGTGACTCTGTTCAAGTGGAATGGGTACAACCCGTCCGTATCTTAGGCTACCATAACGGCAACCCCACCGCTCATCTCCAAACAAAATCCACAATAGCCACGCAAGTGGCGCACAGTAGCCCAACGGGCGTACAATCCACAATAACAATCCCCGCCTTCAATGGCCATGCACAAATCATTTATGAAACACTTTGTCCTTTGTCCTTTGTCCTTACTCCTTTGTCTATTAACGTTCACCTCGTGCGCTAAGAACGAAGTCACTATTCATGTCACTCAGCCGACTCAAGACGGACCCAAGATCGTTCGCCTACAAGCCGTCGATGACCACATTATTCGTGTCACTTCTACCGCAGAAGATAAACTACGCGACCGCCACAGCTTAGTTGTTACCCCTTCCTCCTTCAGGGGGAACGCCCATGTATGGGCTGTTTGGATAGGGGCTTCCGGAGATACCGTCGCCCTCTCCACTCCCTACATGACCGCTTACGTGCTTCGCACCACAGGTCAAGTGTGGGTTACGCGTCACGACGGCAAACCATTACTCAAAGAAACTCTCGGCAGCCCTCGCTTCACCCCCTACACCTGTACCCAACCTTTACCCCTCAACTCTAAACTTTCCAACCAGACGGCTTCTTTCAACTCTCAACTTTCAACTTTAAACTATAATGGTTGGACTTATGCCGTCACCTTCGATAACCTCTACAACGACGAAGGACTCTTCGGACTAGGACAGCACCAAGCCGACGAATGGAACTGGAAGGGACGCGACGAGGAACTGTATCAATACAACACCAAAGTCAGCCTGCCTATCATCTTCTCTACCGAAGGATACGGTTTGATGTTTGACACCTATAGCCTTTGCCGTTGGGGGAATCCACTTCCTTATCAACCTCTCGAAGAGCTCTTCGATGTCGATACCATCGCTTACACCTTCCCCTTCGAGGGGAAGGCTGGGATAGGGTCTTCCACCATCGTTTACGAGGGGACTATCACACCTCGCGCAACGGGTGAATATCGGTTCTTACACTACTACTCCGGCTATCAACAACTCTTCATTGATGGTCAACCGCTCAGTTCTACGATCTGGCGTACTGCTTGGAACCCGAACGAGCGCAAGTATCGTTATTACATGGAGGCAGGACGCGCTTATCGTTTCCGCCTTACGTGGCAACCCGATGGCGATGTGGCTTACTGCTCACTCACTGCCCATGCGCCTGAGACTCCTGAGACGCACCAACAACTGCGTTTCTGGTCGGAGATGAACCCGAACCTCGACTATTACGTCTTTGAAGGCGAGAACATGGATAGTTTGGTTCATGCTTATCGTACCCTCACCGGCAAAGCCACCCTTATGCCCAATTGGGTACTCGGTTATTGGCAATCGCGTGAACGCTATAAGACCCAAGACGAGATCATCGATGCCCTGCGCGGATTCCGTTCGCGTAATCTACCTATCGATAATATCGTCATGGACTGGAACTATTGGGAACCTTCCCAATGGGGAGCATTCACGTTCGAACAATCTCGCTTCCCTAACCCACAAGCGATGATCGATACCATTCACGCTCTCGGAGCGCACATCATGATCTCTTGTTGGCCCAAGTATTATCCGTTTACCGACCACTACCAAGAGATGTACGACAAGGGCTGGCTCTATCCCCAATCGATTCGCGATTCGCTCATCGACTGGCTCGGTTTCCCTTACGCTTTCTACGATGCTTATAACCCCAAAGCCGGCAGACTGTTCTTCGAACAACTATGGAAACACCTCGGCACGATGGGTATCGATGCTTGGTGGATGGACGCTTCCGAACCGAACATCAAAGACTGCACGCCTATTGACTACCGCAAAGCCCTGTGCGGACCTACTTATCTGGGCTCGTCTGACGAATACTTCAATGCTTATGCCTTAGTCAATGCACAGTCTATCTACGAGGGACTACAACGCAAAGGCGTACAGGATATCTTCCAACTCACCCGCAATGGTTTCCTTGGTCAACAACGGTATTCTACCGCCACTTGGTCGGGAGACATCGGCACTCGCTGGGAGGATATGAAAGCCCAGATCACTGCCGGACAAAACTTCTCCGTATCCGGTATTCCTTGGTGGAGCCAAGATATCGGCGGATTCTCCGTGGAGCGCCGTTACGAAGAGGGACAACGCTATTTCGAAGCGACAGGAAAAGAGAACGCAGACCTCAAAGAGTGGCGCGAACTCAATGTGCGCTGGCACCAATGGGGCGTGTTCACTCCTATCTATCGTAGCCACGGACAGTTCCCCTACCGCGAACCATGGAACATCGCACCCGAAGGGCACCCTGCTTACGAGGCGATCGTGGCGTGCCTCAACGAACGGTATAAACTGATGCCGTACCTACAAGAGATGAATCGCCGTGTCAGCGAAGAGGATTATACACTTATGCGCCCGCTGGCGATGGATTATCCTAACGACCCCAAAGCCGTCAACTGCGGCTGGCAGTATATGTTCGGACCCGATATCATGGTCTGCCCCGTCTATACCTACGGCGCTCGGGAATGGAGCGTCTATTTCCCTGCGGGTACGTGGTACGACTACTATACCGGCGAACTCGTCTCCAACGGCAACGAAACCCTTATCGTTCCCGCTCCCTATGATCATTCACCTATATTCTTAAAAAACAAACAATCATTATGAAAAACATTCTTGTAGCTGCCGTAGCAGCTTTAGCATTAGTTGGCTGCACCCCCACAGAAAACAACTTCAAGGTTCATCGCGGAACGAACCTCAGTCACTGGCTCTCACAATCCGAAGTGCGCGGAGAGGAACGCGCCAAACACATCCAAGAGGATGACATGGCTCGCCTTGAGTCCCTCGGATTTGACTTCGTTCGTATCCCTATTGACGAAGTGCAGATGTGGGATGAGGACGGCAATAAACTGCCCGAAGCATGGGACTTGCTCACCAACGGCATCGACTTAGCCATCAAGCATAATCTACGCGTCGTGGTGGACTTGCACATCATCCGTTCGCACTATTTCAATGCGGAGAATGAGGATGGTCAATCGGCGAACACTCTTTTTACCTCTGAGGCGTCGCAACAGCGACTTATTGATATGTGGTACGAACTGAGCGAAGTCCTACACCACTATAGCGTGGACTCCGTGGCTTACGAGTTCATGAACGAACCCGTTGCTCCCGAACACGAACAATGGAACCAACTCATCGCTAAAGTGCATCAAGCTTTGCGCCAAGTGGAACCGCAACGTACTCTCGTCATCGGCTCTAACCTCTGGCAAGGGGTAGGGACTTTCCAATACTTGCGCGTGCCTGAGAAGGATAAAAACATCATCCTTTCCTTCCACTTCTACGAGCCAATGGTTCTAACCCATTACAACACGTGGTGGAATCCTATCCGTTTCTATACCGGCGATGTTCATTACCCGGGACAACTCATCTCCGACGAGGACTGGAACGCTTGCCCCGACGAGGTTAAACCGACCGTCGCCGATTATCATCAAGAATGGAACGAGGAAGTGCTCTACCAACGCATGAAACAAGCCATCGATGTGGCAGACTCCTTAGGCCTGCAACTCTTCTGTGGCGAATGGGGCGTATATGAAAGCGTCGATCGCGAATGGGCATACGCTTGGACACGCGACATGATCAAGGTCTTCAACCGCTTCAACGTGGCTTGGTGTACGTGGTGCTATGATGCCGATTTCGGTTTCTATGACCAAACCAAGGAAGACTATAAAGACCTCGAACTCGTTAATATCTTGTTGGAGAAGGAGTAGAGGAGTAGGGCATTACTGTCCGAAATAGCGTAAGAGCACTTGGCTGGGAGGTTCTTCGGTCTGCTCCGCATAATAAACCATAGCACTCAGGCGCTCGACATATTGATCCTTGCGATCCTCATATACTCGTTTAGGCAGGAAGATAGATTCCTGCCTTTCTTGTACAAAAGTGAACCTGCACGCACATGTGCGCGGAATGTAAGTAAGGATACCTCTCGCTGCCAAACCGCTCAACAGCCGCTCTGCCTCTAGGCTGCTTGCAGCCGCGTCTTTCCGCTGCTCTGCCTCTATATCAATATATTGCAAATCCGAGAAGATACCCGTATAGCGGCGCATGAGCGTCTCTAACAGCTCCTGTTCGGCGAGGCTAAGGCTATAGCTTTCCCATTGCGAGGTGGTGAGTCTGAGTTGTACGCGGGCACGCATCTCTTGGTCTTCCTCAAAGTCGATATAACCTGCGTTTGAGAGGATGTGCAATGCCGAATACGTGGGCAGTAAGGGAAGGCTCATCACGTGCAGTAGGTCTTCTATATGCAACGCAAACGAGTGTCCCAGTCCGCTGCCGGCACCTACGCCGAGGTAGTCGCAGGTCTTGTGATAGACTTCTTCTATAAACTCCTTCGAGGGGAAGTTGTCCGTCACGCGTTTGCTTACTTTCGTCTTATCGGTGGGGTCGTACAGTAATACGGCGTAGGCGGTCTGTCCGTCGCGTCCGGCACGTCCGGCTTCTTGGAAGTAAGCTTCGATGCTATCGGGTATATCGTAGTGAATGACGAGCCTTACGTCGGGTTTGTCTATTCCCATCCCAAAGGCATTGGTGCAGACCATGATGCGGGTCTTACCTTCTTTCCACGTCTGCTGTTTGGCGCTGCGCTCCAACGAAGTGAGACCGGCGTGGTAGAAGTCGGCATTAGGTAAAGCTTGAGCTAAGTCTTGTGCGCGTTTGCGGTTGCGTACATAGACGATGGCAGAGCCCGCCACTTTCGATAATATGTGCTGTAACTGCCCCCATTTGTCGTCCGTTCGGCGAACGACATACTGTAAGTTCTTCCGCTCAAAACTCTGCCTAAACACCTGCATGGGGAGTAGGGGAGTAGAGGAGTAGG
>JAZQOG010000050.1:0-25495 GCA_045627765.1 Paludibacteraceae bacterium | reverse complement strand
AGATTGGAACTGTTTGAGTTCTTTGTATGTGCCAAAGGTCTCTGTTATCTGTGTTGCTGACATAGCAAACGGCAAGCAGAGAGTGTTGTAGTATCCGTCCTTGTAGATGGTGCGGTTGATGGTGAGGTTGATGGGCTTGCCCCCATCACACTCTTGTTTCCAAGTAGAGAGGGCGGTATTAACTTCGTTTTGAGCCTCTTCAACATCCTCCTTATCGGAACCGTCAGAAACTACATTCTCACTCCATTTAGCATAGAACTCTTTATTTCCTATGCTACCTTGAGCAATTTGGGTAATTGGACCTTCGGTGCAAGCCTCGTTCGTAAACCAGCCACTAAAGGTATATCCCTCTTTCGTAGGAATGGGCAAAGCAAAGGTCGCGGTCTCAATCGTATAGGTCTTGTGCTCCGTGATCTCTGAACCACCATTTACTTTATATGTGATATTGTAAACGATAGCATTCCATTTAGCATAGAACGTTTTATGTCCGGTGCTACCGTTAGCAATTTGAGTAGTTTGACCTTCAGTGCAATCCTCATTCGTAAACCAACCACCAAAGGTATATCCGTCCCTCGTGGGAACAGGCAAAGCAAAGGTCGCTGTCTCAATCGTATAGGTCTTGTGCTCCGTAATTTCGGAACCACCATTTTCATTATAGGTGATGGTATAATCAATAGCATTCCATTGAGCATAAATAGTTTCAGGGATATCGTTGGTAGAAGCTGTTGTTTGCTTGTATTGATTACCGTCTGTTTTGGCATCAAACCAACCCTTGAAGGTATAACCAGTACGAGTAGGATCTGCAGGAAGAGTATTATACGTTGAGTTGCAGTTCACCACAATGGAGCTTGTAGTTGTACCATCTTGTTTATCAATAGTTACCGTGCGTTTCCATTGAGCATAGAGGGTAATTGCTCCTTTGTCGGAAGCAGTAGCAGTAATCTCTGCGCCATCAGCATAGGCAGTGCCCTTACCATCTGCTTGGGTGTTCCAACCATTGAAGGTATATCCGTCGCGGGCAAAAGTGTTAGTGGTTAAATTACCGCTAGTTTCAATCACTTGTTGGGACATACTTCCCTCTCCGCCATTGGCATTGAAGGTGATAACCTTAGCATACGTGGTGGTAAAGGAATGACTCGTGCATTTTAAAGTTGCCCCAAACAAACCTGTTACGGGTTCGCTTAGTTGCCTTTCTACAAATACTAACATGATGTATTTAGAGATAGATTTCGCGCTTGTTCCCGTTAAATTGTTAAACTCGAAAGTGGTACTTCCGGTTGTAGATTGCCAACCGCCCAACTCTCGGTTCTTCACAAAATCAAATCTATAGTCGCTTCCTGCACCATTGGAAAGTTCAGCTGTAAAATCAAGACTTGTATTCTTGGCAGTGTTTACGTCATCAAATTTATAAAGAGATGCTACTTCATACGACCAATTCGTGAAACATCCTAATTGATAGCCATAGGTTAAAACCACTTTTGTATAGGATTCTACCGGACAATCATATTTGTACAGCGCCATGAAGCAGCTTTTAGTGTCAGCGTTAAAGTTCCCGGATATTTGAAAGCCATCACCATGAGTGACATCCGAGTAGGTTGTAACGCTAACAGACTTATTCAGACCGTCGAACCAAATAGAATTATTTTCATCCTTTCCACATGTACCGTTCTGAAGATCGACATAACTAAATGGATAATATGACTTTTCTGCCCAACACTGACTAACTCCGATGACGCTGAGCACGACGACAAGGAGCGTTTGTAAGAAATTTTTTTTCATAATAATTTTGTTTTAAAGCCTACCCCCGCCCCTCCCGCAGGGAAGGGGGATGGATTGGCGGGTTAATAAATTTGGGTTGATTGTTTTGTTTGTTTTTGTTTGGTTGTTATATGTTATTTGTTAATTGACTATATATCAACGAATTACCCCCCCCCAGATTTCTCTGAGGAGGGGCAATTCCTAATTGCGTGCGATATGTTGTATTATAGGGGGCATATTATTCGGTTAATTCGATATGTTCCTTGCTTGGTATTCTAAAGGAGAAAACACTTTGTCCGTCTTTATTGGTAAATGCAAAGTCGCCTTGATTGATAATATCCATTCCAAGAACAACATCATAATCGTCACTATCACATTCCATTGCCTGTACATTAAGGACAACATCTCCCGTTGGCAAACCTATATGAACAAGATAAAGATTTTTGACATCTACACCTTTATTATATCCTGATACTCCTATTTTGCCAATAGGTAATAAACCTAATGAAGAAACTATTTGAGCAGAAATAAGAGTTCCTGTGGAGCCGGTATCCCAAAGGACTTGCCTTACATTCATGCATTTATGCGTATCAGCAGGGCAATAAACATTGCAATCGGTTACTAAGTACTCTTGCAACGATTGGTATTTCTTTGTCATTACTCCCATCGTCTCAACACCCCAAGATATTAACTCCATCAACCAAAACAGACATAGCAGGAACAGGAGTGTTCAACTTTATCCAACGAGTTTTGGCAATACCTGTACGAGCCACATAATTGTCTGATTTAACTTCCTTCATTGCCATAAAAGTATTATTTATTCAAAATCGGGCACAAAGGTACAACTTTTTTTTCATATATGCAAATAATTTTGCATTTTTTTACGCTACGCGAAGAAAATCTTAACGAAAGTAGATGCAAAAAATCCAAATTAAAAATCTTTTCGAAATCTTTTGGACGATATTTTTTGGGGGAGCGCCCCGCGGCAAGGGGCACAAGAACGCCCCGACGAGCGGGAAAGGACTATGAGAACGAGTAGTTGAGGAAGTCGTTCATGGGTTTGGCGGCGGAGGCGATATCCATAAGCCGGTCAAGGAAATCAGGCTGACACACCTCGGCATCCGTCAAGGGTGTGGATACCGTAAACGCCTTACGCTTAAGCCAGTCGGCATGAACAAAGTTCGGGTCAAAACCTGCCGGCACTTTTTTGAGCATCCACTCAGTATCAAAGTCCGTAAAATATTTCTTAAACGGCTTCGCCGCCATAATCGCCTCCACCTCGTCGTAGTTCGCCTCTATCTCCTTACGCAAGGTCTTAAGCAAGTCCGGTTCGGGGCACCAAATACCCGCAGCGAACATCGAGTGACCGGGTTGGAGGTGGAAATAATACCCACCCTGCGGGCTTTTCTTGCCTCCACCGGGGGCAGGGAACGTACCAAACCACTCCTTATACGGTCGCTTATCCGCCGAAAAACGCACATCGCGATAGATACGCCAGATACAGTCACGCGGCGTGAGATTCGCCATAGACGGATCGAGTTCGGCGAGACGAGCGATATAGTCCGCCGTGAATTGTTCAAAACGGCGGTGACAAGCCTGATACCACGGCTTATTAGCCATGAACCACTCGCGGTCATTGTGGAGAGCGAGTTGGGAGAGGAAGTGGAGGGAGTCCTGCATGGAATGATGAATTGAAGAAATGATGAATTGATGAATTGAAAACAATAAAGGCGACCCGCAGGTCGCCTTTATTGGAAATTAGAATTCGTCTTCTTCGCTACGGAGTTGAGCCTCGCGTTCTGCGCGGGCTGCTTGGATAGCGGCATACTCCTCAGCGTTATGGACGGAGAGTTTTTGGAACTCACGCAGTCCGGTACCGGCTGGGATAAGGTTACCGCAGATCACGTTCTCCTTCATACCCTCAAGGTAATCAACACGACCTTGGATAGCCGCCTCGTTGAGGATCTTCGTTGTTTCCTGGAAGGGAGCAGCGGACATAAACGACTTAGTACCCAAAGCGGCGCGGGTGATACCCATCAGGATCTGTTTAGCGGTAGCGCACATCGCGTCACGAGCTACAACGAGTTTCTTATCGCGACGACGGAGAGAAGAGTTCTCATCATGCAGACGGCGTGCAGTGACGATTTGTCCTGCGCGGAGTACATCACTCTCACCTGCATCGGTAATCACTTTCTTACCCCATATACGGTCGTTCTCCTCAAGGAAGTCGAGTTTGTCAACGACTTGTCCTTCAAGGTAGCGAGTATCGCCTGCGTCTTGTATCTCTACCTTACGCATCATCTGACGAACGATGATCTCGAAGTGTTTATCGTTGATCTCCACACCTTGCAGACGATAGACGGCTTGTGCCTCATTGACGATATAGTCTTGTACAGCGGTAGGACCTTGGATAGACAGGATGTCATCGGGAGTAACCGCACCATCGGACAGAGCCACACCGGCGCGAACATAGTCACCCTCTTGCACAAGGATCTGTTTCGTTAGAGGAATGAGGTACGCTTTCTGTTCACCTAACTTAGAGGTGACGAAGAGTTCACGATTACCACGTTTGATCTTACCAAAGGTAACCTCACCATCGATTTCAGCAACGATAGCCGGGTTAGACGGGTTACGTGCCTCAAAGAGTTCGGTAACACGTGGCAGACCGCCCGTGATATCACCTGCGGTACCGAAGGAACGGGTGATAGTGAAGAGCAAGTCTCCGACTTTCACTTCTGCACCATCAGTATGCACAAGCATAGCCTTAACGGGCAAGTTATACGTGCGAAGGATATTACCGGCTTCATCTACGATGTGAGCCACCGGCATCTTCGTCTTATCACGCGTATCAATAATCGTTACTTCTTTCTTACCGGTTTGTTCGTCCGTCTCGGTCTTACAAGTCAGTCCTTCAATGACATCGTCATAGCGGAGGTGACCATTGAGCTCAATAACCAAAGAAGCCTTATACGGATCCCATTCGCAGACAACGGTACCCTTTTCGTATTTCTGTCCGGGGGTAACGAAGAGTTTAGAAGCGTACGGGATATTATAGGTAGTGAGGATAACACCAGTCTTCTCGTCTTTGAGGTGCATCTCATTAAGACGGCTGACAACGATGGTTTCTCCCGCTTCGGTCGTGATGGTACGGAGGTCTTCAATCTCAATAATACCGTCACGAGGAATAGCGTACGTGTTTTGCGTAGCAGCGTTACCGGCGACACCACCGGAGTGGAAGGTACGCAGGGTCAACTGAGTACCCGGCTCACCGATAGCTTGGGCAGCGATGACACCAACGGCTTCACCTTTCTGTACCATCTGACGGGTAGCAAGGTTACGGCCATAGCACTTCGCGCAGACACCATGTTTGGCTTCGCAAGTGAGGACGGAACGGATCTCCACTTCCTCAATGCCGGCAGCCTCAATAGCTTCGCAAGCGGCTTCGCGAATCTCTTCGCCCGCTGCCACAATGAGGTTACCATTATTATCAAGGATATCGTGTACGGACACGCGCCCGATGATACGTTGAGTGAGAGTGACTACGACATTATCGTTTTGTTTGATAGCGCGAGCAATCAGTCCACGCAGGGTACCGCAGTCCTCTTCGGTGATGATAACATCGTGCGATACATCGACCAAACGACGGGTTAGATAACCGGCATCGGCAGTCTTCAATGCTGTATCGGCAAGACCCTTACGAGCACCGTGAGTAGAAACGAAATACTCCAACACGGATAGACCTTCCTTAAAGTTCGCAAGAATCGGGTTCTCAATCGTCTGACGACCTTCGGAAGCACCGGCTTTCTGGGGTTTAGCCATCAAGCCACGCATACCGGCGAGCTGTTTGATCTGCTGTTTGGATCCACGAGCACCGGAGTCCATCATCATATAGACAGAGTTGAAACCTTGTTCCGCCTCTTCCATGTGTTTCATAAGGACTTCCGTCACCGCGTTATCGACTTTTGTCCAAGCACCGATGACGTTGTTATAACGCTCATCGTCGCCCATCTCACCGAAGTTATACATCTCCGTGATACGCTCTACCTCTGCATTACCTTCGGCAACGAGTTTGGCTTTCTCCTCAGGAATAAGGATATCGTTGAGGTTGAAGCTCAGACCGCCGAGGAACGCCATCTTATAACCCAAGTTCTTGATATCGTCCAAGAACTGAGCGGTACGGCTCACACCACAAGTCTTGATGACTTGAGCGATGATTTTCTTCACGGCACCTTTCTTCAGAGTGGTGTTTTGGAATCCCACTTCAACGGGGACATATTGGTTCACCATGATACGTCCGGGAGTGGTGTCGATGATATGTACGAACGGTTTCCCATCCACTCTATCTTTGATACGCACTTTGACGTTAGCGTGGATATCCACTTTACCTTCATTGAGGGCAACGGTACACTCTTCGGAAGAAGCGAAGATAAGTCCTTCACCCTTAACGCCCTTACGCGGTTTGGTGATATAATACAAACCGAGAATCATATCCTGAGAAGGAACGGTAATAGGATTACCATTGGCAGGGTCGAGGATGTTATGCGAGCCCAGCATGAGCAGTTGAGCCTCAAGGACAGCCTCGTTGGACAAAGGCAAGTGAACGGCCATCTGGTCACCATCGAAGTCGGCATTGAAGCCGGCGCAGGCCAGTGGGTGTAATTGGATAGCCTTACCTTCAATCATCTTCGGTTGGAAAGCGAGGATACCATGACGGTGCAGAGTCGGGGCACGGTTCAACAGAACAGGATGTCCTTCCATCACATGTTCGAGGATCTCCCAGATGACGGGTTCCTTACGGTCGATGACACGTTTAGCGGATTTGACCGTCTTCACGATACCGCGCTCAATGAGTTTGCGGATGATGAATGGTTTATATAGTTCGGCTGCCATATCTTTAGGCAGACCGCACTCGTGCATCTTAAGTTCCGGACCAACGACGATAACCGAACGAGCGGAATAGTCCACACGTTTACCGAGTAAGTTCTGACGGAAACGTCCTTGCTTACCCTTCAACGAGTCGGAGAGGGACTTCAAAGGACGGTTCGCCTCAGACTTGATAGCGGTCGTCTTACGCGAGTTATCGAAGAGCGAGTCAACAGCCTCTTGGAGCATACGTTTCTCATTACGAAGGATGACATCCGGAGCCTTAATCTCAATGAGTCTCTTCAGACGGTTATTACGAATGATAACGCGACGATAGAGGTCGTTGAGGTCAGAGGTAGCGAAACGACCACCATCCAACGGAACGAGCGGACGCAGTTCAGGAGGCGTCACGGGAACGACTTGCAGAATCATCCATTCAGGACGACTCTTCCCTTTAGAAGAACGGAAGGACTCAACGACTTGTAAGCGTTTGAGCGATTCCTGTTTGCGTTGCATAGAGGAGTCTTTATCTGCCTCGGCACGCAACTTATAACTGAGTTCGTCCAAGTCGATGGCAGCAAGCATATCGTAGATAGCTTCGGCACCCATCTTTGCCACGAACTTATCGGGATTACCGTCTTCAAGCAGTTCATTCTCTTCGGGCAGACGATCCAATAGTTTGAGGTATTGGTCCTCATCGATGAGCATACGATCTTCGATGACTTCGCCGTCAATCTCTTGTCCGGCAAGGCAACCCGCATGGAGAATGATGTACTTCTCGTAATAGATGATCGCATCCAATTGTTTGGTTGGGATACCTAACAGAGCAGACATCTTAGATGGCAAGGAACGAAGGTACCAGATATGAGCAACGGGAACAACCAGTCTGATGTGTCCCATACGCTCACGGCGCACTTTCTTCTCCGTCACTTCCACGCCGCAGCGTTCGCAGACGATGCCTTTATAACGGATTCTTTTGTACTTACCGCAATGGCACTCATAGTCCTTAGTAGGACCGAAAATGCGCTCGCAGAACAAACCATCGCGTTCGGGTTTGTAGGTGCGGTAGTTGATGGTTTCCGGTTTGAGCACTTCACCGCTCGAGATATGCATGATCTCATCGGGAGAAGCCAGACCAATAGTGATCTTTGAAAAACCGGTTTTCTTAGTGTTATCTTGTTTTAAAGCCATAGTTGTAATTTTTTATTCCAAAGTGATCGATAGAGCGAGACCTTGTAACTCGTGTAGTAAGACATTGAGGGACTCTGGGATGCCCGGAGTAGGCATTGGTTCGCCCTTGACAATGGCTTCGTACGTACGAGCACGACCCGTGACATCATCGGACTTAACTGTTAATATCTCTTGCAGTACATGAGCGGCACCGTGAGCCTCGAGAGCCCACACCTCCATCTCACCGAAACGCTGACCACCGAACTGAGCTTTACCACCCAGAGGTTGTTGAGTGATAAGGCTGTACGGACCAATCGAACGAGCGTGCATCTTATCGTCAACCATGTGACCTAACTTCATGAAGTAGGTTACACCGACGGTAGCCATCTGGTCGAACGGTTCACCGGTCTCACCATTATACAACTGCGTCTTACCTGCGCGAGGCAGACCTGCTTTATCGGTCCACTCATTGAGGGAATCAAGGGTGCAACCATCGAAGATAGGCGTAGCAAACTTAACACCTAACTCGCGACCTGCCCAACCCAGAACAGCCTCGAAGATCTGACCGATGTTCATACGAGAAGGCACACCCAACGGGTTCAAAACGATATCCACCGGAGTACCATCCGCTAAGAACGGCATATCTTCTGCACGAACAATCTTAGATACGATACCTTTGTTACCATGGCGACCTGCCATCTTATCACCTACGCGAATCTTACGTTTCTTGCAGACATAGACTTTCGCCATTTGGATAATACCGTTAGGCAGCTCATCACCGATGGTGATATTAAACTTCTGACGTTTGAGCTCGGCTTCCATCTCTTTGAGTTTGCCGATATAGTTCATCACGCAACGCGAAGCGAGGTCGTTCTTCTCGGGATCCACCGTCCAACCTTCCAGCATAAGGGTTTGGAAGTTGAGTTGGTTGAGGCGCTCCTTGGAGAAGTGTTGTCCCTTCAAGAGCAGTTCGGTACCAACGATATCCTTAACACTATTGGCTTGGTTATTCTTGAGGATAGTAGCGAGTTTGTCGATAAGCGACTGACGCAGAATCTCGGCTTTCTCTTTGAAAGTAACTTCGAGCTTAGCAATCTTCTCTTTATCCTCTTGTTTAGCCTTACGATCTTTCATCGCACGGCAATAGAGTTTCTTATCAATAATCACACCATCCAGTGACGGACTTGCCTTCAAAGAAGCATCTTTCACATCACCCGCCTTATCACCGAAGATAGCCTTCAACAGTTTCTCTTCAGGAGACGGATCGGTCTCACCCTTCGGGGTGATCTTACCGATAAGGATATCGCCCGGGCCTACATGAGCACCGATACGAATGATACCATGTTCATCAAGGTCACGAGTAGCTTCCTCACTGACATTAGGAATATCCGAAGTAAACTCCTCCATTCCGCGTTTGGTCTCACGTACTTCAAGCAGTTGCTCTACTACGTGAACAGAGGTGAACATATCCTCACGAACGATGCGCTCGCTCAGTACGATAGCATCCTCATAGTTGTAACCTTTCCAAGGGATATAAGCGACTTTGAGGTTCTTACCCAGAGCCAATTCGGCATTCTCGGTAGCATAACCTTCCGTCAAGATCTGACCTTTAGTCACTTTGTCGCCCTTACGAACGATAGGACGAAGGTCGATGGTGGTGTTTTGGTTCGTCTTTTGGAACTTCGGCAGTTTGTACTCTTTCTCAGCAGGATCGAAGGAGATGAAGTCCTCCATATCCGTGCGGTCGTACATCACTTTGATCACATCCGCATCTACGTAAGTCACTTCACCATCGCCTTCCGCCTCAATCTGAGTGCGAGAGTCTTGGATCAGTTGACCTTCAATACCTGTACCTACGATAGGAGCTTCAGGACGTAACAAGGGTACGGCCTGGCGCATCATGTTCGATCCCATCAACGCACGGTTAGCATCATCGTGCTCAAGGAACGGAATGAGGGCAGCTGCGATAGAAGCGATCTGCGACGGAGCCACGTCCATTGCATTGATCTTATCAGGAGCTACAACAGGGAAGTCTGCCTCAAAACGAGCTTTTACTTTATTGCGAATGAATTTACCATCCTTATCGAGCGGTGCGTTACCTTGTGCCACGGTCATGTTCTCCTCGTCTTCAGCGGTGAGGAACATCACATGGTCATTATCAAGATCCACTACCCCATTCTCTGCCTTACGGTAAGGCGTCTCAATGAAACCGAGGTTATTGATCTTCGCATAGATACACAAGGACGAGATCAAACCGATGTTCGGTCCTTCAGGAGTCTCAATTGGGCAGAGACGACCATAGTGTGTATAGTGTACGTCACGAACCTCAAATCCGGCACGATCACGGCTCAAACCACCGGGACCCAGGGCAGACATACGACGTTTGTGCGTAATCTCCGCCAATGGGTTCTGTTGATCCATGAACTGACTCAGTGCGTTCGTTCCAAAATAGGAGTTGATAACACTGGAGATAGCCTTCGCATTGATAAGATCGGTAGGTGTGAACACCTCGTTATCACGCACATTCATGCGCTCACGAATGGTGCGAGCCATACGGTTCAGACCGATACCGAACTGGTTGTATAATTGCTCACCAACGGTACGAACACGACGGTTGGACAAGTGGTCGATATCGTCCACTTCGGCATTGGAGTTAATGAGTTCAACGAGGTACTTGATGATCTCAATCATATCCTGTTGAGTGAGGACACGTGTCTCGGCAGGGATGTCCATGTTCAACTTACGGTTGATACGATAGCGACCTACATCTCCTAAGTCATAACGTTTCTCGGAGAAGAACAAGTTTTGAATCACCTCGCGAGCCGTAGCATCATCGGCTGGCTCTGCATTACGCAGTTGGCGATAGATGTAAAGCACGGCCTCTTTCTCGGAGTGCGACGGGTCTTTTTGGAGGGTGTTGAAGATAATCGAGAAATCGTTTTCACGAGCCTCCTCTTTGTGCAGGAGAATCGACTTCACGTTCGCGTCCAAAATCGTTTGGCAGTTCTCGGCGGTCAGTTCTGTCTCGCGTTCAAGGATAACCTCGTTACGTTCGATGGTTACTACCTCACCGGTATCTTCATCCACGAAATCCTCCGTCCAAGCCTTCAGTACATTACCGGCTAAGCGGCGACCGATATATTGTTCGAGGGTTGCCTTGCTCACTTTAATCTCCTCTGCTAAACCGAAGCAGTCAAGAATGTCCTTATCGGACTCAAAACCGATGGCGCGGAGCAGAGTGGTAACAGGCAATTTCTTCTTACGATCGATGTAAGCGTACATGACCTTGTTGATATCCGTAGCAAACTCGATCCACGAGCCGCGAAAAGGAATGATACGAGCCGAGTAGAGTTTCGTTCCGTTAGAGTGCATGGAGGTTCCGAAGAACACACCGGGAGAACGGTGTAATTGGCTTACAATCACACGTTCGGCACCATTGATAACGAAGGTACCCTTCGGGGTCATATACGGAATCGTGCCCAAATAAACGTCTTGAATGACGGTATCAAAATCCTCGTGGTCGGGATCGGAGCACGATAGTTTTAGTTTCGCTTTTAAGGGGACACAATACGTCAATCCGCGAAGCAAGCACTCTTCAATCGAGTAGCGAGGAGGATCAACATAATAGTCCAAAAACTCAAGCGAGAAGCTATTACGTGTGTCCTGAATGGGGAAGTTCTCACAGAACACTTTGTAGAGTCCTTCTTTTCGACGTTGTTCGGGAGTAGAATCCATCTGAACAAAATCCTGGAAGGACTTGAGTTGAATTGCTAAAAAGTCAGGATAGGGCATCTGCTTTTGCATTGCCGAAAAGTTGACTCGTTGCGTTTTTTTTGTTGTAGCCATTCTTTTTAATGGTTTAAATTGTTTAACAGATAAGAAAACTGTTGGTAATCAGTTATTTAGAGCTAAATAGATGGCTTGTTAGTTTAATATACGTTAACATTAACCGCATTATTATTACCAATATTTAATAAGTTTTCAACAATCTGCATTATTCAGAGAAAAAGGTTTAGACCCCCTAAAAAGGGATCTAAACCTATTACCAATACAGGTAAAGTGATTACTTGAGTTCTACTACAGCACCTACTTCTTCGAGGGCTTTCTTGAGAGCCTCAGCAGCTGCTTTGTCAAGACCTTCCTTAACAGTTGCAGGAGCAGCATCTACGATATCCTTAGCCTCTTTCAGACCAAGACCGGTTTGCTCTTTCACAGCCTTAACGACTTGAAGTTTTTGAGCACCAGCTTCTTTCAATACAACGTCGAAGCTAGTTTTCTCTTCAGCGGCAGCAGCCTCACCTGCACCAGCGGCGGGAGCAGCAACTGCAACAGCTGCAGCAGCGGGTTCAATACCGTACTCTTCTTTCAATACTTGAGCGAGCTCGTTAACTTCCTTAACAGTAAGATTTACTAATTGTTCAGCAATAGCTTTAATATCTGCCATAATTGTGATATTTAAAATGGTTAATAATGTTTTTTTCTTGTTATTCTAGTTAACCTAGATTAGGCGACCTTATTCAGGTCTTTCTCCCAGCGTTTTGAGAACGCCGTGGATGGTGGTACCACCGGATTGAAGAGCGGATACAACGTTCTTAGCAGGCGATTGCAACAGAGCAACGATGTCGGCAATAAGTTCGTTTTTGGACTTGATGGTGGACAAGAACTCGAGGTTCTGTGCGCCAACATAAACAGTCTCTTCTACGTAAGCAGCTTTCAATTGGGGTTTAACGTTCTCCTTATTCTTCTCTGCCTTAAGGATCTCTTTAATCAGTTTTGCAGGAGCATTGCCCGTATTGCAGAACATTAAAGCGGTATTCCCTTTTAACGCAGTAAACAAGGATGCGTCGATTCCTTTAGCTTCCATAGCCTTACGGAGCAAGGTGTTCTTTGCAACAACGAGTTTGATGTCGTTCTTGAAACATTTGCGACGCAAGTCGGAAGTCTTCTCTGCATTCAGTCCCTCAATGTTAGTGAGGTAGAAATGCTGATACTGACCTAAAGTCTCTTGTAGCTCTACGATCAGAGCGCTTTTATCTTCCTTTTTCATAATCGTTCAGTTTTAAAATTAAAGAGTTTTAGTGTCAATCTTAATTCCTTGACTCATCGTGCTGGAAAGATAAATGCTCTTGATATACTCTCCCTTAGCGGTAGCGGGTCTGAGTTTAATAATGGTTTGAATAAACTCATTTGCGTTTTGCGCAATCGCTTCCGCAGCAAAGGAAACTTTACCAATCGAAGTATGTACAATACCAAATTTATCTACTTTGAAGTCGATCTTACCTTGCTTAACCTCCTTAACGGCTTTCGCTACATCCATGGTAACCGTACCGGATTTGGGGTTAGGCATCAAGCCACGAGGACCGAGAACACGACCCAGAGCACCAATCTTACCCATGATTTGAGGCATGGTGATGATAACGTCGATATCCGTCCAACCGCCCTTGATTTTCTCGATATACTCGTCAAGACCTACATAGTCAGCACCTGCTTCTTTAGCAGCAGCTTCTTGGTCCGGAGTACAAAGTGCAAGAACGCGAACAACTTTACCAGTTCCGTTAGGCAGCGATACCACGCCACGAACCATTTGGTTCGCCTTACGAGGGTCAACACCTAAACGAACGTCAATATCTACAGAGGCGTCAAACTTTGTGTGCGTAATCTCTTTTACGAGAGCACTGGCCTCAGCTACGGTGTAGAGCTTACCTGCTTCAATCTTCTCAGCAGCAAGCTTTTGATTTTTTGTCAATTTTGCCATAATGATTGAAGTTTTAATTATTTAACGGTAATACCCATACTACGTGCCGTGCCTGCCACCATCTTCATTGCAGATTCAACGGTGAAGCAGTTCAAATCTACCATCTTATCGCTAGCGATCTGTTGGCATTGTTCTTTCGTAATCGAAGCCACTTTGGAACGGTTAGGTTCAGCACTGCCGCCCTTAACCTTAGCAGCCTCAATAAGTTGAACAGCTACAGGAGGAGTCTTAACGATAAAATCAAACGACTTGTCAGCATAAACGGTAATAACAACCGGAAGAACTTTACCCGGTTTGTCTTGCGTTCTGGCATTGAATTGTTTACAAAACTCCATAATGTTCACACCCTTAGAACCTAATGCAGGTCCTACCGGAGGTGCGGGATTGGCTGCGCCACCCTTAATCTGAAGTTTAATAAAACCAGCAATTTCTTTAGCCATAGTTTTGTTAAATAGTTTTGGCGATAATAACGCTGCTTTGCAGCTCTCGCCGGGTTAATAAATAAACTACCGAGTAGTCCAAACGGTCAAAGACCTTCTACTCTTTCTCTACCTCTCCAAAGCCGAGCTCAAGAGGCGTTTGGCGATCAAAGATCGTAACCACCACTTTGAGTTTGTGCTTGTCCAGCAGAACTTCTTGAATGACGCCATTGAATCCGTTAAACGGACCATTAACGACTTTCACTTTCTCACCAACGATAAACGTCTCCTCCAATTGCAAATCGATCTCAGTATCTTCCACATTGCCAACGATCTTATTGATCTCGGCTTGGGAAACGGGCGCAGGCTTTGTGGAAGCTTTACCTTCGCTCAAGAAACCAAGTACGTTTGGAATGTTGCGGAGAAGAGGGTAACACTCATCCGTGAGATTGCATTCTACCAACACATAACCCGGAAGAAGATTACGCTCCTTAATCGTGCGCTTTCCATTCTTCAGAGCTACCACTTTCTCGGTAGGAATAAGAACTTGAGAAACATACTCCTTAAAGAGCGAAGAAGTAATCAAGGCACCTTCGATATACTCTCTTACCTTGTTTTCTTTTCCACTAATTGCGCGGAGCACGTACCATTTAAAATTGTTTTCAGCCATAGTTGCATCCATTAAAACAGACCATAAACAAATGTCATGATTTTCTCAAAGAACAAGTCCATTACCCATACAATGAGTGCCAATACAAGGGAAGCAACCAGCACTACCACTGCACTTTGAGCCAACTCTTTCTTTGATGGCCAACTAACTTTGTGAACCAATTCGTCATACGACAGTTTGATGTTTTCTACAAGTTTCATATACGTAGAGTTTTTATATTATACTAATTATTATATACCTTATTATATATATAATGTTATTTCGTCAACCAAACGACCTCAGTTCAGTCCCTTTCACAACGAAACAGGGCGTCACTGACGTCAATGGAAGCTATGTTGTAACATCGGTCTTGCGACCTTGCACAGAAGGCAGGAATCGAACCCACATTGACGGTTTTGGAGACCGCTCTCCTACCATTGGAGGACTTCTGTATTAAGTCTTGGCTTCGCCGAGATCCAAGAGCAAGCTCTCCCTCGGCTAGCACAAGACTTCTGTAAAAATTTATCCTTGGCTATTAATTAGTCAAGCACTTTCGTGATTTGACCCGAACCTACGGTACGGCCACCCTCACGGATAGCGAAACGAAGACCTTCGCTGCATGCTACCGGATAGATGAGCTTAACTTGGATTTCGAGGTTATCACCAGGCATTACCATCTCAGTTCCTTCGGGGAGAGTGATCTCACCGGTAACGTCCATAGTACGGATGTAGAATTGAGGACGATAGTGGTTGTGGAACGGAGTGTGACGACCACCCTCTTCCTTCTTCAGGATATAAACGGAAGCCTTGAACTCCTCGTGAGGTTTAACAACACCCGGGTGGGTGATAACCATACCACGCTTAACCTCGTCTTTATCGATACCGCGGAGCAACAGACCTACGTTATCACCAGCCTCACCTTGATCAAGGAGTTTGCGGAACATTTCCACACCGGTAACAACGGACTTCTTACCATCGCAGCCAAGACCGATCAATTGAACCTCATCACCCACTTTGATGATACCGGTCTCAATACGACCCGTAGCAACGGTACCACGACCTGTGATAGAGAACACGTCCTCAACAGGCATCAAGAAAGGTTTATCTACAGCGCGAGGAGGCAGTTGAATCCAAGTGTCAACAGCATCCATCAACTCCATAACCTTATCTTCCCATTCTTGTACACCATTCAATGCACCAAGAGCAGAACCACGGATAACAGGAGTATTGTCACCATCGAACTCATAGAAGCTCAACAGTTCACGCATTTCCATCTCAACAAGATCCAACATCTCAGCATCATCAACAAGGTCGCACTTGTTCATGAATACAACCAGACGAGGAACATTCACTTGGCGAGCCAACAGAATGTGTTCACGAGTCTGAGGCATAGGACCATCAGTAGCAGCAACAACGATGATAGCACCATCCATCTGAGCAGCACCGGTAACCATGTTCTTTACATAGTCAGCGTGCCCCGGGCAGTCAACGTGTGCATAGTGACGAGTAGCTGTTTGGTACTCAACGTGAGCGGTGTTAATAGTAATACCACGCTCTTTCTCTTCAGGAGCATTGTCGATAGAATCGAACGAACGGAGCTCCGACAAACCTTTCTTTGCCAACACAGTCGTAATAGCAGCGGTCAAAGTAGTTTTACCATGGTCAACGTGACCAATAGTACCGATGTTTACGTGCGGTTTCGAACGGTCAAATTTCTCTTTTGCCATAATTCTAGAATTTATTAACGTTAATAATTTTGGTTGTTTTGTTTTCCTATTTATATATACGCGATTGGGCACAATATCCCTCGCGCGCATACGATAAAAAATTTTCGTGAGCTGCTTGCGAGAGTTGAACTCGGGACCTCATCCTTACCAAGGATGCGCTCTACCACTGAGCTAAAGCAGCAAAATGTGAGCGGGAAACGGGACACAAACCCGCGACCTCCAGCTTGGAAGGCTAGTGCTCTATCGACTGAGCTATTCCCGCGGGAATAAGTTTTGTGGGTGCGGATGGATTCGAACCACCGAAGTCGAGAGACAGCAGATTTACAGTCTGCCCCATTTGGCCACTCTGGAACACACCCAAGTCTATTTCAAAGATCTTTGAGCCACTAGTCGGACTCGAACCAACGACCGGCGGTTTACAAAACCGCTGCTCTACCAACTGAGCTATAGTGGCGAACGCTTCGCC
Organism: Paludibacteraceae bacterium; assembly: GCA_045627765.1. Taxonomy (GTDB): domain Bacteria; phylum Bacteroidota; class Bacteroidia; order Bacteroidales; family Paludibacteraceae; genus Colicola. Next base: position 8,688 of record JAZQOG010000050.1, on the reverse strand, counting down.
ACAGGGTCAATTTCTGACTACTCGGCCGAAAAGCGGTGCAAAATTACTATATTTTTTTGATATGACAAAATATTTTCGCAAAAAAATGCAAAAAATCGTGATTTTTCTCACTTTTTTGCCATTTTTACTCCTTTTTTGCCCTCGGATGAGCTTGTTTGTACACTTTTTTGATCTGTTCGAAGGAGGTGTGCGTATAGATTTGGGTGGTACTCAAACTAGCATGTCCTAACAATGCTTGTATCGTTCTTATGTCCGCCCCATTATTCAGCATCGTAGTGGCAAACGTATGACGAAGTACGTGTGGAGAGTGTTTTTGTAAGGTGCTTACCTCGCCCATGCGCGTGCGTACGATTTTATATAAGGGGTTCTTAGACATCGGCACAAACTGTTTTTTATACTCTCTCAGCAAAAGAGGCTGATCGGCTTGATAACCACACCCTATCTGTTCGCGGAACGACCAATAGCGCTTAATCATCTCGCACAGTTTCTCACCAATGGGGATAACGCGTTCCTTCTTTCGTTTACCAAACACCCTTACTTGTCCTTCGTGTACATCAATATCGCCATCCTTCAGTCCTAATAACTCCGCTTGACGCATACCCGTTTGGTAAAGAATCTGTATGATCAGGCAGTCGCGCAGGCTCTCCCAATCGTCCGCTTGGTCATCCGCAGCCGTAACGGCTTGCATCTCACTCTCCTTAAAGAAGACCGGCAGAGGTTTATCCACCTTGGGCGCGAGAACCTTACGAGTGATATCCACCGAGACAAGGCCTTGACGCAATAAGAACCGATAGAAAGAGTGTAGGCAACTGAGTTTGCGTTTGACACTACGTTTAGCTTGCCCCTCTTGGTCCAATAGTTCAAGGACCCACGTCTTGATATCGGCTTCATCGACTTCTTTGGGATTAAAATCAGCCGTTTCCCAACCAAGGAAACGGCAGAAGTCGCGTAAGTCGTCGTGGTAAGCACGCACCGTTTTGTCGGAGTAGTGCTTCTCTATCGCAATATAATCTAAAAAGTGCTGAATCACGCAGTTAGCTGCGAATTTCTTTACCTACATTATTCTCTTTCTCGAAGGGGAACAGACCGAAGAGTTCCGCATCAATATGATCGGTAACAAAACGGAAGTCCTCCTTATTGTCTGCGAACTTGATCTTGTCACCATCAATGATAAGCAGTTTGCCTTTATAACCGGCAATCCACTCCTCATAGAGGTCGTTCAGTCCATTCAAATAATCCAAACGCATGCCCGCCTCGTATGCGCGACCACGCTTCTGAATCTGTGCCACAAGGTTAGGAATAGAAGAACGGATATAAATCATCAAGTCGGGCATCTTAACAAGGGACATCATCAACTCAAATAAGTCGCTATAGTTGGTGAAGTCACGCTCGGACATATAGCCTTGGCGATAAAGGTTAGGCGCAAAGATACGAGCATCCTCATAAATCGTACGATCTTGTACAATCCACTCGTCCGTCTTTTTACTAACTTCCACTACGTCCTGAAAACGTTTATTGAGGAAATAGACTTGCAGATGAAATGCCCATCGATGCATATCGTGATAAAAGTCCTCTAAGTACGGGTTAAAATCCACACTCTCAAAGCGTGGAGTCCAACCATAATGTTTGGCTAACATATTCGTCAGCGTGGTCTTACCGCAACCAATGTTTCCTGCTACTGCTATGTGCATTGCTTTTAAAGTTTAAAGTTTGTTATTGGAAGTGCTCTTCTGAGAAGAGGCCAAATAATTGCGCATCTATCTTATTGACAATCATTCGGAAGTCTTCGGGGTTATGTTCAAAGTCGATATTATCGGACTCAATGACCAACACCTTGCCCGGATATTTGTGATAAATAAAATCTTCGTATCGCTCGTTTAGTCCTTGTAAATAGTCGATTTGCATTGTTTGTTCGCATTCGCGACCGCGTTTTTGAATCTGCCCTATCAGTGTGGGAACGGATTTACGAAGATAGATCATCAAGTCGGGCAGCACCATCATCTCCTGCATCGTATTGAACAACTCCATATACGTCGTATATTCGCGGTCACTAAGGTCTCCGCGCTCGTAGTTATTCTTTACAAACACATGCACGCCCTCAAAGATACTGCGGTCTTGTACAATCGTGTGATTAGACTGCATCACGACATTGAGGTCCTTCATGCGTTGTTGCAAAAAGAAGATTTCCATACTGAACGACCACCGTTTAATATCCTTATAATAGTCGTCTAAATAAGGGTTGAAGCCTACGCTTTCAAAGCGTGGCTCCCACCCATAATACTTCGCTAACATATTCGTCAGCGTCGTCTTGCCAGCACCAATATTTCCGGCTATGGCAATGTACATTACTCTTCGTCCTTTTGGCTCTCAGCGTAAGCCTTGATGAGTTTATCTTGAACGTCACCCGGAACGAGTTCGTAACTCTTGAAGTGCATTGTGAACGTTGCACGACCACCGGTAAGGCTACTGAGCGTAGTGCTGTAGCTTGCCATCTCTGCCAGTGGAACAAGGGCTTTCAGACGCGTGAAGTTCTTCTCGGCTTCCATACCCAGAACCATACCACGACGACCATTAAGGTCACTCATCACATCACCCATGATATCGCTCGGAACGAGTACCTCTACTTCATAGATAGGCTCCAACACCTTTGGGTTAGCCTCCTTGAAGGCTTGTGCAAAGGCGTTACGGCCTGCCAGACGGAAGGAGATTTCGTTACTATCTACGGGGTGCATCTTACCATCATAGATGATTACGCGAACGTCACGAGCATACGAACCGGTCAACGGACCCTGCTCAATACGATCCATGATACCTTTCAAGATAGCGGGAATGAAGCGTGCATCAATAGCACCACCCACGATAGAGTTGATCAGTACCAGTTTACCACCCCACTCCAACGGAATCTCTTGGGTGTCCTTAACAGAAATACGATATTCTTGGTTACCAAACTTATAAACTTCTTTTACAGGAACGCCTTCCTCATAAGGCTCAACGATCAAGTGTACTTCACCGAACTGACCGCTACCACCCGATTGTTTCTTGTGACGATAGTCAGCGCGAGCAGACTTCGTGATGGTCTCACGATAAGGAATCTTCGGTTCGTCATATTCCACCATCATCTTATCGTTGTTCTCCAAACGCCATTTGAGGGTGCGGAGGTGGTACTCGCCTTGACCGCTGACCATGGTCTGTCGCAGCTCTTTCGATTGCTCGATGTGCCATGTCGGATCCTCCTCGTGCATACGGGTCAGCAGGGCGCTCAGTTTCTCTGAATCGCTTTCGGTCACAGGACGGATAGCGCGACGGAACTTAGGCTCCGGATAGGTGATAGCCGGATAGGTGTTCTCGCAATCCTTCGCATTCAAAGTGTTACCGGTACGGCTGTCTTTGAGTTTAACCGTAGCGGCGATATCACCGGCAGCCACTTCGTCTACAGGAACGCGGATGGAACCATCTACAGTGTATAACTGAGAGATACGTTCCTTCGAGCCACGGTCAACATTAACGAGGTCATCCGCTCCATGAATCGTACCTTGCATTACTTTGAAATAGTTCACCTCACCGATATGAGGCTCAACGGAGGTCTTGAAGATAAACATCGAAGCGGGAGCTTTTGCGTCCGGAGCCACTTTCTTACCATCGGTGGTAACAGGTTGCGGAGCCTCTGTTACCGACGGAGCCATCTCGCCTAAGAAGTCTAACAGACGGCGAACGCCCATATCTTTCACACCACACGTACACATAACCGGATAAACACCAGCTTCAGCGAAGACAACCTTCAAGCCGCGCAGCGTCTCTTCCTCAGAGAGCGTACCTTCTTCGAAGAACTTCTCCATCAACGCCTCGTCTGCCTCAGCAGCCATCTCGTGCAATGCGCCGAGCAATTCCTCTACTTTACCGGCTTCGGAAGCAGGGATATCTTTGTATTCAGGAGCACCACCTTCGGGTTTCCATTGTAACATCTTACCTTTCAGCACGTCGATAACTGCATTGAAACCGGCACCTACAGCCACGGGGTATTGCAGCAGCACCACTTTGTTTCCAAAGTTATCCTTCAGTTGCTCAAAAGCGCGCTCGAAGTTTGCGTTCTCGTGGTCGCATTTGTTGACTACGAAAACAACAGGCTTCTTATGGTTCTCTGCATCGCGGAAGCGGTTTTGGGTACCGACCTCTACACCACCATTAGCGGTGAGGGTGATAACAGCGGTATCGCAAACGTTGAGGGCAGTGATCGTACCGCCTACAAAATCGTCCGAACCCGGGCAGTCAATGATATTGAGTTTCTTACCATTGAATTCGATGTTACATACTGTGGAAAATACGGAATAACCATATTCCTTTTCTACAGGGAAATAGTCGCAAACTGTCGATTGGGCTTCAATCGTACCGCGACGTTTGATGACTTCACTTTCAAAGAGCATAGACTCCATCAAAGTGGTCTTACCGGAACCACTGCCTCCCATAAGGGCAATGTTCTTAATCTCATTAGCTTGATAAACTTTAGCCATTGTTGTATTAGATAGATATTAGTGAATAAATAATATTTTGCAAAAATCCGTGCAAAAGTACAAAAAAAAATTGATATACGCAAGTGTTTTGTTAAAAAAATAATTTTTGCTCGTATTTTGCGTATTTTTAGTAAGTTCTATAGACAAATTACATATCCGTCAATAAGAAGGTTAAAGTGTGCATTGTCCTTTATATCGCATCACGAAATCTATTTCCAAGCCGGACTCTTTGTGATAAGAAAAAAGCGAAAAAAATGTGTCATGATTATTTTGTATTAAAGGGCTACCCAATCCGCATAAGACAAAATAGAGATTGGATATTTGCCTTGAGGTATCTCTAATGCGGAGACCTGTGACTGGGTGATGATGATAAGATGCTCGGCATGCAACTCGTCTTGCGCCTCGTACAACGCTGAGATTTCTCGTTTCTGCGCTTTAGGCGAAGTTAAATCGTAACACACTTGAATAAGTGTCTCTACACGATTTGACGAACGCGCAACAAAATCCACCTCTTTGTCATTACGGGTGCGATAATAGAATAAGTCACGCTCTATCTTCTTCCCTTTTCGTAACAAATCCGTTAGCACTTGATTTTCTAATAAGCGACCATAGTTATCGGATGTCTGAAAAGCTTTTGCTAATAAATATCCATTGTCAACAACATAAACCTTACGAGCCGCTTTCTTCATTAACTGCAACTTATGATTATAACGCGGCAGATAAAAGAACAAATAAGGTAACGAGAGATAATCCACCAGTTTAATGGTAGTGGTAGGACTTCCTATCCCTAACGTATCTGCTAAGTCACGAGCAGTAAAAAGGTTGGTAAAATTACTGAGCATATAGGAGGCTATCGTATTTAATTCCCGAACCTTACGAATATTGAAACGTCTTACGATATCCTTATTGATGATTGCCTCAAATAACGAACTCAGATACCCTTGAGCAACAGCCGGTGCTTTTTGAATTTCCGGATAACCGCCATAGGTTAAATACTCATCTATAGCTACATGGTACTGCATCGGATCGTCACGATTGATTTGCTTATATGTCAATGCTTCTTGCAAACTAAAGGGATATATCTCTAATGGTATAAATCGACCCGTCAACCGGCTTGCCAACTCTCCTGACAAAAGAGCAGAGTTGCTGCCTGTCAATACCAAATTAACACCTCGGCGATACAATTTTCCGACCCAACTTTCCCATTGTGGCAAGTTTTGTATCTCGTCCAAAAGTAGGTATTCATAATTCGGATAGACAACAGCCAGTGCGGTTTCTACTTCAGTCTCGTCGAACCGTTCGACCAATGTCTCATCATCAAAATTGAGATAGGCAAAATTCTTTCCGAAAAGTATTTGCAGGCAAAAGACAGACTTACCGGCACGACGAGGACCGGTTATTAACTTTATCACATTAGTTTGCAGCAGTTCTTCAATGGGGTATTGCACAGATCTGACTTGATAAGACAAAGAAGATAAATACTCACATTCCTTTTTGTGACGCAAAATTAGTTCCTTCATATAAGCATTGTTTTGTTCAAAACTATCGACAAACTGAACAAAAAATATACTATTTTGTCCAGTATGATACAAATTTTGTGCAAAGGTACTACTTTTTTTTGATATGTGCAAGAAAAAAAACGACTTTTCCGAAGAAAAATCGCTTTTTAGACCGCCCGATGGGCTAAAAGACCGGGCAAAGCCCTGAAAGACCGCTTCGCTGAAAGACCATTCGCTTTGCTCACTGAAAGACAGATGAGAAAAGTTATTCCTTATGGTAGGAGCGGGAACGGGGGTCAAGAAAGGCACGCCCTTAAAGTCCTGTCTATTTAAGTAAAATAAAAACACTGCCGGTCCTCACGGATGGGCAGTGCCAAATTTTACGAAATAGTATTACTATATACCGATGCTCTCGCATCGGCTTTTTTGCATTATTTGTTTTTAGGTTTGGTCTTCCACCAGTTGAAGTGGTAAGCCAGTTTGACACCGACATCGACAAAACCCATTTTTTGTGTCCACGCCTCCGTTGCGGAGTTGGTAGTCACGGTAGATGGGATAGCCGGTGTAACGGTTATTAAGCTCTTTAGGTCTTGGGCATCTTGTTTGAACATGCTGTATAAGCCATAGTTCGCGTAAGCGCCTAAACCAAGAGAGTGTCCATTCTTCAACTGCCACTCATATCCGAGTTCGGTTCCGAGGGTGATGTTTAGCTTGAGGTTATTGTTCGTTTTACCTTTGCCCACCACTTCCTTATCCTTCATCAGACCCGTGATCACCTCATTGGTAACGTGTACATCCGTCTGTTCGAAGTAAGCATCAATGTTAGGGTTCTCCAAGGTAGCCTTGTAAGGAGTATAGACGGGTAAGAAGAATCGCGGACCGAGGTTAAAGAAAAAGCCTTTTTTCGTAATCAGCGAGAACATCAACGGCACTTCTAATTGCAGTTGTCTATCGCGTTCTTTGATGTTATCCGCTGTTACGGTATAATCCGCCTTCATTCCATCGGGGTCGGTAACCGAGTATTGGTTCACACTATTCGGAGCTTTCAGTCCGCCTTGTGCCAAGCCGAAACTCAGTCCGGTTAACAGACCTATCTTATGCTCTTTCTTGCTTAACCAATAGTGAGCATACTGAAGATCTAAGAGCACATCAAAGCCGAACTGGCTTTTGGCGTCCTTATTGACCATTTTCTGTAACATCGAGGCGGCACCGGCACGCACACCAATGGTGAAACGGTCCAATTCGCGAATTGAATCCACAGCGGCACTGTCGCTATTTTCACTTCCGTAGAGTTTATTACGCTCTGCGGCATCAAGCGAATCCGAATAGGCTTTCGCCGCTGCCATACGAGCCTTACGCAGTTGATCTATCGAATCGACACGAGCTTGCTCCGCGGCACGCGAAGCGGCAACGGAGTCTTGTTGCGCTTGGGTCATAGCCGCAGCAGCAGGCCTTTGTGCTTGGGTCGCAGGAACTATTTGCTCCACTTTCGGTTGATTAGCGCGTTTAATAGAGTCCAAATAAGCCTTATACAATAAGTCTTCGTTATCTGCCATAGCCCACATTGATAGAGCGAGCAGACAAATAGTAGTTAAAATCTTCTTTTTCATCTTGCTTATCATTATTGGGTTACAACATATTTGAATACATATTTCTGACCATCATTGTTGACTTGCAACAAGTAGAATCCGCATACGCCTTCGGCACGCAATTCATGCTCGGTCTCGTTCATTACTTTTTCCGTACGGATTAACTGACCCGCAGGCGAGATGACATTTAGTTGTGTCTCTCCTTGTTGCAGATTAGTCAGTTTCATCAGTCCACCCGGAGCTACGTAAGTCGGAGATAATACAGGACCTACGGGTTGCGGGTTATCGCAATCGAGGATGACGGTACGAGCATACAAGGCGCAAGACGCTTTCCAAGTCACATCCACATCAATGAGGGCGTAGTATTGACCGCTCATCTTAGAAGCCACGGTATAGTAATCGCCGGTACCAACCTTGGTGTCGTTATCCTCGCCGTACGGATACTCGTCCACTTCGCCTACAACCTTATACCAGTGTACTTGGTCGGAATTGAAGTTGATGCCGTAGTCTTCAACAATCGAACGGCGGTGAATCATCAGCAGCCAGCTATCGTCCTTCACTAAGGCAGGAAGGTTATCTACATAAACCGGATTGATAGTCAATGTAAACGTTACTATACTATCGCAACCGGTACTGGATATGTTATTCAAGTTACGGACTACTACATAGGTGTCGGCTACACTGTTCACAGTCCAGGTCGTGTCTTGCCATGTATAAGGCAATTCACTCGCACAGATGGTTGCACCGTCAGTGATATCTGTGTAAACCGGATTGATAGTCAATGTAAACGTTACCACACTATCGCAACCGGTACTGGATATGTTATTCAAGTTACGGACTACTACATAAGTGTCGGCTACACTGTTCACAGTCCAGGTCGTGTCTTGCCATGTATAAGGCAACTCGCTAGCACAGATGGTTGCACCGTCAGTGATATCTGTGTAAACCGGATTGATGGTTAGTGTAAATGTTACTATACTATCGCAACCGGTACTGGATATGTTATTCAAGTTACGGACTACTACATAAGTGTCGGCTACACTGTTCACAGTCGAGGTCGTGTCTTGCCATGTATAAGGCAATTCACTCGCA
>JAZQOG010000049.1:0-18233 GCA_045627765.1 Paludibacteraceae bacterium | reverse complement strand
TAGTTGTTTACCCTCAGGTCGGGTGGGCCGAGATGCTCCTCGCATCTCATATCGTCAACCTTTTTAGTAAACAAGTCAACAATATACGATTATTAAGAAACGATTCCCGTAAACGAGTAAACCTAAAACCGTACAAAACAGTATATCATGTAGTTTTGTAGCGTGTCTGTTAACGTAGCAATAACGTAGCATAATAGGCCCTACGTAGGCTTGACAAAATCCTTGAAAGGGGGAGCGAGACCCTCGAATGAGTGTCGAGTGAGTGTCGACTTCGCGTTCGGCAACAAGATCGCAAATGGTTGATACCACTCCGCTAAATCAACAGGCGACTTGTGCCTCCGCTCTCCCCACAGCAACACGTTACTGTGGGGACCCCAGAAGAAAAAGGAGCGTTAAAACACCGAAAAAACACAACAATATTTGCATATATGGGAAAAAAGTTGTACCTTTGCAGTCGGTTTTTCATAGAAACGACAATTAAGAGAATATGACAAGAATCGGACTACTATCAGACACCCACGGCTACCTCGACAAGCGCGTCTTTGAGTATTTTAAGGACGTGGACGAGATCTGGCACGCCGGCGATATAGGCAGTGCGGAGGTGCTGCAAGCTTTGCGGGAGTTCAAACCTACGCGAGCAGTCTATGGAAATATGGATAGTGGCGACGTGAGATATAGTTTGAGCGAGTTCTACCGCTTCCGTATAGAGGATGTGAACGTGCTGATGACGCACATTGGCGGTTATCCGGGACGCTATAACCCTTGGTTACTACCGATGTTTGCTAAAGAAAAGCCCAACTTATTTGTCTGTGGGCATAGCCATATACTGAAGGTTCAATACGACTCCACATACGGATTTTTGACTATGAATCCGGGTGCTGCCGGTAAGCAAGGTTGGCAAACCGTACAGACCCTTTTGAGGTTCACCATTGACAAGGAAAAAATGATGGATTTAGAGGTGATCGAATTGGCAAAAAAATGAGGTAAAAGAGAGGCTTATTTTGCTAAATATGTTTTATAACATAATTTTTTGATAGGTCGATATAGCAAAATGTGTTGCTAAACATAGAAAATGCTATTGTGTATATCAAAAAAAAGCAGTAATTTTGCACTCGAAAATGATACAACACAATCTTTTTTGTACCTTAAAAATTTAACAGACTAATACCTTGGAAAAATAGACGTCGAGAGGACGTCTTTTTTCTTTTTATGCCCTCCTGTTCACGCAAACACCCCTATTCCCCACCCTCTATTTACACCCCACTTTACCCCACAATGTTAATAAGTATTATATATACTTGATGATTAGCGAGTTAGCTGGTATTTTATAGTGTTGATAAGTTGTTGATAATAAAAAATTAAAATTTTTTGTGGGGAAAAGTGGTGTATATCAAATATTTTTTGTATCTTTGCAGCGGGAATTGAGAAAAGACCGTCCTGCGGACTGAAAGACCGCTAACGCTGAAAGACCGCAGACAAAGTCTGCTGAAAGACCGGAGCAAAGCTCCTAAAAGATAATCCTATAGCGAAGCGGTCCTACAACGCAGTGGTCATATAACGAAGTGGTCATACAGTGAACGAAGTAAACGATCTAAATAAAAACAAATGAATACATTTTTAGGAAACATTGAGGTAAAGTTCGACGAGAAGGGGCGGATATTTATTCCGTCCGGCTACCGGAAGATCTTGGCAGAGATGGAGTCCAAGCACATTATTATGCGGAGAGATACCGATAATGAATGCCTTATCTTCTACCCCGAACCTACGTGGAACGCGAAGGTAGAAGCGCTACGCGAGGCATTGGACGAGTGGAATCCCGAAGACCAGTTGCTGTTGATGCAGTTTATGGCAGAGGCCGAGATGCTCGACATAGACGGGCAAGGACGGGTGTTGATATCAAAGAAGACTCTGCCCGTAGAAGATAAGACATTTGTGTTTATCGGAATGCTGGATCGGTTTGCGTTGTGGAGTCCGAAGACATTTGGAGAAAAGAAATTGGAACCGGTAGAGTTGGCAAAGAAACTGAGAGAAAAAATGAAAAAGTTTGGGAGTAGAGGAGTAGAGGGGTAGAGGAGTAGGGTTATAAAATGAATGAAGTATATCACATACCGGCGATGCTGAAGGAGACAGTGGAGGGACTGAAGGTTCGTCCGGGGGGAGTATATGTGGATGTGACATTCGGAGGAGGAGGGCACACGGCTGCAATTCTTAATAAACTGAACAAAGAACAAGGACAAAAGACAAAGGACGGCAAGTTATATTCCTTTGATCAAGATATTGAGGCGTACGAGAATGCGAAAGTTCATCGGCCGGAGGTGGTGTGGAATGAGCAGTGGCAGTTTGTGCATAGTAATTTTCGATACCTCAAGAATTTTATGGATTATTACGGAGTGGATCACATTGATGGACTACTCGCGGACCTTGGGGTTAGTTTTCACCACTTTGACCAAGCAGAAAGAGGATTCAGTTTTCGATTCGACGGTCCTCTCGATATGCGAATGAACCGCGAAGGAGGCAAAACCGCAGCGGATATCGTGAATACCTATAGCGAAGAGGAACTGGCGAAAGTGCTGTACCTATACGGCGAGTTGAAGAATAGTAGGGCGTTGGCGAAGAAGATTAAACAAGCGACAGGAAGCCCCCACCAAGCCTCCCCTCAAAGGGGAGGATGTGAAGAAGGAGGGATACAACGGATTGAGGAGTTAGTGGAGGCGCTGATAGGAAAGAAAGCAGAAGAGGCAAATCCGATGGAGAAGAAGATGTTGACGCTCGTGTTCCAAGCGTTGCGGATAGAGGTGAATGACGAGCTGGGAGCATTGAAAACGATGTTGTGTGCTGCGCGGGATTTATTGGCACCAGGAGGAAGACTGGTGGTGCTGACGTACCACTCGTTAGAAGACAGGATAGTGAAGAACTTTTTGAGGTCAGGAAATCTGACGGGAGAGATAGAGAAAGACTTTTACGGCAATGCGCTGACGCCGTTTAAGGTGATTGAGAAAGGGTTGATGGCGGATAAAGAAGAAGTGGAGCGCAATCCGAGAAGCCGGTCGGCCAAACTAAGAGTGGCAGAGAAAATTTAGGATTTAGAATTTAGGATTATGGATATTAAGAGAGTACAATCGTGGTTGAATGGGGAGTTGTTGCAGAGGGAGTGGGTGCGCAAGCAGTACAAACTGTTTGCACTCATCGGAGTGCTGCTATTCATTTATATCGCCTGCGGATACGGGTCTATGAAACAGCAACGGTACTTGAGCGATCTCAAAAAAGAGGTCAAAGATGCGAAGATGGAATACCTCACCATCTCCGCCAAACGAGTAGAACAGACCCGGCAGTCCACGATCAGTGCTGCCCTGCTTAATAACAATAGCAAAGTGAAACAAAACCGCGAGCCGGTACTATATATTCCCACCTACAAATGAGTGACAAAGAACGCAATACGATTCTGAGGTTTGCCCTCATCTTCCTTCTTATCACTGCGGGATTTCTCGCCGTGCTGGTGAAGATAGTGGTTATTCAAACCGCCGAACGCGAACAATGGATACGGATAGCGGAGAATCAGATTAAGAACAACCAAGTGGTATCGGCTACGAGAGGTAATATCCTCGACTGCAAAGAACGCCTATTAGCCGGCAGTATGCCCCAATATTATATTAATATGGATACGCGCGTAGAGGCATTGCACTTGGGTGGCGACACCTTATTCTATTCGCACGTAGGCGAGCTCGCGCAAGGGCTGAGTCGAATCATTGGCGATAAGACACCCGGCGAGTACAAAGATAAGATGATTCGGTCGTTTAAGACACCCCATCGTAAAGGTTATTCGGGTAGTGTGATTCGACTAAGTGGACAACGGATCAATTTTATTCAGAAGAAACAGATTGAGCAGTTGCCGTTGGTAAAGAAAGGCAAATACAAGAGCGGTATCACGTTTGACGAGCAGCACCGACGCATCAAGCCGTTTGGTGAGTTAGCATCGCGAACGATCGGTAGTATCTATGGTGAGAGCGGAGAAGGAAATGCGGGATTGGAGAAACAGTTTGAGAAAGAGTTAAGAGGCAAAGATGGGCTTAGTCGTCGCCAGAAAGTGGGAGGTCGTTACGAGAATGTGGTCCTGCAAGAAGCCGAGGACGGAATGGATATCATCACCAACCTCGATGCCGACCTACAAGATATCGTTTCCTCTTCCCTACGCACGAAATTAGAGGAAGTGCAAGGCGATTGGGGTTGTTGTATCTTGATGGAGACGCAGACGGGTAAGGTGCGCGCGATTAGTAACCTCGACCGCACCGGTACAGGCAGTTACTACGAGATGCAGAACCACGCGGTGATGCGCGTTGAGCCGGGTAGTACGTTTAAGACGATTGCCCTCGTGGCTGCCTTAGATGACGGGAAAGTGGATATCTACGACACCGTGAAAGTGTATAAAGACGGTTGGAGATACTTCTCCGCCAAACACTACGACTCTCACCCGAAAGACACCATCTATACCGTGCGCAGTGCGTTAGCGATATCCTCGAATATCGCATTGGCGAAGATCATCACCAAAGCGTATGGGGGCAGTGCCCAGAAGTTCGTAAAGAAACTGACGAAGATGGGGCTGAAGGACTCGATGTACTGCGAGATACCGGGTTACGAACCGGCTCGTATTGATATCCCCAACGACACAGTGACGATATCGAAGATGGCGTATGGTTATTCGGTTGAGTTGAGTCCGATGCAGATCATCGCTTTCTATAACGCTATTGCCAATGACGGTAAGATGATTCGACCGTATATCGTGAGCGAGATACAGCAGAACGGCGAAGCCGTACAGACATTTGAGACAGAGGTGCTAAAATCGAGTATTTGCAGCGATAAAACGCTGAACGATATACGACAATGCCTACACGACGTAGTTTGGGACAACCACTTAGGAACGGCGAGTGTGCGCACGTGGAAAGGGCATATAGCAGCCTATAAGGCGCAGAGCGACTTAGTACACATAGCCGGTAAGACGGGTACGGCACAGATATTCATGAATGGGCATTATTCGGGACGCAACCACCGAATGACGTTTGTAGGTTATTTCCCCGAAGAAAATCCGCAATACACCTGTTTATGTATGATACAAAACCCCAAGAACTATCCCTCCTACGATGCCGGTTACGACTGCGGAAACGTCGTGCGTGCCATTGCTGAGAAGACGATAGCTTATTCCGATTATTATACATTTGAGGGGGATAGTCTGGTGATGAAAAAATGGTAAAACAAACAACAAGACCTATATGAAACTACACGATTTATTGAAAGACATTGACATCGAAAGCGCACAAGGTTCGATGGATGTAGAGGTTAGCGGAATCGAGTTTGACTCCCGTAAGATCAGCTCCGGTGAAGTGTTCGTTGCGCAGACCGGTACCGCCGTAGATGGTCACACCTTCATTGAGCAATGCGTAGCACAAGGCGCTAAAGCGATTGTGTGTCAAGTGATGCCCGAGCACTTGAGTGAAGGTTGCACGTATATCCAAGTCAAAGACACGAACAAAGCGTTGGGACTGATGGCAAGCAATTTCTACGGCAGACCGAGTGAACAGTTGACGCTGGTGGGCGTGACAGGCACGAACGGCAAAACGACGATTGCTACCTTATTATATAAACTCGTGCGCGCGTTAGGTCACAAAGCCGGTCTGCTCTCGACGGTAGTGAATTATATAGAGGACGAAGCGATACCCAGTACCCACACCACACCCGACGCGTTGGCACTAAATGGGCTAATGCGGCAGATGGTGGATAGGGGTTGCGAGTACTGTTTTATGGAAGTCAGCAGTCACTCCATAGCCCAGGAGCGCATTGCAGGATTAGACTTTGATGGGGCGATGTTCACCAACCTCACCCGCGACCACATCGACTACCACAAGACGTTTGATAACTATCGCGATACGAAGAAAAGACTGTTTGACGGACTGAAGAAAACCGCTTTTGCGGTCACGAACAAAGACGATAAGAACGGTCTCGTGATGACGCAGAACACAAAAGCAAAGGTACACACCTACTCCACCCGCGCCTTAGCCGATTATAAAGCACAGATCTTAGAAGAAGGATTTGAAGGTATGATGCTCAATATCAACGGTAAGGAAGTGTTCGTTCCTTTGGTTGGGCGGTTTAATGTCAGCAACCTACTCTGCATCTACGGCACAGCCTTGTGTTTGGGTTTTGACGAGTTAGAGGTGTTAAAGACCTTATCCACACTCACTCCTGTCAATGGGCGTTTTGAGGCAATACACAGCCCGAAGGGTTGGACAGCGATTATTGACTATGCCCACACACCCGATGCGGTGGATAACGTGATACAGACCATTCGCGAGATACTGAACGACAAAGGGCAGTTGATTACGGTCGTGGGGTGTGGCGGTAATCGCGACAAAGGCAAACGACCGATGATGGCGCAGATTGCCAAAGAGGGGTCTGACCAACTGATCCTCACGAGTGATAACCCTCGCGACGAAGAGCCAAAAGATATCCTACAAGACATGACCGATGGATTGAGCGAGGAGGAGATGAAGAGTACACTGGTGATTGAGGATAGAGAGATGGCCATTAAGACGGCGTGTATGATGGCGAAGGCAAACGACGTGATTCTCGTTGCCGGTAAGGGACACGAGGACTATCAAATTATTAAAGGAGTGAAACACCATTTTGATGATCACGAGCAAGTACGGAAGTACTTGTGATTGTGGATTGTGGATAGTGGATTGTGGATTGAATAAAATTTAAGAATATGTTATACCAATTATTTACCCATTTGGCGGATTTCCCGGGAGCAAGGTTGATGACCTATATCTCCTTTAGGGCGATTATTGCCGCCGTGATTGCATTACTCATTAGTATTTTCTTTGGAGATTACTTCATTAACTTGCTGCATCGCAAGAACATCTCCGAGACTCAACGAGACGAGAAGATCGACCCCTTCAATGTGGGCAAGAAAGGCGTTCCCACAATGGGCGGTATTGTGATTTTAGTGAGTATCATCATTCCTTGTCTGCTGCTTGGGCGACTGAACAACGTCTATATGCTCCTCATGCTGGTGACCGCCGTACTGCTTGGCGGAATCGGTTTTGCAGACGACTATATCAAAACCTTCAAGCACAACAAAGACGGTATCAATGGTTGGGTGAAGATTGGCGGGCAGGTGTTATTAGGTCTTATCGTTGGTCTGACACTGCGTTATAGCCCGATGGCCGTGATGAACGAGACCGTGACTACACGCGTAGAGAATAACATTGAGATTGTGGAGAAGACCCCCGATGTCAAGTCCACACGAACGACGATTCCATTCTTTAAGAACCATAACTGTAATTATGCCGATATCTTCTCTTTTCTTGGCGAAGAGTATAAATATCCTGCAGGGTGGATTTTCTTCGTGATACTGACCATTCTTGTCGTGGCAGCAGTCAGCAATGGCGCAAACCTTAATGACGGATTAGATGGGATGTGTGCCGGCAACTCGGCGATTATAGGAGCGGCACTGATTGTGCTCGCGTATGTAAGTGGTAGTACGGTGTGGGCTGACTATTTCGACGTGATGTATATCCCCGGCAGCGAGGAGTTGGTTGTTTTCCTTGCCGCTTTCGTGGGCGCACTGATAGGTTTTATCTGGTGGAACGGTTTTCCTGCACAGATCTTTATGGGCGATACCGGCTCGTTAGCCATTGGTGGTATCATCGGTGTGAGCGCCGTCATCATCCACAAAGAGTTGCTGCTGCCCATCCTTTGCGGTGTGTTCTTAATGGAGAGCCTAAGTGTGATTATCCAAACGCAAGTGTATAAGTTCGGCAAGCGCAAAGGACAGCATATACGTGTGTGGAAACGCACACCATTGCACGACCATTTCCGCACCTCGGTAGATTTGGTGCTGAAAAACGATCCCACATGTAAGATCTTATTCAAAGGACGCAAGAACCTTGACCACGAAACGAAGATTGTGTTGCGTTTTTGCATTGTAACGCTGATATTAGCAGCAATCACTATTTTGACATTGAAGATTAGATAGTTTATATTCTTTACTTTTAAAGTAAATCATATATGAAAAGACTTGTAGTTTTAGGAGCGGGTGAGAGCGGCACAGGTGCTGCGATCTTAGCCAAAGAGAAAGGGTACGATGTGTTCGTCAGTGATATGGGCACCATTCAAGAACCCTATCAGGCATTGCTGGAACAGAATGGTATTGCTTGGGAGGATGGTCACCACACGGCAGAACGCATTCTCAATGCCGACGAGGTAGTCAAGAGTCCGGGAATCCCCTTGACGGCTCCGCTGATTGTGGAGTTGCAAAAACAAGGAACGCCTATCATCTCCGAGATTGAGTTTGCAGCACGATATACGGATGCAAAGATGATCTGTATCACCGGCAGTAATGGCAAGACGACCACAACTACACTGATCTACGAGATTCTTCGTCACGCCGGTTTGAATGTAGGATTAGCGGGTAACATCGGCAACTCGCTCGCCCTGCAAGTGGCACACGAGAAACACGATTACTATGTGATTGAACTGAGTTCGTTCCAACTGGATAACATGTATGATTTCCGCGCGAACATCGCCATCTTGATGAATATCACGCCCGACCACTTGGACCGCTATAATTTCGAATTCCAAAACTACGTGAATGCTAAGTTCCGTATCACCCAAAACCAGACTGCCGATGATGCTTTCATCTATTGGTCCCAAGACCCTGTTATTGAGCGCGAACTGAAGAAACTGCACATTGGTGCGACCCTCTACCCCTTCGGTGGCAGTGAGGACTCGGGCAATGCCGCTTATATCCGTGCCAACGACCTCGTAGTACAAGCCAAACCGACTTATGAGCCGTTGGTTATCCCTACCTCTCAGATTGGGATTCAAGGCAAGCATAATCAGTTGAACTCGATGGCAGCCTCTATTGCAGCCCAGATCTTACATATACAAAACCAAGTCATTCGCGAATCGTTAGAGCAGTTCCAAGGAGTTAGCCACCGAATGCAATATGTAGCCACTGTTCGGGGCGTGAGATGGATCAATGACTCGAAAGCCACGAACGTGGATTCTTGTTGGTACGCTTTGGAGGCGATGACCACTCCGACCGTACTCATTCTCGGCGGAAAGGACAAAGGAAATGATTATCAAGCGATTGCCGAACTCGTCAAACAGAAATGTCACACCCTTATCTTTATGGGATTACACAACGAGAAACTGATTGATTTCTTCTCGGGTTTTGGGATTCCGTATATATCGACCGATAATCTCCACGATGCGGTACAAGCCGCCTATAACGCAGCTCGCGAAGGAGATACGGTGTTGCTATCGCCCTGTTGCGCCAGTTTCGACCTGTTCCACTCCTACGAGGATAGAGGGGACCAATTTATGAACGCAGTCAAGAAACTATGAAAAAACTCATTAACACACAATACATAGATAAGACCTTCTGGGGTTTGTTTATCGCCCTGATCGTGGTAGCTATCTTAGCGTTGTTCTCCGCGAGTAGTACCCTCGTGTATGAGAAGCAGTCCGCTTTTGGTCCCATCGGTCAGCAGATCTTGTTTATCGTTATTGGAATCGTAGCCGCCTATTTTATTCAGTTCCTACCCACTATCGTAATACGAATGGGCGGATACGCGTTGCTTGGGTTTTCGATTATTTGTATGTATTTGATGCTCATTCCTGGTAATCCGTTTGTGGTGACGGTCAACGAAGCCGCCCGATGGTTTAACCTGTTTGGGTTTGTGTTCCAGCCGTCCGAATTGGCAAAACTGTCACTGATCATCGTGGTAGCCGATTTGTTATCGCGTGCCTCGACAGAGGTGGAGAAAATCAAATATTTCTGGTGGACATTAGGTATCACGGCTTTCACGGTCTTACCGATTTTGACAAATAACCTATCCACCGCCATCTTGTTATCGGGTATTGTAGGTTTACTATGGATACTGGCGCGTGTACCATGGAAATACATCGGTGCTATAGTGGGTTGTGCGGTTATCATCCTTGTGTTAGGATACTGTTTTGTGGAGTTTGCTTACGTAAGGCCGCATAAACAGATGACGGGTATTATGTCGCGTGCTGTGACGTGGGTAGGGCGTATTGATGATATGTTCCAAGAACATCACGAAGAGGAAGACCAGTTCAAACTCACCGACGATAACTACCAACGCTCAATAGCCAAAGTGGCGATTGCTCGTGGAGGTCTATCGCCTTTTGGTGTGCTTCCGGGCAACAGTAAGGAACGCGATTTCTTACCCCTTGCGTTTGCCGATTATATCTTCGCTATCATCGTAGAGGAGACGGGTATCGTGGGAGCGTTCTTCCTTATCTTCCTTTACCTTGCTATTCTCTTTAGAGCGTGTTGGACGAGTAGTCGGTTTGCCGATTACGCGTCGATGTTAATGGTGATGGGACTGGCATTAATGATTACGTGTCAGGCGTTGATATCCATGATGGTGGCGGTAGGTATTGGTCCCGTCACGGGTCAACCGCTACCGCTGGTCTCGCGAGGTGGAACGAGTGTGCTGATTACGAGTGTGTATTTCGGTGTCATGCTATGCGTGAGCCGCGAACAGAAACTGCTGAGCGAACAGCAGAACGATGTCAGACGGCAATCCCAAGAGGATATACCCGATATTGAATTTGAAGACTCTAATTTACCTTATTAACATGAAATACCTCATTAGCGGTGGCGGCACAGGTGGCCACATTTTTCCGGCAGTCAGTATTGCGAATGCAATCAAAGAGTTAGACCCACAAGCCGAGATTCTATTTATCGGAGCGCTCGGTCGAATGGAGATGGAACGTGTACCCCAAGCGGGTTACGACATTATCGGTTTGCCCATACAGGGTTTCAACCGCAGCCAGCCGTGGAAGAACGTAAGCGTACTTATTAACCTAATACGCTCTCTTGCCAAAGCCAAGAAAGTGATTCGCGATTTCCGTCCCGACGTAGGCGTAGGCGTAGGCGGATACGCCAGCGGTGCAGCCATGCGCGTTGCCGCTAAGATGGGTATCCCTATCCTACTCCAAGAGCAGAACGGCTTTGCCGGACTGACGAATAAAATGCTCAAAAACGATGCTGCTAAGATCTGCGTTGCTTACGAAAATATGGAACGGTTCTTCCCCAAAGATAAGATTATCTTAACCGGCAACCCGGTGCGCCAGAACCTCACGCAAGGCACTAAAACCGGTGCTTTCACTTACCTCCAACAAGAGTTTGGCAGAACGTTTGATGAGCACCATAAGACATTGCTTATCATCGGCGGATCGTTGGGTGCAAGAACCATCAACGAGAGTTTATTAAAAGACATTAGGCTACTGTTAGACAAGGATATACAGGTTATCTGGCAGACGGGAAAGATATACTTCGACAAACTCCGTGAACAGTTAACGCAACAAGGACTGTGGGATAACCCACTTCTCATCGTTACGCCGTTCATCAGTAATATGCCGGACGTTTATGCGTTAGCAGATTTGGTTATCTCCCGTGCCGGAGCAAGCTCGATCTCCGAGCTTTGCCTTTTAGGCAAGCCCTCTGTTCTTGTACCTTCGCCCAACGTTGCCGAAGACCATCAGACGCACAATGCCATGGCACTCGTCAACAAAGACGCTGCCGTATTGGTGAAGGACATTGAGGCAAAAGACAAACTCGTTCCCACAGCCGTTAAACTGATTGAAGACGATACAAAACTCAATACGTTACACACGAACGTACTTACCCTCGCGCAAACCAATTCGGCTACCCGAATAGCGCAAGAAGTGATTAAACTATGCAAACGCTAATCCCGCTCATGATTGTGCTGGGACTGATTTTTATCGTCCCGCTTATCTGTCACAAGATTCATATTCCTACCATCATCGGATTTATCTTGGTGGGAGTAGGACTGGGCCCGTGCGGTTTGAATATCTTAGCAGACACACCGGCAGTCCAAGTGTTTGGGCAGTTGGGAATGCTCTATATCATGTTCCAAGCAGGAGTGGAGATTGACATTAACGATTTCAAACAGCAACGTAACAAAGCCATTATCTTTGGTTTGCTCACGTTCTGTATTCCGCTATTGCTGGGCTATGGTACATCTCGGTTATTGGGGCTGAGTCCTGTCGTAGGACTATTGCTCGGAGCGATGTACGGTAGTCACACGTTGATGACCTACCCTATCGTTCGTCGTTACGGTTTGCAGAAAAGTGCCGCCTCAAACATCACCGTAGGCGGAACGATGATTGCGCTCGCCCTCTCGTTATTGGTGTTAGCCGGTGTACAGACGAAGATGCAGACGGGATCGATGGAGCTGGTACCCTTACTTATCTGGGCAGCAAAAGTGGTGGGCGTGATTGCGCTTATCTTAGGCGGATTCCCATGGCTCGTGCGCACGTGTTTTAAGTTCCGTTGGGAAACAACGACGAACTTTATTCTTATTTTTGCCGTTACTGTACTCTCCGCCTTACTTTGCACATGGGCGGGACTGAGTGGTGTACTCGGTGCCTTCCTTTGTGGGGTAGCGTTGAATAGGCTGATACCCAACCTCTCGCAACTGATGAACCACATCACGTTCGTGGGCAATAGTATGTTCGTGCCCGTGTTCCTAATCGAGGTGGGACTGATGCTCAACCTGCAAGCCGTAGGCTCGTGGGGGTGGTTAGGCATCGTTGCCGCGGTGATGATTGTCACTAAGTTAGTGGGCAAATGGCTTGCAGCCGCTTGTGTACAAGGGCTCTTCCACTTGCAAGCCAACGAACGGCAACTCATCTTCGGTCTCAGTCACGCCACCGCCGCCGGCACACTGGCAATTGTGACGATTGTCTATCAGATGGGACTGTTTGACGACGCGATACTCAATGGGGCAATCGTGATGATTCTTGTTCTCTGCACCACCGCTTCCTTCGCCACCGAATATGCTGCCAAGCGGTTGTCCTTACAAGAGGATGCCCGATTGGAGAGTGAACGTGTCTTAGACGATTGGCTGATGGGTTCGGTAGGCGAAGACCTGCATAAAGAACTCAAGGAACTGAGTAACCTCTCCTCCTTGCACGAGACGGAGATTGTGGAATGTGCCGACTGGAAAGAGGTAGAGACAATGGTGGAGCACACCTCTAAGTCGATTGCTATCTACCACGAGAATCAGCCGCTTAACACGATTGATAAGATGCTGATTGCCGTACCGCCTTACGCCGAGAAAGAGCACGATTTCATCTCCTGTTTCGGTCAGTTGCGTAGGCTCAGTAGTCAGATTGGTGCCAAAGTCGTTTTCTACGCCACCGAGCAGACGCAGACGATCCTGCGTGCCCTCTGTAACCGTCCGGGTAAGTATCTGGCGGCATCTTATCGCACCATCAACGAATGGCAAGACACGCGCAAGGCGATTCAAGACTTAGAGGATAATGATATGTTGGTACTTATCTCCTCTCGCAAATCGACACCGAGTTATAACCCGTTGTTCACGCGTATTCCCGATATCCTGACCCAACAAGCGGCAAGCCATAGTACGATGCTTATCTATCCCGAACAGATTATTGGAGGCGATATACCCGACCAGTTACTTATGGATATCCCACAAGCCAGTGGTACTTGGCGCGTAGTCACGACCGTTAAACAGACCCTATATGAGTTATTTACAAAACTTAGCAAAGCTCTTCGCCCAAAACGTAGGTAATCAACTTCAACACTACACCTTCGTCTTCCCTAATCAGCGGGCAGGTCTTTTCTTTCGCAGAGACCTTGGCGTAGCCTGCGGCAAACCGACCCTCTCCCCAACGATTCTGACTATCAATGACTGTTTCTATCAGTTCACCTCTACCCGATTGGCAGACCCGATAGACCTACTCTTGCGCCTCCATCGTATCCACAACGAACTAAGACGGCAAGAGGGATTAAGCGAGGAAGACTTAGATACCTTCCTTTTTTGGGGAAAGATGATGTTAGGGGATTTTAATGAGATAGACAACCACCTCGTAGATAACCCGATTGCTTTTCTACTCAATATCCGTGAAGCGCACGATATAGAAGCCTCTTTCCAGACCGAAGGACAAGCACCTTTCGTTCCTTATCCGCCGTTGGATAGTATCTATCAGCGGTTGCAGGACGAGCTTCGACAAGACAAACTCGCTTACGACGGAATGCTTCATCGCGAAGTCATTGAGGCACTGGAAGCGGGTCAAGTCGCTTGGTTGGACGAGCACCCCGACCAACAGTTTGTGTTTATCGGCTTTAACGCCTTGACCCAGAGCGAGGAGCGACTCATGCTTATCTTGCAGGAACAAGGTCGAGCCGACTTCTACTTCGACTATTCGCATCCGTGGGTGACGGACAAAGAGAATCGTTCGTCCCTGTTTATGGAGCATAATCAAAAACTCTTCCACTCGCGTTATACGGTGCCGACGGGCGAAGTACATTTTCCTCAAATACACTGGGTCGAACTGACCTCTACCGTAGGCGAGGCGCAAGAGGTACATCGTATCTTAAGCGAGTTAGAGCGTCCCCTGCCCTTGACAAGGACGGCGGTCGTTATGCCGGACGAGCGGATGTTGTTGCCGTTGTTGCACACCTTACCCGAAGATATAGAAAAGATCAACGTCACCGCCGGTTATCCGTTGGTGGCAACACCCGTGTTTGCGCTCATTCAGATTATCACCGACCTACACCGTCGCAAGACTGAGGACGGGTTCTATTACAAGGACGTGAAGGCTGTTCTCGCCCACCCGTATATCCAACGGCTGAGTGCAGAGGCGTGTGCCCGCATTCAAGAGTCGATGGTCAAGCAGAACCTCATCTATGTTCCCGTTTCGTATTTCGAGAAAGATGAGTATCTGGATTGTATCTTCTCCAAGGATGACCAACGCTGGCGCGAGATACTGAACCACTTACCCGAAGACGCTTCCGAAGCGGTCTATAAGATCCAAACCGTCCTCAATCGCCTCGATAATTATCTTTCAGCGTATCAACCCTACTCCTCTACTCCTCTACCCCTCTACTCCCATAGCACATCCTCCCCTTCGGGGGGAGGCTTGGTGGGGGCTTCTTCAGCGTTAGCGGTCCTTCTGCTCCAAACGGAAACGATAGCCTACGTCGGCGAGCCGCTTGAAGGCTTGCAGATTATGGGTGTATTAGAGACGCGTGCGTTGGACTTTGAGCACTTGATTATCACGAGTTTTAATGATGATATCTATCCCGGAAACAGTATTGCAAACAGTTTTATTCCCTACTCTTTCCGTTGCAAAGCGGCGTTGCCCACTTCCGAGCGCAAGGACGCTATCTTTGCGTATAACTTTTATCGAATGATCAGTTACGCCAAGGATGTATGGTTACTGACTAACTCTCGCTCCGACGAACAGCACTCCGGCGAACCGAGCCGTTACCTCTTCCAACTGCAATACCAGTTCCGCCACCCCCTAACCCACCACGTAGTTCAAAACACTCTTTCAGCCGCAGGCGGTCTTTCAGGTGAAGCCGGTCTTTCAGCAAGCTCTGCTTGCGGTCTTTCAGCGCAGCGGTCTTTCAGCCCTTCGGGCTTAAACACTTACCTTCGCTGTCCCAAACTCTACTACTGGCAATACATCCGAGGCCTACAAGAGCCGGAGGAAGTGACGGAAGAGATTGATCCGCGCGAGTTAGGTACGAAACTGCACCTTATCTTGCAGAACTGTTACGAGCCGTTTGTGGGCAAGGTGGTAGAGAAAGAGGATGTGCATAAGATGTTACAGTCTCTGCCTGCCGGCGAGGACTTACTCTCAACCTTGTTGAGGGAATATGCTCGTCTTTTCCTCGAACGCGACCTTGCGTTAGCGCCTTTCCAATATATCGCTACCGAACAGCCACGTCGCATGGAACTCACCCTTAGCGATGGCACTATCGTCACGATCAAAGGCACCATCGATAGAGTGGATAACCCTACTCCCCTACTCCCCTACCCCTCTACTCCTAGAATAGTGGATTACAAGACCGGCAACGCGGAACTGGAGTTCACTTCTATTGCTTCGCTCTTTGACCCGACGGACAGCAAGCGCAATGGGTATGCTTTGCAGACGATTCTCTATGCTATCCTTTATGGGCAGGGTGAACCGCATATCTATGGGGTGCGGTTATTAGCGCAAGGAGCCGATACGGCAGTGCATCAAAAGGGGCAAGAATCTGTGAAGGTAGAGGAAATCAAAGACGAGTTTTTGGATTATGTAAAAAAACTGATTGAAGAGATACGTGATCCCGAAAACCCCTTCCCTTGTACGGAGGACACCTATAATAAATGCACTAACTGTGCCTTCGCCACCCTTTGCGATAAATAACAGTAACTTGCCCATCGCTCACGGACGGAATTTTATTTTGATTTTCCGTCTGATTTTTAGTTAGATTTCTGCTCCGCAGGAGCTTTTCCCAAAAATATGCTCAACCGATTTTTTCTAAGTCCCATACGATAGATTTTTCCTCGCGTCGCGTAAAAAATGCAAAAATATTTGCACAATTCGAAAAAAAGTTGTACCTTTGCACCCGAATTCGTGACAAGTGTAGTTGCGAGAACATAGAAATTAGGCATAATTTGCCCTCCCTCAGGCTAACTGGGGGGGGGTAAATTGTTGATATACAGTCAATTAACAAATAATATATAACAACCAAACAAAAACAAACAAAACAATCAACCAAATTTATTAACCCGCCAATCCCCCTTCCCTGCGGGAGGGGCGGGGGTAGGCTTTAAAACAAAATTATTATGAGAAAAAATTTCTTACAAACGCTCCTTGTCGTCGTGCTCAGCGTCATTGGAGTGAATCAAGGGTGGGCAGCAAATTATATTGAGCCATTTAGTTATGTCGGTCGTAAGACCGGTTGTTGTGGATGGCAAGAAAATCCTTCTATCTCTTATGATAGACTGAATGACACTTACTATGGCACTCTTAGTCGTATTTCTGATGCTACTTATGGTGAGGGCTACGCCATAGAGGTAGGAACAACTGCAATTCCCGATGCCACTAAAAGTGTCGTCATGATGCTGACCTCTTATACTCAAAAGGTAGAGCCCTATACAAAAGTTGTTTTAACCTATAAATATAAGTTAAGTTGTTACGATAATCAGGGTTCTCCCGCACGCGCGATGGCATATCTTTATAAGTTTGATGACGAAGCAATTGCCAAATCAACAGAAGTCGATTTTATAGATGATAGTCCCTACGGGTATGGAAGCATCTATAGACTTGCCAATGTGCAGGCTACACGTGATGGCCAAGGCGGTTGGAAATCTACATCCGAAAAAAGTACCACTTTCGAATTTGACAATTTAACAGGAACAAGCGCGAAAGATATCTCTAAATACCTCATGTTAGTGCTTGTTGAGAGGCAACATATTAGCCCCGCAAAGCTATTCTTGTGCCAAGGAGCTTTTAAGTGCACAAATTGTACACCTGCCTATACCTATCGTAAGATTATCACCTTCGATAAGAATGGTGGAGATGGTGGAAGTATGGCGCAACAAACGATTGATAATAGTGGTAATTTAACCACCAATGCCTTTGCCCGCGACGGATATACCTTCAATGGTTGGAACACCCAAGCCGACGGTAAAGGTACGGCCTATGCTAATGGCGCAGAGATTACTGCAACTGCCGATAGTAAAGGTCCTATTACCCTCTATGCTCAATGGAAACGTACGGTTACCATTGACAAACAAAACGGCACAACTACAAGCTCCATTGTGGTGAACTGCAACTCAACGTATAGTACTCTTCCTGCAGATCCTACTCGTACGGGTTATACATTCAATGGTTGGTTTGATGCCAAAACTGGTGGTAAGCAATACACCAAAACAACGGCTTCTACCAACAATATCCCTGAAACTATTTATGCTCAATGGAAACGCACGGTTACGCTCGACGCACAAAGTGGCACTGTATCACCAATGAGCATCGAGGTCAATTGCCATAACACATATAGTAACTTGCCCACACCTACTCGTACTGGTTATACCTTCAAGGGTTGGTTTGATGCCAAAACAGACGGTAATCAATACACCACAACAACGGCTTCTACCAACGAAATCCCTGCTACCTTATACGCTCAATGGAAACGCACGGTTACCATTAACAAACAAGACGGCACAAGTACAACCACCATCGAGGTGAACTGCAACTCTACATATAGTACTCTTCCTGCAAATCCTACTCGTACGGGTTATACATTCAAGGGGTGGTTTGATGCCCCAACAGGCGGTAATCAATACACCAAAACAACAGCTTCTACCAACAATATCCCTGAA
>JAZQOG010000048.1:0-5831 GCA_045627765.1 Paludibacteraceae bacterium | reverse complement strand
GCTAAGGATTGCGGTTCAATGACTTTGAGATTAGCCCCAAACGTGCGTAACTCTTGCTCAAAATCAAAGGTCGGAGCGAGGTGGAACTCAAAGCGGGATGTAAGACCGCTATCGCTGAAAGACCGCTGCGCTGAAAGACCGCTATCGCTGTAGGACCGCTTCGCTGTAGAAGAGTAGGGTATTTCCTTCTGCGAAGGGTGGAGGGGTAGGGTGCGTAGGTATTTAGCCTCCATCTCATTGACTTCAATAACGATTCGCTCGGGTTGAGCATCGCCCCGAAAGATGCCGTAACTATGTCTGAAATAATCTTGACCATCAAAGTCAGTTGGTATCTGGTAGGTCTGTTCTAGAATCTGTATCGACAATATCCTATCCAACGCATAAACGCGTATCTCGTTGGGGTGGTCGGAACTTAGACCAACCATATACCAGCGTCTTTTGAAGGTCTTGACGCAATAGGGGCACATCGTAAAGGTTCTTTGTTGTGTCGCATTAAAGCGTTGGTAAGTAACGCTCAAAACCTTGCGATTACGTATAGCGTCTATAATAGGCATTAGGAATTGGGAGTCAGACGGCATCTGCTCCAAAAGCACATACGAATGCAAGTCTTCGTTCTTAAAGATACTCGTGATGGCAAACGAATCCAGTAACCAACGCTTAGACTGGTCTTTTTGTAGCCGTTCCGTGTGGGAGATATAGTACCTGTTTCCGTCGTGTCGATCGCAGTCGATATTGATGTCTAACAGCGATTCGGCTCCTTGTCGCCAGTGGTGAAAAGTGCGTTCGGGAATCGTCGAAGTGTGGTTCTCATTGAGGGAACTATATTCCCAGCGGCGATTGATCTGGTCGCGCGTGATGCGCCCTGCCGAGAGGATGGTGTTGACGAGCCAGAGATATTGTTGTACCAGTGTAATCATATTATTTGCCTCCTACTATGTGTTTGATTTCGTTCAGTTTATTGAGTGCCGCAAGGGGCGTGAGGTTGTTAATGTCAAGGGACTGCAAGGTGTCCTTGATCTCAGCAAGGACAGGGTCGTCCAGTTGGAAGATGGAGAGCTGAAGACCGGCTGCGCCTGAAAGACCGCTACGCTGAATGACCGCTGGCGCTGAAGGACCGCTATCGCTGTAGGACCGCTTCGCTGAAAGACCGCCTTTGGCTGAATGGGAGGAGGGGGGTAGAGGAGTAGAGGAGTAGGGTGATTGGTTGGATTCGAGGTCGTGGAGGATGGCGGTGGCACGGTCAACGATAGGTTGTGGAATACCGGCTAACTTCGCTACATGAATACCAAAGCTATGCTCCGAACCGCCACGAACGAGTTTGCGAAGGAAAATAACCTTACCATCTATCTCTTTGACAGAGACGTTATAGTTACGAATACGCTCCATCGTCGTTTCCATCTCATTGAGTTCGTGATAGTGCGTCGCAAACAACGTCTTAGCATGGCTGGGATGGTGGTGGATATATTCGACAATCGCCCACGCAATGGATATACCATCGTAGGTGGAGGTGCCACGACCTAACTCGTCAAAAAGGACCAGACTGCGTTCACTCAAGTTATTGAGGATGGCGGCGGCCTCGTTCATCTCCACCATAAAAGTAGATTCGCCTTGGGAGATATTATCGGAAGCCCCAACACGCGTGAAGATCTTATCTACTACACCAATCGAAGCACTGTCGGCAGGCACAAAAGAACCTATCTGTGCAAGCAGGACAATCAGCGCTGTTTGGCGTAGAAGGGCGGACTTACCTGCCATGTTCGGTCCTGTGAGGATGATGATCTGTTGCCCGTTATTATCGAGCAAGACATCGTTCGCCACATATTGTTCGCCCATGGGTAACTGCTGTTCAATGACTGGGTGGCGCCCTTGTTTGATATCGATCACTAAGGAGTCGTTGACTTCAGGGCAGACATAATGGTTTGCTTGCGCCACGGTAGCAAAAGAGAGTAGGCAATCGAGTTGAGCCAAGATAGCGGCATCTGTTTGCAAGGCAGGCACGAACGATTGTAGATAAACCAGTAGTTCCGCATAGATACGGTTCTCGATGATACCTATCTGCTCCTCGGCAGAAGTGATCTGCTCCTCGTATTGCTTGAGTTCGGGTGTGATATACCGCTCGGCATTAACGAGGGTCTGCTTACGAATCCACGACTCGGGCACTTGGTCTTTGTACGTATTACGCACTTCGAGGTAATAGCCAAAGACGGAGTTAAACCCAATCTTGAGGGATTGGATACCCGTTGTTTCTATCTCGCGTTGCTGAATATCAATGAGGTATTGTTTGCCGCCCGATTGGAGTGAGCGATAGTGGTCGAGTTGTTCATCTACCTCATTGGCGATGGTGCCCAAGCGGCCTTGTGCTACGGGTGGATCAAGGACTAATGTGGTGTCAATACGCGCTGCGGCATCGGAACAGGGATTGAGTTCTCGAATCAGTGTACCGAGGTACGAATCGGGAGTGGCATCGCTGAAGGCCGATTGTATATCTTCCACAGCCCGCATTCCAACGACGAGTTGGCGCATCTCACGAGGACCGATACGCCCTGTGGATATCTTCGAGACAATACGCTCAAGGTCCTGAATAGGGGCGAGGGCTTGGGCTAAAGCTTCGCGTTGGTCGGGACGACGGAAGAGGTGTTCTACCACCGACTGGCGATGACGGATAGACGTCACTTGTTTGAGTGGGAAAGCGAGCCAACGATGGAGCAGTCTTCCACCCATAGGGGTGAGAGTTCGGTCTAAGATGTTATATAAGGTTTTCCCTTCGGGCGCAGCACCTTCCACCAGTTCGAGGTTGCGAATCGTGAATCGATCCAACCAAACGAAACGGTCTTCCTCGATGCGAGCAGGATAATGGATATGCCCCGTCTGTAAGTGCTGGGTCATATCCAGGTAATGGAGGATAGCTCCGGCAGCAATCGTGGCATTAGGGAGGGTAGAGATACCAAACCCTTTGAGCGACGAGGTGCCAAACTGTTTGGTCAGACGGTCGGTTGCGGCTTGCTGAGTGAACATCCAATCATCGAGTTCAAACGTGAAGTAGTGGTTACCAAAGAGCGAAGTGAAGCGGGACTTCTCGTCGCGCAGGAAGAGAACCTCCTTCGGGGCGAAGTTCACAAGAAGCTTGTCGATATAGTCCGCTGCGCCTTCGGCAACGAGGAACTCACCGGTGCTGAGATCCAACAGGGCAAGGCCTATTGAAGAGTTGAGAGTGGAGAGTTGAGAGTTGAGAGTAGCCGTCTGGTTGCGACCTTCGGTCGATAGTTTAGAGTTTTTAGTTTTCGTACTAAAATGCAGGGCAGCGAGGAAGGTGTTTTGTTTCTGCTGTAGTGTAGTGTCCGAATAACTGGCACCCGGGGTGACGAGTTCGGTGACGCCTCGTTTGACGAGGGTCTTGGTGAGTTTAGGGTCTTCGAGTTGGTCGCAGATGGCTACGCGCATCCCCTCGCGCACGAGTTTAGGTAGATAGGTGTCAAGTGCGTGGAAGGGAAAACCTGCCATGTCGATAGGTGCTGTTCCTGCTGCCCCATTGCTACGATGGGTAAGAGTGATATTGAGAATCTTACTGGCACGCACCGCGTCTTCGCAGTACGTCTCGTAAAAGTCTCCGCATCGGAAAAGCAAAAGAGCGTCGGGGTATTGCTCCTTGATTGAGCGGAATTGCGCCATCATCGGTGTTTCTTTTTCCATATTATTGTTAGTTTTTAGTCGTTAGTTATAGTTGTTTTAATCTCTCACAGATTCCACAGATTTCACTGATTATTTATTTTATTATTTTTTTTTATTTCTTTTTTTCGTCTGTTGTAAGTAAACTTCCACATCCAAAAAGAAAGAACTAAAAAAGGGAATGTTCGTAAACTCACATCCCGTGCCTAACGGCACTAATAATAAAATTATTCAAAGATCATTTCACAGATTTTTGTTTAGATTTTTTTTGATTTTTGCTCCGTAGGAGCTTTTCCAAAATTGCTCAATTGATTTTTTGTCCTTCTTGTTTGGATTTTTCTTAGCGTCGCGATTGTTTTTCTTACTCAAAATCGTTTGAGCATTTGTTTTTATTTCGCTGCGCTCAAAAATCTTATAAAAATCTTTATTTTAAAATCTTACTCAAAATCATTTACCTCCGTAGCGGGAGGGAGCGCTGCCGGCAAGGGGCACAAGAATGCCCCGACGAGGCAAGGAGGATGGGCGTATGTTATATATTATATTCATTGTATATCTATAGTAAACTTAAGATTGAAGCGGCGACCGGTGAGGTAGTTAGGGCTTGCCCATAACTGACCTTCCGCATCGCTGACCCAGAAATAGGAGTTGACATTGTTCCAACCAACGATGTTAAAGACCTCAAATTGTATCGCCCACTGTTTGATATGACTTGCCTGCGGGTTACGCATAAACTTCGTGGTCTTGCGATTGAAGACGTACGTGGCTCCTAAGTCGATACGTTTATAAGGAGCAGTGCGGAAAGACTTTTGCGAGACGATGTCGTTGGGTGCAGCGAAGGGCTGTCCGTCGGCAAAGATCGTCTTAAAATGGAAGAGCAGTTGGGGCAGTTGTGGGATATAATCTTGGAAGAGCATCGAGAACGACCATCGCTGTTCGTTGGGCGAAGGGATCCAGCCGAATTCGGGGTGGTCGTTGAGTTTTTGCCTTGCTGCTCCTGCGGAGAAGTTGATCCAACTATCCGCACCGGGTACGAGTTCTCCGTATAGTTTGAGGTCCACACCGGCTGCAAAACCGTGAGCATCGTTTTGTCCCGAGTAACGGACACGCACGTTATCGACGGTATAGGTCTCCATTCGGTCGATGTGTTTGTAATACGCTTCGGCAGCGAACTTAAACGGTCTGCCCCACGCGCGGAAATAGTAGTCCGAACCGAGGATGACGTGAACAGAACGCTGTGCTTTGAGTT
This sequence comes from Paludibacteraceae bacterium, assembly GCA_045627765.1. Lineage (GTDB taxonomy): Bacteria > Bacteroidota > Bacteroidia > Bacteroidales > Paludibacteraceae > Colicola. The sequence continues at coordinate 919 of JAZQOG010000048.1, read as the reverse complement.
TATCGTTGAGGGTGATACGCGTGACACCATCAAGGGTGGTTGTGTCGCGCAGTTCTTTGTAGAAAGGTGCTTGGTAGTATAATCCCGTAGCAAAGCGGAAACTGAAGTCGCGTTTCCAACCCGGGATAAAAGTGATATTCGCACGCGGAGAGGGGAGTACCTCGTTCGTGAAGGTCCAATAGTTGAGACGAGCACCGATGTTAAAGATCACCTTTCCTTTGTCGGTGTACCACGAGTGGGTGTTCTCTATATACGCTTGCACACGGGCGGACTGCATCGTCGATGTACCTTTGAGGGAGTAGAAGAGAGGCAACTCTTTTTCGATATTAGGCAGACTATATTGGGCAGAGTCGCGCATTCGCCATTCGGAGATCACATCCGAGATCAGTTCCGCTTGGGCACTGACTCCCCAATGAAGACTATTGTCTTGGTGCTCCCATTGCCCATTATGAGCCAAAGTGATGATACCTGCTTGGAGGCGATTGCGTGCGTGTTCGTGATATAATCCCGTAGCTAAAGCTCCGGAATTGGAGTAGAGGGGTAGAGGAGTAGAGGAGTAGGGTGATTCTGTGCCGCTAAGGACATATTCGCCGGTGATGTCGAAGTTTTCTTGTTCGTTGGTGTAATAGCCGCTGAGGTCAAAATTGAGTTCGACCTCATTGGAAACCTTGCCTTTGGCGCTTAATGCTGCAAAAGCGGTGCGGAAGAGATCTTTTTCCTGTATGGGCACCAAAACGAAAAGTACACACCCGTTTTTGTTAAAAGTACCTATATCAGTTAGTTACGTGTTTTGATAAGAAAAACGAATTGTGCATTTACTTGGCATTTACTTGGCATTTGCTTGGCATTATGAGGGGTTACGAGCCCCTTTTATTGTGCTTTTACTTGGCATTTGCTTTGCACGACTTGGCACCCACAT
>JAZQOG010000047.1:0-33760 GCA_045627765.1 Paludibacteraceae bacterium | reverse complement strand
CGACCGATAGCTACAATTACCACACCTTCTACGACTTGCGCTTCGGTACCCGCTATTTCCGTCGCGTTCGCGAATGTCTGCCTAAGGACACTTCCGATTGGTCACCGATTCGTTCGTTCACTACTATTGCAACAGGTGCATATAGTACCTCTTATTCCATTGCCAAAGGCGCAACCGACCAGTCTATCAATCCGTCGCTCTACTACTTCTATCGCTCTTACATCGATTCGGTCGAAATACAGTTAGATACTACACTCAATTTCAATTCTCCTCTATTAGAGATACATCGCGTAAAGGAGGCTTCAAGCCAAAGTAATGCTTATATAGAGCCATACAAATCGTTGCTTTATGGTACCACTTACTATTGGCGCATTCGTGATATCCATGCCAAAGATATCAGTGGTTGGACAACACCGAGGTACTTCACCACCGCCTATATGAAACCTGCTCTGTCCTTGGTGTCACCGACAGATCTCAGTGTCATCATTACAGAGCAAACACCTATCGACTTTACGTGGCACACATACCATCCGACCGACGCAACGATATTGGACTATACCATGCAGTTGTCCACGACGATCTCTTTTGAGGAAATCTTCTACCAAGCGCATGTCAACGATACCGTTACATCATTCCTCTTGCCGATGAATACGACACTGTATTGGCGTGTGTGCGGCAACACCACTAAAGGAAGAACAGCGTGGTCAACTCCATGGCTGGTAACGACGAAAGACAGTTCGGCACTCTGTACCTTAGAGACTCCTACATTCACCAAACCGGAGAATAGTCCATTGGCGAATGCTTATACCCGACAGTATTTCAATTGGACAGCGGTTGCCGACGCGGCTAATTATATCCTGCAGATAGATACCACTACGGCTTTCAACTCGCCCGAACTGATACAAACTGTCTATACAACGAACGGCAGTAATAATGTAATCTATGACTTGCGCTACGGCACCCACTACTACTATCGCATGCGCGCGATGGCTGCCAATCAAATCAACCGCTCTGCTTGGACAGAGGCGCGGGAGTTCACCACAGTGAGCCGCGTTACTTTATCTTCTCCCAATGATCCCGAAGTCGAATATGTGTACTATCCCTCTTTGACTTTGTATTGGAAGAACAGCATAGGCTCCACGTCCTACAAAATAGAAATAGACACTGTGCCCACGTTCGATTCGCCTGCAATCTTGCGCTACAACCAAAGTTCTTCATATACCAATCAAGAGTCGTCTCTGAGTCAGTCTGTGTCCAATCTGATGTTGGGCAAGATGAATTACTGGCGTGTGCGAGCATACAATGACAAAGACAGTTCGGACTGGTCTATACCTATGTGCTTCAAGACCTATAACAATGCCAAAGGTACTGCTCCTGCTGACAGTCTAACCAATGCTTACACCCAACAGACTTTGCGGTGGGAATGTATCAATGGACTTCCTAACGTCATCATCGAATTAGACACTACTGCCTCTTTCAATTCCACTCTCAAGCAGACCATCAACGAGTGGGCTTATTATAGCGACGATGCTTCTACTACGGTTAGTCAGTTGCTCTTCGGCACGACTTATTACTGGCGTGTGCGTTACTATCATAGCCGTGACACAACCCAATGGTCCAAAACACGCCATTTCACGACGTACTATCGCGGTTTACAGGGTAATTCTCCTGCTAATGGTGCAACCGATGTCTCGGTTAACCCAACGCTTTGGGTGGATCAAACTAACTATATCTCAACCTATCTTGTGCAAATCGATACTGCCCGCACTTTTGATTCCCAGTTGCTGCGTAAGAAGACGCTCACTACTACATCTTCTCAAGTTTTTTGGACGGTAGAGGAGAGTCTGCTCTATGGCACGACCTATTATTGGCGTGTGGCAGACGCGCATAAGCGTGATACTTCTGACTGGGCTTATCCACACTCTTTCACCACTGTGCCCGAATTAGTGCAGCCACAGTTAATCCTACCTGCTAATAGTACCAACATGTCGTGTGAGACGCTTGTAACGTTCCTGTGGGACAATATCCCGGATGCTCAGTCGTACATTTTCCAGGTCGCGGAAGACGAGGTATTTGCTACTATTCGGCATCAAGAGACATTGACGACGAATAGCACTACATTGGTTTTGACTATTCCTAATACGACATACTATTGGCGTGTGCAAGCTGTCAATGATAAGGGACGCTCTGCTTGGTCAGAGACATGGACTATAACCACAAAATCAAATGCGCCAACGGCTTTAGAGCCGAACACACATCGTGGCAATAGCAAAACTACGAAAGTGATTCATCATCAGCAACTGCTTATCCTCCGCGATGGTCAATACTACGATATTTTTGGTAATATCAATAATTAATCTTCAATCTTCAATGAAACATTTCCTTCTTCTCGCTCTGGCTGCGATTACGCTGCTGAGTTGTGGCAATCAATGCCAAGACAAAAATTGTAAAGCTTTGAAACAACAAGCCGTTATTGAAAACATCCAAACGCGCGTATCTGTGCGTCAGTTCACGGGAGAGAAAATCTCCCAAGACCAAATCAAGACATTGCTTCAATGTGCGATGGCTGCTCCCAGTGCTATCAACAAACAGCCGTGGGCGTTTATCGTCATCGATGATGAGGCAATCATTGCTCAGTTAGGGCAAGAGTTCCCGTACAGCCGTTGCGACCAAAAACCGGCTATCGCTATCGTTCCTTGCGGAGACCTACAAAAAGCGATCCCGGGTTCGGAAGGGTTCTGGATCAATGATGTCAGTGCAGCAACGGAGAATATCTTACTTGCGGCTCACGCTATGGGTTTAGGGGCAGTTTGGACAGGTGTTCATCCCAATATGGAGCGTGTAGCGGCTGCGCAACGCGTGCTCAGTTTGCCGGAGCATATCCTCCCGCTTTGCATCATTCCCATTGGTGTTCCTGCCGAGCAACCTGAAGTCAAAGACAAATGGAACGAAAGCAATATCCACTATAATCAGTGGTAAACGAAAGTGGAGTCTTTGTGGGTCGTAAATTCGTATTCCAGTCCGCCCCAGCCTTGCCAATATCCATAGGCATTGGGAAGTGCTGCGGGTAGGTTGGAATAGACATTGGTAAAGAAGATTCCTTGTGTCAAGATTTGACTATCGTAAGCACTCCAATAATCGTATTCGTTCTTAGAAAGTTGCACTACTCGAAGGAAATGGCTCGTGGCGATTGTGTCATGAGGATAACTGCGCCCTACATCTTCTAACTTCATTCCAAGAATATCAATGGGTTTCTTAACAAGCCATCGAATACACCCATTGTCCGCATGCTCGTTGGTAAAAACGCCCAACGGGCATAGGCGATATTGAGGAACACCTATCTCTCGTGCGAAAATAGCATAATAGGCGGGTTCGTTAGGAATATGGCTCATGTAAATCCAGACTTTGGTTGATAGCGAATCCGTCACTTTGACTTGAATAGAGTCTAACGGCGTACTGGGTTGGATAGTAGATTGAGCCCATAAATCGTAAGCATTATATTCAACATGGATAGAGTAGGTTTTTCCTACTTCGCCCACCATATCTAAAGTGGTATAGATATAAGGCGGCATAAAGTTCGTATCCACTTTTCCTCTTAATACGATTTGCTCCTCGCCATCCGAGATGGTTACTTTACCAAAGATAATGAGTTGGTCTTCCAAGATAGAGGCAAAACTTGCGGTTTCTTTTAAGTCGGAGGAAACAACATAACTCTGATGAAGCATGACAATAGGATGTTTATCTTGCGCAATCCATCCTTCCACCACCAACGAAGGGGAGAGTTCCTCTTTTTTCTGACATTGACAACAGAGAAAAGCGAGTAATAAACAGATGGATAGATATTTAAAATTTGCCATAGATACTGATAGAAGGAATAATGGTACTTAATGATGTGCCCAAAACGGGATCAAGACTATTTTCTCGATATACAACGAATTGGGCATTCTTCATGCAATAGACATTGTATAGGGATAGGTTAATGCCCAGCAGGTGATCGTTTTTGTTAATAATATCGTACGAGCAAGACAAATCGAGTCGATTATAGATAGGGAGGTGTGCTCCATTAAAAGAAGAGTAGCGACAGATCATTGTACCATTCAACAGGTAGGCTTCTTCTGCTTTTGTAAAAGGAATACCCGAGGCAAGAACAAAGATGGCTCCGATGTGCCATTTCTTAGCGGGTTGAACGTTGACAACGACATTGAGGTCGTGTCTTCGTTCGTGAGAGGCAGAATAGATATATCCCATTTTATGTTCCAAGTCCGGTAATTGGCGTAAAGCCCATCCTAAGGTGTAGGAGATGTGCCCGGTGACAATACCTTGGTTTTTACGAACTAAGAGATTGAATCCGAAATTGCGTCCGGAACCGGTGAGAATATCTTTTTGATAATGGAATCCGGTAGTGATGAGTTGCAACACATTTCCTGTGGATTCGACAACGTGATAAATCTGTTTGAAATATCCTTCAAGCGATAGGGTATATTTATTGGATAGAAACGAAGCATCATAACGCAGGTTCAGTTCGTGTGCCCATTGAGGCGTAAAGATAGAGTCGGCAAGGAAGAAGAAGTCGGTAGGAAGTCCACCTCCTGTTAGTCCGGCTTTATGGAAATATTGGTGGCACATTCCGTATTGCAAAGAGATAGAGTGGTCCGTAGCCGGAATAAAACGTAGTGTTAACCGAGGGTCGATGCCGCCATACACCTTGCCTTGATGAAAATACAGAGAGCCTCTTACTCCCACATGATAATCGAACCAAGAGGTACAACGGTGTAGCCATTCCGCAGACAAAGAGGTTTCGTCGGCATGTGTCCAAGAGGTGATTGTTTCTTGCGTGATTAAATCGGAATGGATAATAAGTTCTAATGGTTTGTTAAAATAGTGCAGATATTCGATAGAGGTTTGAATAGACATATCCGGAGAGAAAGAGTAGGTGTCTTCCGCCAAAAAACGTGCAGTGGCAATGGAATTATTGGTTTTGGCATCTGTCGTTGTTGTCGCTTGCACATTGATATCATTTTTAAATCCGGAAAAACCGGCACTCATTTTGATGGCATTTTTTTCTCCTTTGTGATTCCAAACGGCAGAGGTCGCCAAGTTCATCCAAATGGGTTGAATATCGGTTCCGGGATTGATGAGGGATAGATTGTCACGACTGAAGAACCCTGTGACGATGAGTTCATCCTTATCGGTAGGGTGTAAAGCGTAGGTGAGATTACAATCTTGAAAATTGTAACCTAATTGGTAGTCTTCAAAACGCAGGAACTTTCCATAGAGTAGGTTGAGATAGGTAGCGCGTCCGGAAATCCAGAGAGCGGATTTCTTTCCGCAAGGGATTTGTAAGGTAAGGTCGGAATGAAGCAGTCCCACGTTCCCCTCTAAACTAAAGCGTTTAGGTTGTTGGTGTTTGGTCTGTAAAGCAACGTATCCTCCAATGCGATTGGATAAGGAAGCGTTGGTGGCAAAAGGCTGTAAACGAATCGTTTCGTAATGAGCCGGAATAAAAGTAGAGAAAAGCCCTAATAGATGATTAGGGTAATAGACGGGTGCCTCATTGATTGATACTAAGGACTGGTAGTCGTCGCACCCTTGGATATAAATACCGGTTCGTGTCTCGTTGTTGGTTTGTACACCGGGTAAGGTCTGCATATATCGAATAGGGTCAGAAGTACCTAAGAACTTAGGAATGTTTTGCATCTGATCGACATCGATAATAATGCTTGACCCCACTTGGTCGATAATGCCGGTTTCGCGTTTTTGCGTTATACTCACTTCGTCAAGTTGAACCACCTGATAGATGGTATCTTGAGCATAACGATTATCTACAGTTGTTTGTGTGTATGCCAAACAACTGTAGATAATACTAATTGATACGAGACAGAATCTCCAAAAACGCATTAGAAAAACGTTATTCAAAAATCAAAGTACCTAGAGTACATGTTCATGATGTTTTCAGCCATGTCGATGATATGACCGAAGGCTTCTTCCGTAAAGTAGTTTCCAAACTCGTAAGAAGTCTGATCTTTCGGGAAGAAGATGACCGGAGTGTAATCGTAATATGAATATTCGCGATATCCTCCATAATAATAGTCATATACCGAAGTGGTATAGATGGTGGGCGCTAACTTCAATTGCGCTTGGATAATATCACTATTATAGTGTAGATTGGCCGTGCAATATTGGTCAAAGATATTCGCTAACTTCTTCTGAGCGTCGAGTGTATAAATTCCTCTTTGGAACCAAAAATCGCCTGTGGAATAATCATATTGATTCTCCCAGTTTCGATAAGCGTTAAACAGGTTTCCAAAATTAGAGATATTAGCTTTTACTTGAACTTCTTGGAAGATATCCACCTCTCCGGTAGCTTTTCCTACCGTTTGAATAATGTTTTCATAATCATCAGCAATGTTTTCTCCGTAAGTCTCTAAATCGCCTCCGTTATAAGGAGGAACGCGGAAGGAGGGAACATTAAAGTTCGCGTTAATCATTTCTGTGCTTCCATAAGCGAGAGAGAAGTTTCCGCTGGCTTTGGTGTATAGTACATTAGAAGACATTTTCCAAGTGATGTTCGCTACTTGTGCATTCATCACAATGTTAACATGATCATTGAGAACGATATCTAAATTAGCCGTTAAGTTGATGTGAGTATAATTTCCTTCTTTCAGCGTAAGCGTAAATGATTTAGGCATCGTTACGGTATATCGTTCATCTTCAATTGAGACAGTGTAGGTAGCGCGAGCACTTGAAACGGCTAATTTGGCAATACAATTCTTATAATTCAATGTGAAACTGCCATCGTTCGATTTGCCTTCATCAATCCAACGTCGTGTATATGGATCATAGGAAAAAATGTGAGCAAAGTCGTCATAGTTAAACGATTGACCCGATGCCAAGGGTGCCGTATTCGGATTAATGGCAACGCGAAGGAGGTGAGCGACCATGTTAATGTTTTGGTCGAACATGTCCTCGAAAGCGCTCCAATCAGCATATTCTAAGTCTTCAATCATAGAAGAAGCTAATTCAAGAGTACGTTGTTGGTCTCTGGAATTGACCATAGCCATCATTCGGTTAGCGACATCGTTTAATTTCTCTTTTTGCTCGTTGGGTGTTAACATTTCTGTTTCGCCATCTCGTCTTCCGGTACCGCCACCTTCATTGTCACCGGTAGGGGCAACATTATTATTTGGCCCGGAGCAAGAGGCCATAATGCCAATCGATAGAAGAACTACCAAGAGGTTCAAAATAGACTTAATTTTCATAATAGTTGTATTTTTAAGAGTTTGTATAGATTATCTTTTTACAAAAAAGAGTGGTAAACACTCACCACTCTTTTTTATATCAACATCGAATAAGAATTACTTCAAAACGAAGAAGGGTTCCGGAGTCCATTCGTTGTTCTTGCCAACTTTCGGAGCACGAGCGGGAGCTCGATAACCATCAAAGGTCCAAGAATAAATCATTTGACCTTTCTTATCCATCCACTTGTAAGTCTCTTTACCGGTTTTGGAATTATAAGTACTTACTAAGATCAGACCATTGTGCATAGGAGTTTCGGCATCTGCATTTGATTCAGAATAAAGCACATTGCCTTTTTTGTCAATGAGAAACATAGTCTCACTATCATTTCCTTCGTTATATGCTGCACAAACGCCTTCGCAGAAATCGTCAATACCATCGTATTGATAAGGAATGAGTTGTTTACCATTTCCGTCAATAACGCCATATTTGCCTTGGTCATTTCTAACGGTGAAGATAGGCTCGTTATCATAACTGCCGTAGAGACCTTTGAAGAAACCTTTCGTAGTTCCCTTGGCATCAATCAAGGTATAACCATTGCTCTTACTAGAATAAGCACTCCAACGTCCAGCACCTAAAGCATATATGTGATCATAGGTGGGTTGAACGGTAAATTTACCCGATTTATCAATGATACCCCATCTTTCACCATCAGTTGTAACGGCAGCATGTCCATCAAGGAAACCGCTTGCACTCTTGTATAATGGAGAAATCTTAACGTTGCCTTTAGCATCATAGAAACCGAGAAGGTTGGCACCTGCTGCTTGTGCAACGATGAGACCGTCTGCACTCATATTACCCATTACGTCAAAGGTAGAATAGATGCTATATTTGAAACTTCTATTCATCAGACCATATTTGCTATTCTCATAGACAACAGCATAATTGTAATAGAAAGGATCCAACTCACCATTTTGGGTAGTGTACTTAACATTACCTTTTGTGTCAATAAAACTTTGGCTTTCGCCCATAGTAACTACGGCATAACCGCAAGAGAAGAAGTTAGAAGCGTCATCATAGATTGCAGGAATTTTGAACTGACCTTTGTTGTCAATGTAACCGTATTTTTCGGTGTTTGCATCATAAGCCGGCCACAGTTTGGTGGTGTCGGTAATAGGAGTTTGATTCTTTTTGCAACCCGAAAGACTCAAAACGGTTGCAGCGATAACGGCTGCGGAAAGAAGAAGTTTTTTCATAAAAAATAAAAAATTAAAATTAATAAATAATGAGGTATAACTCGCGTTTACCTATCGTTGTAAATCTAATTAATTCAATGTTCTTTTTCAAAAACGCTGCAAAGATACAACTTTTTTTTCAATCTACCAAATTTTTGTAGAAAAAAAATACAAAAAAAATGCAAAAGAACATTAGATTACCTTTTTTTGCTTACAAAAGTAAAGAGTGAGGGCGGCAATACCGAGACCGATGAAGATGAGTGATTTGTGATTTATGATTTGTGAAGTGTGATGGATGATTTGTAAAGGATCAAAATCAAAACCCGTAATCCAACAGAAGAGGACGGCAGCGAGGATAATCGTAACAAGGCGAATCGCCCAAACGACTTGCCAACGGATAGGGGTCTGAGGTAACTGAGACATCACTTTCTTCGTGAAGTCGGCATCCGACTGCGGTTGCGAGGCGGATTGAAGGAGTTGTTGTAAGTGCTTATCGGTCATAGCCATGGTTGGTTAAATATGTTTTTAATTTTTCTTTTCCTCTTTTAAGATGCGACTTAACGGTGTTCTCGTTTAGTCCCGTAATCGTCGCCACCTGATGAAGAGAACGGTCCTCCATCAGCGATAATTGAACACACAGCCGTTCGGGCGGAGAGAGCAGCTGCAACGCAGTCTGCACATCGAGCTGAATAGCGGTGGCGTTGTCGGGTCCGCTAATCAACGGCTCAGGTGCGGTATCGAGGTCGTCGGTGGAGTGGTGAGTCCTCGTATATTCAATAAAAGTAGTATAAGCGATGCGCATTAGCCACGTCTTAGGAGAAGACAAAGCAGCAAACGTATCCCAAGCATAGAAGGCCTTAATAAAAGCCTCCTGTGCCAAATCGTCTGCTAACATCGTATCCCCATCGGTCATGTTGGTGAGGAAACGGCGTATCGCGCCTTGATACCGACGAACTACTATTTCGAATACTTGCGAAGGTACCACGCTACAGCAAATTCACCTAATCCAATGACGGCAATAAATGCACCTATACCAAGGGTACCCCAGTCGGAAATAAGACCGGTGACGATAAACCCTAAGCCAACGGTAAAGAGGGTAACACCCGCTTTGAAATGTTTGGTGGGGTTTTTCTCCTCTTCCTTACGGCCGTTATTGAGTAAAATACTAATCTGCTCGGGATCGTCGCCTCTCTCAATCATTTTTTCGATGAGACGATTACGCTCCTGCTCCTTTCGGTGGGAGAAATACAAGACGATTGCTACAATCGCAACAGGCATCAAGATGCCAAAGATAGGAACTAATATACCTTCCATAATTTGTGATTTGTGATTGGTGATTAGTGAGTGATGGTGATAGCCCCATTGACAACGGACAGCGTGATATCGAGCGTGGGGGAGTCGCCGTAAGTCCATTCGTCGCCATTGCGACGCGTGTGGAAATCATTACGGATGGTGCTATTTACTTTCTCGCAACGCGCTACAAAAGAGGGCGCTTGGGGCAAATGAAGTGTCAAAGCACCATTGACAGCAGCTATTTCTATTCGCTCAGATTGGTTCGTGTAAAGGTCATTATTACCATTGACGGTGGCGAGTTTGATACACTTGGCATCCGCCTTGATGGTATTGGTACCATTGACGGTGCTGACTTTAAGCATATTCCCCTGCCAATCATTAGGCAGAACGAGCGTCAAGTTCTTATAGACGTGCTTGCTTTTCTGGCCTGCTTGGCAATAACGGAGGTCTAAACGACCATCGTGTACCCAATAACGAAGTTTGGTCTCGTCTGTCGGATAGCAGTCGATATACGTCTCTTTCCAATAGACGCTATCTCCGTTGCCGTACTCGATGTTCACATCGCCGCTGATCCACTCGACCTCAATATCACGGATGGTGTCGCGTGTGAAACCTGCCGTGTCAATCGTGTATTGGTCGGCATTCTCGTATGTGAGCGATGATACTACAGGCAACCAGTGGGAAGCCCAATTACTAATGCGTTTATAACCGGCACGAACGCCTACGAAAACGATAGCCAAAATGACTAAAATGATGATAATGATTTTTTTACTCGTATCCATGTGATTGGTGATTAAAAATGTCTCCTTTACTCATTAGACGAGTTGAGGAGACAAAAAAGTTGCAAACAAGTGTTATTTATATTGTTTTTCTATCTTTTTAGACAAGATTTCGTAAATTGGTTTGTCCTCGTCTTTGAGGAGAGAGAGATGGTGCTGCATCACGGCTTCGTCGCCTCTTCGAGCAGGACCCGTCTGCGCCTCTTTAGGACTCATCTCATGCACTTTCGCTGCCGTCTCATCAATGAGCGGTAGAAGCGACTTGAAGGGAATACTTGTATTGCGAAGGATATCTTCGGCACACTTATACAAGCAATTCGCAAAATTATTTACGAACACACCCGCTACGTGTAACTTCTCGCGATCGGCTTGTGAAGCCTCGTAAACGTGAGTGGAGAGTGAAAGTGAAAGTGAGAATATAGCTGCGATATCGTCAATGTTTTTGGCCTCAATGAAGATGGGGATATTACTGAAGTCCTCTAAGATACGCGCTTTGGAGAACGTCATAAAAGGATAGAAGATACCGCAATGGGGTTTGTCCTCACCAAAAACAGTAAGGGGTAGGGTACCCGATGTGATAAGGTGTAACGCGCGTGTGTGCGTGCGTACCTTATTTATTATATCCTGTACGGCATTGTCGGCAACGGTATAGAAATACGCGTCTGCGGTCGTAGGGAGATCGGTGAGATCTCCCCGCGACGAGACGAGTGTGACATCTATCTTCGCACGGCGGAACGCTGCTTCTAAGTTCGTTCCTACATTACCGGATCCAATAATGACGATTTTCATTATCTTCTCCTTGCATTGGCTTTAGCTTGTTCGCGAGCCATGCGTTGTTGTTCTTGTTGCATCTTCTCCAAGCGAGCCATAAAACCGGATTTGGGTTTGGAACCTTTCTTCTTGGCGTTCTCTTCCATCTGTTTGAGCAGTTTCTCGTCGTCAATAGACCAACGGAAAATCATCGTCTGTAGGATAGTGAAACCAAGGCTGAGGAGGTAGTAGTAGCTCAAACCGGCTGCATAGTCGTTGAAGATAAACAGGAACATGAGTGGCATTAAGTACATCATCCACTTCATGACCTTCATGTTCGGGTCGGTTGCTTGGTTCTGCATCGTGATAAAGGTATAACCGAAGTTAGCCACGGTCATAAGCAAGCAGAAGAGCGACAAGTGGTCACCGATGAGCCATAGCGAGTTTGACCAAGAGAGGATAGCATCGTACGTAGAGAGGTCTTCTGCCCAGAGGAACGACTGTCCACGCAGTTCAATGGCGGTTGGGAAGAACCAGAACATCGCCATCAACACAGGGAACTGGAAGAGCATAGGCAAGCAGCCGGACATCGGACTCACGCCGGCTCGTTGGTAGAGAGCCATCGTGGCTTGTTGGCGTTCTTGCATCTTATCGGCAGGATACTTAGCATTGATCTCGTCCATCTGCGGTTTGAGTACGCGCATCTTAGCACTCGACTTATACGAAGCAAAGACGAAGGGCAACAGAATCAGTTTGATAACGAAAGTCATCAGTAAGATAACCAGTCCAATATGCAGTCCCCAACCGGTGAAGAGGTCGAACATTGGAATAACGAGAATCTTGTTGATCCACGCCACGATTTTCCAACCCAGCGGAACGAGTTCTTTGAGGTTCAAGCGGTCAGCTTTGTCCACGTCTTTGTCGTACGCCTTGAGGGTGTTATAATGGTTGGGTCCCATGTAGTAGCGGAACGAGGTGGGTTTGCCCGAGAGGTCGAAAGCAACGTTAGTCGTCGTCGTATATTGTTTGATATACCGGCTGTTCTTGTCTTGTGGCTCCGACTCGAAGACGGACGAGGTGAAAGCATCATTAGCAATCATGACCGTAGAGAAGAACTGGTCCTTATACCCAATCCAGCGCACTTTGGCGGACTCTTTCTGGTTGTCGTGTTTTTGTTCGCTCAGTTTCTCCATGTCTTGTCCTACGAGCATATATTGCAGTTGGGCATAACGTTCCTCGAACTTACGTCCACGCTCTTGTTGTGGGATGAGTTGAGTCCACTGCATCTCTATGGATTGCACATTCTGTGCCAGCACGTTTTGTAGGTTATGCGGTACAATGTCAAAACCGAACATATACTCCTCTTTGGGCAAGGTATAGACGAAGTCGAGGTAACTATCCTCTACATCGGTAAGAAGACGCATGGTGAGCGTCTGTGTGCCCTCGGCATTGGTCACGATAGGTTGTGGAGTAAAATAGAGGTTCTTGGTAGAGATGATACGATTATTAGCGGTGATAAGCGTGAAACTGAGGCTTGCCTCATCGTCTTGGAAGAGGCAAAGGTCGTTGATACTATCCCCGTAGGTCTTATAGTCTTTGAGGTAAGCACGAACGATACGACCTGCGTGAGAGCCCACGATAAGGCGCACTTTCTCGTTCTCTAAGGTGACTTCGGTCTCTTCGCCTTTGGCTGCCGGAGCGAAAGAACTATACGTGGCTTTGAGTTGTTGATCCATCTGAGCCGCAGGTATCGTAGCGGTCTCTTGAAAGAGTTGAGCGGAGATCTCGTCGGAGATACGTTGGGCTTCTGCCTCTAATTGTTTAGCAGCAGTGATGGAATCGTTGATACGTTGACGCTCAGCCATTTCTTCTTTGCTGGGGCGGCTGAGCATAGAGAACCCAACAATAATTGCGGCAATCAGTAGAAAGCCGATCCAAGTGTTTTTATCCATTCTTACGTGATTTAAATTATATCAAAAGCTACGTCCATCATGTGGGTGAAGGAGTTCTGTCGTTGTTCTGCAGTGGTGGCTTCGCCCGTCAAGATGTTATCGCTGATGGTGCAGATAACGAGGGCTTCGTTACCACTACGAGCTGCGTTCATGTACAGAGCCGGTGCTTCCATCTCAACGGCGAGCACGCCCATCTTAATCCATTGTTGGTTATCGTCAAACTCCGTGTAGAACGTGTCGGAAGAATAGACGTTTCCTACTTTGTAGTTATATCCAAACTTATCGCAGGCAGCAGCGGCATCGCGCAGCAGTCCGAAACTGGCGATAGGAGCGTAAGTACCCGGGAAACCGAACTGATTAGCGTAGTTCGAGTTTGTGCAAGCTCCTTCGGCAATGACAAGGTCGCCGATGTTGAGGTTCTTGTTGATAGAACCTGCCGAACCGACGCGGATGATACGTTTCACACCGTAGAAGTTGAAGAGTTCATAACTGTATATTCCGATAGAAGGAATACCCATACCATGTCCCATAACCGTAATACGTTTGCCGTTGTGGTAGCCGGTGTAGGCTAACATCCCACGCACTTCGTTGACGAGTTTAGCGTCGGTGAGGTACTTTTCTGCCATTAACTTAGCGCGGAGAGGATCTCCTGCCATAATCATCTTGTCGGCGATTTCGCCTAATTTTGCCCCAATGTGGGGAGTTGGTGTTTTGTCAATCATAATTGTATAATTTTAATATTATTTTTTGATTAAAGATAAAGGACAAAGGACAAAAGACTAAAATGTATTGTTGCACAAAGCAAGTCTGTAGTATATGGTCTTTATTCCTTATTCCTTGCTCCTTGTTCCAAAAACGCTACAGCGTTTGCGAGGTCTTCGGGAGTATCGATGCCCATGGAGTAGGTGTTGCAAACAGCTACTTTGATTTGGTAGCCATTCTCCAACCATCGCAGTTGCTCAAGGCTTTCCGCTTGCTCTAAGGGCGATTGGGGTAGGGCGGTTATCTGCCGTAATATATCTGCTCGATAGGCGTACATACCAATGTGACGATAGAAAGTAGACCCATCCCGACCTTCCCTCGAAGGGAAGGAGAGCCATTCTTCTTTCGGTATGCCACGCAGATACGGAATCACCGAACGCGAGAACATTCGAGCCGTTCCTATTTTTCTTTCACTTTCACTTTCACTTTCACTTTCCACTGTAAACTCCACTTTCGGGGTGTTGGGGTTCTCAAGGTCGGCGAGGGTATCTTCGGTGGTGAAGGGTTTGACGAGGGTGGCTATCTCCGTTGGGAAACAGGACATGATGGCGCGGATCTGTTCGGGCTGAATAAACGGTTCGTCACCTTGGATGTTTATTATGACAACTTCGTTGTCAGGAGTATGGGAGTAGGGGAGTAGAGGAGTAGGGTGTTCTTTGTCCTTTGTCCTTGTTCCTTGTTCCTTTGTCCATTTATCATAGGCTTCAAGGCAGCGGTCAGTGCCGCATTTATGGTCGGTGCGGGTCATGACGACTTCGCCACCAAAAGCTTGAACGGCATTGTAGATACGTTCGTCATCGGTAGCGACAAGAACGGTATCAAGCACTTTTTTGGCTTGTTCATAGACACGCTGAATCATCGGTTTGCCACCGATATCTACTAACGGCTTGCCCGGAAAACGGGTCGAAGCGTAACGTGCAGGGATAATTCCTATAAATTCATTTACCATTTGACAATTTACAATTTACCATTTATTGGGTTGTTGAATCATTTATTTTGTGTAACAAATGCAACGCTCCAGCAAGGGTCTTGACTTGCTGAATAGTGAGGTAGCGTTTGCCTGTTTTGACGCCTTGGCGATTGACTTCCTCTTTGAGTTGACAGCGTTCCGTTTTATGTACGGCGTAGTCCAAAATCTTACCGAAGACCTCACTTTGCCAATAACTATCTTTATTCGCCACAAAATAGAGCGTCATCTGCTCTTGTTTGAGGAAGATCTTTTCGATACCCATCTCGCAACATAGCCAACGGAGTCGAACGACATTGAGTAGTTCTTTTGCCTCCTCGGGTAGGGTCCCAAAACGGTCAATAAGGCGTTTCTCAAAAGCGAGGAGTTCGTCTTCGTTATTGAGGCTGTCCAACTCTTTGTATAACGTGATACGCTCGGAGATGTTTTCGATATACGTATTCGGGAAGCAGAGAGGTAGGTCGCTTTCGAGTTGGCTGTCGTTACACCAGTTTAGGTGTAGGGGAGTAGAGGAGTAGGGGAGTAGGGTGTCCTCGCCCATCTGCCTATCAGCCTCTCCGCCTATCCGCCATTCGTCTTTGAGTTCTTCGACGGCTTCGTTGAGGATACGTTGGTAGGTGTCGTAACCGAGGTCGGCAATGAAACCGGATTGTTCGGCGCCTAACATATTGCCTGCTCCGCGGATATCGAGGTCTTGCATGGCGAGGTTAAAGCCCGAACCCAGGTCGGCAAACGTAGTGATAGCATTCAGACGACGACGCGCATCTTCGGTGAGCAGTTCTTTCTCGGGCGCCACGAGGTAACAATAGGCTTTGCGGTTACTACGTCCCACCCGTCCACGCAATTGGTGGAGGTCGGCTAAGCCGTAGTGCTGGGCGGAGTAGATAACCATCGTGTTCACATTCGGGATATCCACACCCGACTCAATGATCGTGGTGGAGATAAGGATATCGTAATCGTAGTTGATGAAGTCCTCCAGTCTCTGTTCCATCTCCTCAGACGGCATCTGTCCGTGTGCCACAACAATACGCGCCTCGGGACAGAGTTGACGGATACGATGTTCGATACGAGGAAGCATGTCGATGCGGTTATTGACCACAAACACTTGTCCGTTGCGCTCTAACTCTAATTCGATTGCCTCTTTGATGATATCCTCGTCTTCAGGAGTGATAACCTCCGTTTGGATAGGATAGCGGTTTTGAGGTGGGGTATTGATGATACTGAGGTCGCGTGCGCCGAGTAACGAGAACTGCAACGTACGCGGGATAGGCGTAGCCGTCAGTGTGAGCACATCCACGTTCGTGCGTAAGGATTTGAGTTTCTCCTTGACGGCAACGCCGAACTTCTGCTCCTCGTCAATGACGAGCAAGCCAAAGTCGTGCCATTGCACCTGTTTGCCTACAAGTTTATGGGTACCAATCAGTATATCTATTTTTCCGTCTTTGAGGTCGGCTAATATCTCTGCCACCTGTTTGGGCGACTTCCCACGCGAGAGGTACTCGATACGAACGGGGAAGTTCTTAAAACGCTCTTTGAAAGTGTTATAATGTTGGAGAGCAAGCACGGTGGTGGGTACGAGTACCGCCACTTGTTTGCCATCGGTAGCGGCTTTGAAAGCAGCTCGCATCGCCACTTCGGTCTTACCGAATCCCACGTCACCACAAATCAGTCGGTCCATCGGTTGCGGGCTCTCCATGTCTTTTTTGACATCAAGGGTGGCTTTGGCTTGGTCAACAGTGTCCTCGTAGAGGAAAGAAGCCTCTAACTCGTGCTGCATATACCCATCAGGTGTGTACGCAAACCCCTGTTGATTCTTGCGCGTAGCATAGAGAGCAATCAGGTCGCGGGCTATGTCCTTGACTTTATCTTTCGTGCGCTCTTTGAGCCTTTCCCACGCTCCGCTACCCAGTTTGGAGATGGTGGGTGCCGAACCTTCCTTACCTTTGTATTTGCTGATACGATGCAGGTTGTGAATGCTGACGAAGATCGTGTCTTCATCGCGATAGAGGATACGAATCATCTCCTGCGGCTTGCCGTTGACGGTGGTGGTGACCAGTCCGCCGAAGGTACCTATACCATGGTCGGAGTGAACGACATAATCGCCCACTCGCAGTTGGTTAATCTCTTTGAGGGTGAGGATCGCTTTGCCTCGACGCGCTTCCTCACTACGTAAGGTGACACGATGGAAACGCTCGAAGATCTCGTGGTCAGTGTAATAAGCCACTTTGTTGTCCTCATCCACAAATCCCGTGTGGAGGGATTGCAAAACGAAGTTTAGACCGCTGACGCTGAAAGACCGCTTCGCTGAAAGACCGCTAACGCTGAATGACCGCTGCGCTGAAGGATCGGCTTCGCCTGAAAGACTTTCGAGGATGGAGCGTAGGCGGTCGAGTTGTTTCTGCTGTTCAGCGAGGATATAGATGGTATAACCTGCCTCTTGTTTGGCGTGGATATCTTCGGCAAGCAGGTCGAAGTTCTTGTGGAAAGGCGGTTGCGGAATCGTGTGGAACTCCCGCTTGTCGTAAGTCGGGAAGAAGGATTTTTGATTGATTTCAATAGTGTCGGGAATATGGGGAGTAGAGGAGTAGGGGAGTAGAGGAGTAGGGTGTTCTTGTCCATTGTCATTTGTCCTTGCTCCTTGTTCCAAAAGACTCTCTAGTTTAAACTTTACAAGGCTCCAATCATTGCTTATCCATAGCGTATCCTTTGCTAAAAAGTCGGTGATGAATCCTGTTTCGCTATTGTCCTCTAAGGCAGGCGAGATAGCAACCGATTCTACTTTGTTTTTGCTGAGTTGGGTCTCGATATCAAACTCACGAATAGAGTCTATCTCGTCTCCAAAGAAATCGAGGCGGTAGGGGAGTTCGTGGCTGTAGGAATAGATGTCCATGATCCCACCACGAATAGCGAACTGACCGGGTTCATACACAAAGTCCACTTTTATGAACGCCTGCTGATAGAGTTGCTCTTTGATGGCGTTCATCGATATCGCTTGTCCTGCACGTAAGGTGAGGGTGTTACCCGTCAAAGCTTGTGGTAAAGGGGTAGGCTCAGCCAACGCCTCCGGGTATGTTACCACACAAAGGGGTAGGGGAGTAGAGGAGTAGGGGAGTAGGGTATTCAGTACTTCCGTGCGTTGAATAAGCATCGCCTCATCCGTGCCTTGTCTTCTCCTTTTCGAAGAAGGGAAGAAGAGGGGAGTAGAGGAGTAGAGGGGTAGAGGAGTAGGGTGTCCTTTGTCCTTTGTCCTTGCTCCTTGCTCCAAAGCCTGCAAGTCTTTGTAGAGATACAGTGCCTCGTCGGCATTATCCATCACAATGAGGGTAGGGCGGCCTTTGCAGATCGTACTAAGGGTGAGTGCTCTGGCGGAGCCGTGTAGCCCAGTGAAGAGAATATGTGATGGTCTTGTTTTCAAAATTAACGGAAGAAGAAAGAGATACCGATTGTGTTAATCAGGTCGCCTACAAGGTCCTTTTGAATAGGCGTTTTGATAAAATGTTGCAGATATCCAACTGTGGTATAAATACTGATTGCGTAGTTGATAGAGTATTCAAGGCTGCAAGTGAACTTGGCGGACGGCACCCACGTATCAATGATATTCACGTTGTAGGTGTCCTTGCCTTCTACAGGGGTGACATTCTCCAGGGTGAGACAACTGGCTCCTGCAAAAAGCGTAAGTCCTAATGACCACTTATTGTTATACTCGGGGCGTTTGAGGTATTCCTTCAGGTTCTTGACCAAGGGGAAACGATAGCCGCCACCAACGAACAAATCCATAGTCCAGTCTCTGCCTTTCGAAATGTTCGTGAGCGACTGCTCAACCTCGTTATACCAACGAGTATAAGCATCGAACTCAGCGGCAACGCACCAACCGACCGTCTTGTATGAACGATATTCCAATCCTGTGCGCGTATAAAAACCGGGGTTAGTCTGTCCGGCTTTAAGACTATAGGCACAACCCAACTCAAAAGGAAGGGTCAGGTTATTGAGGAATGCTCCAAACGTCATTTTCTTTGCCGGTTCAATGCGGCGAACCTCCCATTCACCACAAACCTCTAAAGTGCTGTCACGCCAAAGACTATCCGTTTGGGCAGATAGCAGAGGCATACAACCTACAAAAAATACAAAAAATACAAATTTTCTCATATTATCCCAATTTAGGACTTCTATATAACTGATTCGTTTTCCGCCGTTTTTTTATCTCTCACAGATTTCACAGATTACTCAGATTCTCTGTTTTATTATTTCCTCCTATTTCTTTATTTCTGTCCCTGTAAGTAAACTTCCATGTCCAATAAATAAATCAATAGTAGGCGCAGTTCCGCTTTGTTACACTGCGGTGTGCTTTTGCGCACACTTAATAATAAAAATTATTCATAGGTTCATTTCACAGATGCGAGGCGTTCCGCATTCACAATAAGGGCTTATTAGCAGTTTTTATTTCACAGAACCTATCAGCCTCTCCGCCTCGTCGGGACGTCTTGCTGTCCCTTGCCGGCAGCGCTCCCTCTCGCTTCGGGGTTAGTTAATTATTCTAATTACACTCTTTTCGTCTAACGATGTTGCGTTAAAGTTAATAAGTAGTCCTAACTTCTTATTTGTTAACCGCAAGTACGATAATAATTGTTTTTTATGTAGGTCGGTTAGCGTCTCTACGGATTTGAGTTCTATAATTACTCTATCCTCTACCAATAAATCCATCTTTAGGTCGTTACCAATCTCGTGCCCATTGTATAGTATAGGTATCGCTACTTCTCGCTTCACATTGTACCCTGCATCTAAAAGCTCGTAGTATAGTGCCTTTTGGTATAGGTTCTCTAATAGCCCCGGTCCCAAAGTCGCGTGTACCTTAAATGCTGCACCCCGTATAGCGTATGTCAACTCATTATCCGTCATATACTTTTGTCCTTATTCCTTTATTATCTATGTAATTTCTCCTCAATAATTTATTCCCCTCGCGGATTCTGTGTAATTTTCCCCAATAATTTATTATTACGATGTGCTTTGCACCCTTACATCTGTGTAATTCCTCATCTATAATTTATTATTGTGTTGGCAACAACACGGGATGTGAGTTTACGAACATTCCTTTTTTAGTTCTTCTTTTTTGGTAGTGGGAGTTTACTCACAACTAACGAAAAAAAGAAATAAAAAAATAATAAATTAATTATCAATCAGTGTAATCTGTGGAATCTGTGAGAGACACCCCAAAATACCTGTTTTTTCTCCATTTTGTTTTCGACACGTCTTAGCCACAAGGGCACGATTAACTCCGTTTCTCGAAAAACTGGCTGCAAAATTACAAAATTTCGCGCATATACGCAAGCGCGAACATTATTTTTTATTCGCGAAAAGGACGAAACGATGTTTTTAAACACTTTTTGTTCATTTTATTGCATTTTTATTTGGTAGAGTCAAAAAAAAGTTGTAACTTTGCGGCTTGTTAGCGGCATTGTGTGCCTGCGATGTCATTTTAGAGATAAAAAATCATACATTTATAAATTTATAAATTCATACATTTAATTTATTAAACATCATGGCAGAAAACAAATTAAACCTGTTGGCTGACTTCCCAAAAATCTCCACGAAAGAGTGGAAAGAGAAGATCATCACCGACTTGAAGGGTGCCGATTACGAGAAAAAACTCGTTTGGCGCACCACGGAAGGGTTCAATGTGCAACCTTTCTATCGTCAGGAAGACCTCAAAGGTCTCAAAACTACTGTCTCCGCACCCGGACAATTCCCTTACGTTCGCGGAACAAAAGAAAACAACGAATGGGCTATTCGCCAGAACATCTGCGCTTGCAAGAATGCGCGTAAGGCGAATGCGAAAGCATTGGAAGTGCTGCAAAAAGGTATTACTTCCATCGGCTTCTGCATGGACTCTGACAAACTGAACTATCGTTTTATCAAAACGTTATTGGAAGGTATTGATGCCACCGCTATTGATCTGAACTTCACCATCTGCCCTTGCGCTGCTCCGAAGTTAGCCGGTTTCCTCGTTCGTTACTTCGGCCGTAAGGGATACGACTTCAAAGCCGTTCGTGGTAGTATCAACGTCGACCCGTTCAAGAAGATGTTACTCCAAGGGAAGAAACTGAGTCGCGAAGAGGTGACCGAGAAACTCGCTGCTACCATCAATGCCGCTAAGACGCTCGTTAACTACCGCGTAGTGAACGTGAACTCCGTTATCCTTAATAACGCAGGCGCTTATAGCGCACAAGAGTTGGCTTACGCTTTGGCTTGGGGTGCCGATTATATGACCATGCTGACCGAAGCCGGTGTTCCTAACTACCTCGCTGCTCGTGAAATCCGCTTTAACATGGGTATCGGCGTGAACTACTTCATCGAGATTGCTAAGTTCCGTGCCGCTCGTCTGTTGTGGGCGAAGATCGTAGAGGCTTACAAAGCTCCTATCTTCACTAAAGCACTGAAAGAGGCAGCTAAGATGAACGTGAGCGCACAGACTTCTCGTTTCAATATGACCGTGTTCGACGCTTACGTTAACCTGCTTCGTAGCCAGACCGAGACGATGTCGGCTGCTATCGCCGGTGTAGATGAGATCGTGGTGACACCGTTTGATGTGACCTACGAGGATCCTACCGACTTCGCAGAGCGTATCGCTCGTAACCAACAACTCATGCTCAAGGAAGAGACCCATATCAATAAGGTCGTTGACCCCTCTGCCGGTTCGTATTATATCGAGAACCTCACCGCGGCTATCGCTGCGGAGGCTTGGAAACAGTTCCTCGCTATCCAAGAACAAGGCGGCTTGTACGAGATGATCGTTAACAATAAGGTTCAAGAAGCTATGAAGGCTAACCTGCAAACACGTCTGGCTGATGTAGCTAAACGCAAAGAGACACTCCTTGGTTCCAACCAATTCCCGAACTTCACGGAGAAAGCAGGTAAGAAAATTAAAGCCAAAGCGACTTGCTGCTGCACAGAGTGTGGTGCTGAACTGCAAACGCTGCCTTGCGCTCGTGCTGCCGAAGAGTTTGAGGCTCTGCGCTTAGCTACCGAAGGTGCTAAGAAACAACCCGTTGCCTTCATGCTCACCATCGGTAACTTAGCGATGCGTATCGCTCGTGCTCAGTTCAGTTGTAACTTCCTGGCTTGCGCCGGATATAAGGTGATTGATAACAATGGCTTCAAGTCCGTGAAGGATGGTATCAAAGCGGCTCGTAAAGCCAAAGCCGATATCATCGTTCTCTGCTCGTCCGATGATGAGTACGCTACCTACGCTCCACAAGCATGGCTCGACCTCGAGGACGCTAAAGAGATCTTCATCGTTGCCGGTGCTCCCGCTTGCATGGAAGACCTACAGAAACTCGGTATCAAGAACTTCATCCATGTCCGCTCGAATGTACTTGACACCCTAAAAGACTTTAATAATCAACTCCTTAATAAATAATTGCAGTTATGAAACCTAATTTTAAGAACATTGATATCAAGAAAGTAGCTGCTTCTAAGTTTGAAGGAGCGAATGAAACGAACTGGGTAACCCCTGAGAAGATTGAGGTTAAACCCGTTTATACGAAATCCGATTTGGAGGGAATGGAGCACCTCAACTATGCTGCCGGTCTGCCTCCATTCTTACGTGGCCCGTACAGTGGTATGTATCCGATGCGTCCTTGGACGATTCGTCAATATGCAGGATTCTCGACGGCTGCCGAGTCCAACGCTTTCTATCGTCGTAACTTGGCTTCCGGTCAGAAAGGTCTGTCCGTTGCCTTCGACCTTCCTACCCATCGTGGTTACAATGCCGATAACGCTCGCGTAGTGGGTGATGTGGGTAAAGCCGGTGTGAGCATCTGCTCGCTGGAGGATATGAAAGTGCTGTTTGCCGGTATCCCATTGAATAAGATGTCCGTCTCGATGACTATGAACGGTGCCGTTCTGCCTATCCTCGCGTTCTATATCAACGCCGGTCTCGAACAAGGTGCTAAACTCGAAGAGATGGCAGGTACCATCCAAAACGATATCCTTAAGGAGTTCATGGTTCGTAATACCTATATCTATCCTCCTAAGTTCTCGATGAAGATCATCGCTGATATCTTCGAATATACATCGAAGAACATGCCTAAGTTCAACTCTATCTCTATCTCCGGCTATCACATGCAAGAGGCAGGTGCTACCGCTGATATCGAGCTCGCTTACACGCTGGCTGATGGTATGGAGTACCTCCGCGCAGGTGTGAATGCAGGAATGAGCGTAGATACCTTCGCTCCGCGTTTGAGTTTCTTCTGGGCTATCGGTACCAACCACTTCATGGAGATTGCCAAGATGCGTGCCGCTCGTATGTTGTGGGCAAAGATCGTGAAGAGCTTTGGAGCTAAGAACCCGAAATCGATGGCTCTGCGTACCCACTGCCAGACTTCCGGTTGGTCGCTCACCGAACAAGATCCTTACAACAACGTCGGTCGTACCTGTATCGAGGCTATGGCGGCTGCACTGGGTCACACGCAGTCCTTACACACCAACGCACTCGACGAGGCTATCGCCTTACCGACGGACTTCTCCGCTCGTATCGCTCGTAATACACAAATCTTCATCCAAGAGGAAACGAAGATCTGCAAGCAGATTGACCCATGGGCAGGTTCGTACTATGTAGAGAGCCTGACGAAGGAGATCGCTGATAAGGCTTGGGAGCACATCCAAGAGATCGAGAAACTCGGTGGAATGGCGGCAGCTATTGAGACCGGTATTCCAAAGATGCGTATCGAGGAAGCGGCTGCTCGCACGCAAGCTCGTATCGACTCTGGCGAACAGAAGATCATCGGTGTCAACGAGTATCGCCTCGCGCACGAGGATCCTATCGATATCCTTGAGGTGGATAACACGGCGGTTCGTATCGAACAAGAGGCTCGTTTGCAGGAACTGCGTAAGAACCGCGACGAGAAGGCTGTTCAAGCCGCTCTCCAAGAGATCACCGATGCCGTTCAAGCTTGGGCTGACGGTAAGAAAGGTGAAAACCTACTCGCACTCGCAGTGAAGGCCGCCGGCCTCCGCGCTAGTTTAGGGGAGATTTCCGACGCATGCGAGAAAGTCGTTGGACGTTATAAAGCAACTATTAGAACTATTTCAGGCGTGTACGCAGCAGGAACAAAGAATGATGAGTACTTCAAACGTGCTCAAGAACTCACCGCAGAGTTCGCTAAGAAAGAAGGTCGTCAACCTCGTATCATGATTGCCAAGATGGGACAAGACGGTCACGATCGTGGTGCTAAAGTCGTAGCCACCGGTTATGCTGATTGTGGTTTCGACGTGGATATGGGTCCGCTCTTCCAAACACCGGCTGAGGCCGCTAAACAGGCTGTGGAGAACGACGTTCACGTATTGGGCGTTAGCTCACTGGCTGCCGGTCATAAGACCCTCGTTCCGCAAGTGATTGCAGAGCTTAAGAAACTCGGTCGTGAGGATATCATGGTCATTGCCGGTGGTGTGATCCCCGCACAAGACTACGATTACCTCTATAAGGCTGGTGTAGCTGCTATCTTCGGTCCCGGTAGTCCTGTAGCGAAAGCTGCTTGCACTATCATGGAACTGTTGTTACAATAATGTCGTAAGAGGGGGTATCTCGTAAGAGGTACCCTCCCTTATTATGTCTAATCCTATGAAAATCATCGAGATAAAACGCAGCGTCTTTGCTGACAATAATGCCGATGCAGATCAACTGCGTGCGGAACTTAAATCGAAAGGAGTCTTTCTTCTTAACCTGATGTCTTCCCCTGGTAGCGGAAAGACATCGACGTTGATACAACTCATCAATCGTTTGAAGTCCGACCTTCGTATAGCAGTCATGGAGGCGGATATTGATAGCGATGTCGATGCCGTGAAGATTAATGAAGCCACGGGCATCCAATCCATTCAACTGCATACAGGTGGGATGTGCCACCTCGATGCGGATATGACCCGTCAGGGTCTTTCTCATCTTCCTTTGCAAGAAATAGACTTAGCCATCCTTGAGAACGTGGGAAACCTTGTTTGTCCGGCGGAGTTTGATACGGGTAGTACGATGAATGCCATGATCTTATCTGTGCCCGAAGGGCACGATAAACCCCTCAAATATCCGTTGATGTTCTCCATTTGTGACTTAGTCATCCTCAATAAAATAGACGTGCTTCCGTACTTTGATTTCGACCTTGACAAGTGTCGTCAGTACGTGTTGCAACGCAACCCCCAAGCCACGATTATCCCAATCTCCGCCAAGACAGGAGAGGGAATAGAAGAGTTAGCCAGTTATTTTCTTAATATTATAAAACACTAATTGTATGCCTGCTATTTCTAACAAGTATGTACCCAAACACAAGGGTGACAAGAATCCGAATCCCAAGCTGCTTGCTTTCGTTCGTCATGTAACCGACCGTGCTCCCGGAAAAATCAAAGGTATCACTACCGATGATCCCGAATACTGGGGCTTAGCGTGTCTTTTTGAGGACGAGATGGATGCCACCACTCGTGAGGCAGCCCTCGACTTACTGCTGGATGTTATCTCGCAGAAGACCATGCGTGTGCGCGAGAAACGCGCGTATTCCTTATTAGTAGAGTGGAATAACACCAAACACTATACTCCGGACACGAAGTCTTTTGACGAACTGCTTGATAAACTGTCGTATTTTGGTATGCTCGAGTACGACTATGGCGATCGTTATACCAAAGACGGTCCCGAACCCGGGGCTACTTATACGCGTCAAGACCGCTATTATTGGGTGCCTCTCTTTGTGCCCGGTTCCGCGGAATATACGAATATGAACACCGACCTTATGGACAAACACCCCGAACTGGCGATGTTCTTTGAGCGAATGACGTTCTTGCCCTTGGAGAAGATCACACCGATGGTGCCGTTGGGAGGTGCAGGAATAGGCATGCACGTTATTCCGGTTGAGAAAGCCATCTCCATGGAGAACCAGACGATGGATATAGAACACCTGTCCTATTGGCTCAAGAAATACGAGGGGCATTTAGGAGTAGGTATCTGCTCTTGTCGTTATGGTCGTAAGCAACTCGATGAAGGCTGTGGCGACGACTATCGCGACTGGTGTATCGCCGTTGGAGATATGGCGGATTATTGCCGTGAGACGGGTAGGGGACACGATATCACCTACGAACAGGCGATGGCTATCTTAAAGAAAGCCGAAGACCATGGTTTCGTTCACCAAGTGACGAACATCGATGGCGAAGGCAAGATCTTTGCTATCTGTAACTGTAATGTTAAGGTCTGCAATGCGTTGCGGACTTCCCAACTCTTCAATACTCCGAACTTAAGCCGTAGTGCGTATATCGCCAAGGTGGAAGCAGAGAACTGCGTCGCTTGCGGTCGTTGTGTGGAGTATTGCCCTGCGGGTGCCGTTAAGTTAGGACAGAAACTATGCACAAAGGACGGTCCTATCGTTTATCCGAAACACGAACTGCCGGATGCTGCTAAATGGGGCGAACACAAGTGGGACGAGGATTATCGCGATAAGAACCGTATCAACTGTTATCCTACGGGTACAGCGCCTTGTAAGACCGCTTGTCCTGCGCATATACCCGTACAAGGATACCTCAAGAAAGCTGCCGAAGGCAAATATACGGAGGCTTTGGAACTCATCAAACGCGAGAACCCATTGCCTGCTGTCTGCGGACGTATCTGTAACCGCCGTTGCGAGGACGCTTGTACGCGCGGAACGATTGACGCACCCATCGCTATCGATGCCGTTAAGAAGTTCATCGCGGAGCAGGACCTCAATGCTAAGACACGTTTTGTGCCCGAAGTGAATATCATCTCGAACGTACAAGAGCGTTGGGAGGAGAAGATCGCCATCATCGGTGGCGGTCCTGCCGGCTTGAGTTGTGCGTATTACTTGGCAACGATGGGCTACTGCCCAACGGTGTTCGAGCGCAGCGAGGAACCCGGCGGAATGCTCCGTTACGGTGTGCCGTCGTATAAGTTAGACAAAGCCGTTCTTGCTGCCGAGATAGAAGTGATGAAACAGATTGGTGTGGAGATCAAGACGGGTGTGGAAGTAGGCAAAGACATCACTATCGCTCAACTGCGCGAACAAGGCTATACAGGTTTCTATGTGGCTATTGGTTGCCAAGGTGGCAAACTGCCCGGGATCCCGGGCGAACAACTGCCCGGCGTGACCACGGCTATTGATTTCTTACACGAGGCTAATACGGGTAAGAAGAAAGTCTCGGGTAAAGTGGTGGTCGTTGGTGGCGGCAATGTCGCTATTGATGCTGCCCGCGTGGCCAAACGCAGTGGCGCATCCGAAGTAACGATGTGTTCGCTGGAGTCGTGGGATATCATGCCCGCTTCGTTGGAAGAACGCACGGAAGCCCAGGAGGATGGCGTCACCTTGAATCCGGGGTGGGGACCTATCGAGATCATTGCCAAGAAGGACAAAGTCGGTGGTGTTGCGTTCAAACGTTGCACTTCGGTCTTCGATGCTAACCATCGGTTTATGCCTACTTTTGATGATAAGGACACGATGACTCTTGAGGCGAATCTGGTTATCTTTGCTATCGGTCAGACCGTGGAACTCAAGAACTTACTCGCCGACACGAAAGTGGAGTTCACGCGCGGTGTCTATCCCGTAGCGGATAAACTGACCTACCAAACGGCTGAACCCGATATTTTTGTGGGTGGTGACTGCTATACCGGACCTAAGTTCGCTATTGATGCTATTGCCGCAGGTAAGGAAGCGGCTGAGTCGTTGCATCGTTTTGTACAACATGGACACATGACGATCGGTCGTAACCGTAGAGACTTTATTGAGTTGGATAAGTCGAATATCGTGGTACCTCAATACGACAATGGTTCGCGTCAAGTGGCTGGCGTTAATAAGGACGCTAAGCCTTTCAGCGAGTATCATCTTACGCTTACCGAAGAGCAAGTCCGCAAAGAGACGGCGCGTTGCTTAGGCTGTGGTGCTTCGGTGGTGGATCCGCATAAGTGTATCGGTTGCGGTATCTGTACCACAAAGTGTAGTTTTGATGCTATTCACCTTCATCGCGAATTGCCCGAGGCAAGTAATATGGTTGTCAGCGAGGATAAGTTCAGCGTTATCTTACCTTATATGCTTAAACGAGCAAAGAACATCTTACTCAAGCGTAAACCGAAAGAATAATGCACGAATTAGGAATCGTCTTTTATATCATTAAGGATGTCAAGAAAGTGGCGGTGGAGAACAACGTGAGCCACGTTTCTAAAGTCACGATGGATATCGGGGAGGTGTCTCTCATTGTCCCCGAATACCTCGTGGATTGTTGGAAATGGGCGGTGACTAAAGAGCCTTTGCTCACGGATTGTGAGTTGGTGATTAACACGTTACCTGCCGTTACCTATTGCGAACATTGTAAAAGCGAATATCCTACAGTCCAATTTGGCAAAACCTGTCCTCATTGCGGAAGTGACCAAACCTATCTGCTCCGCGGAAACGAGGTCGAAATCAGAGAAATAGAAGTTTAATAAAAATCTTAAATTATGGCTTGTTTTATTGTTCCATTAACCCAAGCGGTAGCGACTACTTTGTACCGCAAACACACCTCTCGTCCTTCATCTACTATTGCTCAGGCGCTTCCTCGTTTAGAGGCTATGCTATATGGCGGTAGTGCGATGCTTGTAGTAGATCATATCTTGTCGGGAGAGATTATTCCTGCTTTTCCCTTCTTTACAGCTCTCACAGTGTCAGGAGGCGCTTTTGAGATGCTCAAAGAGATGGTGATGGTAGGACTTCCTATGTCCCTTATCGTTACAGCTATTTGGGCTGTTTCGTATTTATTAATTCCCAAAAAAACTAACTAATTAAATCTAAGGCTTTATGTTATTTAATGTCTATGGAGAGCACGCCCTCGTGCAATGGGGGATGATGCTGGCAGTCCTTATCGGACTCATCTTGTTCAACGAGTTTTCTCGTCGTACTAAATGGGGTGGAATCATCACTTTTGGTGTTATTCCGTTGGCCCTTACTATTTATTTCTTAGCCATCGCTATTGGTGCTAAGACCGGTGCTGAATGGGTGATTAACAACCCAACGCACGAGTACATGCGTGGTTGGTTCCACTATGCTAAACTGTATGCTTCCCTCACGGGCTGTATCGGTTTTATGCTCATCAAGTATGAGTGGGGTATTGGTAAACAACACTGGTTCCGTTGCTTCCCGTTTGTTATTGTGGCCATTAACATCTTGATTGCTGTTGTCAGCGATTTCGAGACGGCTGCTCGTGGTTGGAACTGCTGGTTCCTTTCCAACGAAGGCGTTTGGCTGTATGGTGGCTGGCACAACGTGATGAATGGTATTGCCGGTATTCTGAACATCCTCTGTATGACCGCTTGGTGGTCGGTTTATTCGTCTAAGGATAAAACGGATATGCTGTGGCCGGATATGACGTGGGTTTATATCATTGTTTACGATGTATGGAATTTCGCTTACACGTATAACTGCTTGCCCACTCACTCTTGGTTCTGCGGTATCGCTTTGCTTCTTGCTCCTACGATTGCTGCTCTTTGCTGGAACCGTGGTGGTTGGATTCAAAACCGTGCTAACACCCTCTGCATCTGGTGTATGTTTGCTCAGGTAGTTCCTTTGTTCCAAGAATGGCTCGTTAACCAAGGTGGTAAGCACAATGTATGGGCTACGCTGCCTTCGCTCTATGTAGGTAACGTATTACCCGAGGTTGGTTCGGCTGAAGCACCCATCGCTATTGGTACTATCAGTCACGCAGCGGCTGATCCTACGGCTATCACGATTGTTAGTGCTTTGGCATTGATTGTGAACACGGCTGCTTTCGCGTATATCATGTACCAAGCTTGCAAGCGTCACATCAATCCTTTCACAACCGATGTCTGTGTCAATCAGAAGTATTACAAAGATGCCGTTGCCCGTATGGCTTAATTAAAGAAAAGCGGAAAATCTCACCATTTTCCGCTTTTTTCTTGCAAATCAAAAGATTCTTATTTCTGATACTTCCCGACAAAACGCATCGCAAGACGGATGATCCAATCGGGCGTGTGCTTGAGAATCGGTGTGCATAGGTGATTGATAAGTCCCGGCATATCCGATTTCTTTTTTGTCTTAAAGAGCTTACGCAAGGCTCGTTTAACCAACTTCTCCGGCGGGATAGAGACACTCACATTCACGGCAAGTTTGCGCAGGTTAGGTGCAAGCCCAAAGAGGGCCGTATCCACTGCTCCCGGTGTCATAACTAAGATATGTACACCATACGGCATCAACTCGTACCACAAGGATTTACTCAGGTTATAAATGAACGCTTTGGTGGCGTTATAAGTCTGTATACCCGGCATAACCATCCAAGCGGACATGGAACTCATATTTAATATATACCCGTGCCTGCGCTCGCGCATGCGTTCACCAAAGAGACGGCACATCTTAGCCGTGGTGACCATGTGCAGATTAAGCATGAGTTCGATACGGCGCATTGCGGTATCGCAATAGGGGTTGAAGAAGAACACACCGGCGTTGTTGATGAGGACATCGACTTCGAGATGTTGCTGTTCGCAGTAGTCGAAGAGTTGTTCGGCAGCGTCTTGTTGGCTGAGGTCCGCATATTTAGCGATGGTCTGCACCCCAAATTGTTGGCTGAGGTCAGCAGCGACTTGGTTTAATTCTTTTTCTTGGTTACTGACGAGTAGCAGGTCGCTGTGATAATCGCGAGCAAGTTGGGTGGCATATTGTAATCCGATGCCTGAACTGGCACCTGTAACGAGACTAAGCATAATCTAAAAAATTATAAGAAAGGTAAGATGGGTTTATCGGGGCGTTCGCGCTCCACGCGGGGTTTGATAACTAATGGGTCTTGAGAGATCTTAGCACTGATAGCACGGTTATTGAGGATATCAATAGCCGTATAGAGTGCGTGCATAAACGAGGTCGCATTAGCCGTGTTCTTGCCGGCAAGGTCGTAAGCCGTGCCGTGGTCAGGGCTCGTACGAACGATATCCAGTCCGGCAGTGAAGTTCACGCCGTTCATATCCAAAGACTTGAAAGGAATCAGTCCTTGGTCGTGGTACATCGCTAAAACCGCATCAAAGTGGGTATATTTGCCTGCCCCGAAGAATCCGTCAGCAGAGTAGGGACCAAAAGCAAGCACACCTTCTTCGTTCGCTTGCTCAAGAGCCGGGATAATAATGTTCTTTTCCTCCTCGCCGATGAGTCCGTTATCAGAGGCATGCGGATTGAGTGCCAGCACAGCGATCCGCGGTTTGGTGACGAGAAAATCCTTGATAAGGGTGGTGTTGAGGGTCTTGAGTTTAGATACGATACGCTCTTTGGTAACCTGCTCAGGCACCTTCGTGATAGGGGTGTGGTTGCAAACGAGTGCGATGCGCATCATCTCGCTGACCATCATCATCAAACTATCTTGTCCCTCTTTCCCAAAGAGGTGAGTGAGGTACTCGGTGTGTCCCGTGAATTGGAACTGCTCGGATTGGATATTCTCCTTATTGATGGGTGCGGTGACGAGGGCAGCTACCTTACCGGTTTTGAGGTCTTGTGAGGCACGCTCTAAGGCTTTGAGTGCCGCTTGTCCGCCCTCTTGGGTAGAGGTGCCGATGTTTAGAGGCGTGTCGTCGGGATAGCAGGTGATGAGGTTCAAACGACCATCTTTCGCTTCCGAAGGATCGTTGATAAGGTTAAACTGGAAGTTGTGATACTCGTCATCAAGTAGATGTGCGTGTTCGCGAGCAATCTTAGCATTTCCGTAGAGGATGGGTTTGCAAATCTCGCAGATGTGAGGATCGAGAAGACCTTTGAGGATAATCTCGTATCCGACGCCGTTGATGTCTCCGGCTGTAATAGCTATTGTGGGCTTCATATCATTTACTATTGGACAATTTACAATTTTATCATTTATTTATTTATCGCTGCTTGAACGAAGTGAACAAAGAGGGGATTAGGGTGCAGGACGGTTGAGGAATACTCGGGGTGATACTGCACGCCGATAAACCATGGGTGAGCGGTTAACTCGATGGCTTCAACCAGTCCCGAAACGGGGTGCTCTCCGGCACACAACATTCCATTCGCTTCGAAGGCAGATTTGAACTTATTATTAAACTCGTAACGATGGCGATGGCGTGCGGCTATCTGGTTCTGTCCATAGATAGAAGCCAGCTTACTTCCCTGTTTGAGGTTACAAGGATAAGCGCCTAAACGCATCGTTCCGCCCTTATTGAGCATGGTCTTCTGATCCGCCATAAGGTCGATGATATCGTGTTGGGTCAGTTCGTTGAACTCGGTAGAGTTAGCATCGGAATAGCCCAAGACGTTACGGGCAAACTCAATACACATCGCTTGCATTCCTAAGCAGATGCCGAGGGTCGGGATATTGTGCTCGCGCAGGTATTGGATAGCGGTTATCTTGCCTTCAAAACCGCGAGCACCAAAGCCCGGAGCGATAACTACACCATCTTGTCCGCTAAGCAGCGAAGCCACGTTCTCTTTCGTTATATCGTCCGAGAGGATAGAGGTCAGCACCAGTTTGCGGTCGTTGTAAGCGGCGGCGTGACTGAGCGACTCGTGAATAGACTTGTAGGCATCCTGCAGTTGGACATATTTGCCCACAAGGGCGATGTGTACCTCCTGTTTGGCGTGTTCCAGTTTTTCGAGGAAAGCGCACCAATCCTTCATGTTCGGTTGGGGCACGGCATTGATATCGTAACCGGTCTTGGCGAGTACCACTTGGTCCAGTCCTTCTTCGAGCATGTTCAGGGGCACGCGATAGATAGAAGGAGCGTCTTTGGATTGGATCACAGCCTTCACATCGACATTGCAGAACAATGCCACCTTGCGGCGCATATCATCGCTGACTTCGTGTTCGGTGCGCAGGACAATGATATCGGGTTGCACACCCTCTTGTTGCAGGTCCTTAACGGAGTGCTGGGTGGGTTTGGTCTTAAGTTCCTTTGCGGCACTGAGGTAAGGCACGTAGGTAAGGTGGATACAGAGGCAGTCGGAACCTATCTCCCATTTGAGTTGGCGAACAGTCTCGATATAGGGTAGGGACTCGATGTCGCCTACGGTACCGCCTATCTCGGTGATGATAAAATCGTACTCACCCGTCTGACCGAGAGCCATAACGTTACGTTTGATCTCATCGGTGATGTGAGGAATAACTTGTACGGTCTTGCCGAGGTAATCGCCTTTACGTTCCTTGCGGATGACGTTCTGGTAGATTCGACCGGTCGTGATGTTGTTGCACTTGTGCATTCGCACATCTAAGAAACGCTCGTAGTGTCCGAGGTCAAGGTCTGCCTCGTGCCCATCTTCGGTGACGTAACACTCTCCATGCTCGTAAGGGTTGAGAGTGCCCGGGTCGATATTGATATACGGATCGAACTTCTGGTTCGTGACTCTAAATCCGCGGGCTTGCAAGAGCTTGCCTAACGAGGCAGCAAGGATGCCTTTACCTAATGAGGAGGCCACTCCTCCGGTGACGAATATATACTTTGCCATAAAAATAACCAAATTTGGGTGCAAATATACAACAAAAATTTGGTATGAGCAAATATTTTGGGTACAAAATTTGATTTTTAATCAAATAATAGTACTGTTGAGATATATTTTGGGAGCTCGCTCACGAAAATATAGAACAAAAGGAATATTAGGAGGCGGTAGCCTTTGTGCCCCAAAACTTGCTTATTTTGATAAAGACGCGACTGTATTGTAGTGCCCCCAAAAAGTTAGACACAAAATTTTAAGAATTATGACTACAGTCGAAGACAAGTTAAAAGCAGTTAAGTTAAGTCTATCAGGTATGGCTCCTTATGCAGTAGGTCAATTA
>JAZQOG010000046.1:0-21785 GCA_045627765.1 Paludibacteraceae bacterium | reverse complement strand
TTAGCTTGGATGGGGTAAGCTAATTTCTTTAACCCCCACTCTTCACGATTAAGAATGGCACCACCATTCTCCGTGAGAAGGTTCTCGAACTTGTCTACCGTTTCCTTTGTCTGTGGCTCAGACAAAACGGGGGTAAGAACGAAAACGGTTTCGTAATGATTTAACATAAATGTGTTTGTTTTTTTAATTAATAATTATTGTTTTTTATACGCCTGTCCGCGTATTTCGCGCGAAAAAGCGTGCAAAGGTAGTAATAATTTTTTATATATGCAAATATTTTTGAAAAATAATGCGATTTTTCTTGCCTATGTCAAAAAAAAATGCTATCTTTGCACAAAATTTGAGGAATATTATGCGAAAACACATCTTTTTTCTCCTTCTTCTCGCCTTTATCGGTTATGGCTGCCAACGCCCTACCGCACGAGTGGAAAAGTCCGAATCTGTCCCCATCGACGCCTCGATGGACGCTATCCAAGATTCCACCTACCTCGCCTATCTGGTTCCGTTCCAAGAAATCTTACAACGAGAAGGCGACGTCGTCCTCGCTCACGCTCCTCAACCGCTAACCTATGGCGAGCCCGAGAGTTCGATCCTTAACTGGAGTACCGATGCCCTACTCGCTCAAGCTCGCAAGCACTATCCGGGACGCATCGATATCGCCATCGTGAACAAAGGCAGTATGCGTACCGAATGGCAAGCAGGCGACATCACGGTGCGTAACCTCTATGAGCTTATGCCGTTCGATAACGAACTGGTGGTCATTACCTTACAAGGACAGGATATTCTCGAACTCTGCCAGATCTTCGTGGAGGATAACGGACAAGGCATCGCGAACATGACCATCATCGGAGAGGATAAACAACTCGCCGAAGCGCGTATCGGTGGGCAACCGATTGATCCCGATGCGTTCTACACCGTTGCTACCAGCGATTATCTGTCGGGCGGAATGGATCGCATGACCCCCCTGGCTCGCTACATAGAGAAATGGAATGAGCACCTACTCATCCGCGACTTATATATAGACCAAGTCAAAGAGCAAGTCTCTGTTCCTGCCATCCTCGACCATCGCTTCATCATTTTATAATCTTCAATCTTCAATATGAAAAAATCTCTATTCCTTCTCTTCGCGCTTTGCGCCACCTACACTTGGGCTTGCACCAATTTTATCGTCGGAAAAAACGCGTCCACAGACGGTAGTACCATCATCTCTTACGCTGCGGATTCCTATTCCCATTACGGCTATCTCGAATATCAGCCGGCGGCGGATTATCCTGCCGGAGCGGTGAGAGACATATACGACTGGGACTGCGGGCGTTTCCAAATGCAGATTCCCGAAGTGCCTCACACCTATTCCGTCATTGGAAACATGAACGAGCACCAACTCACCATCGGTGAGACCACTTGGGGCGGACGCGAAGCCCTGTGGGATACCATCGGCATCGACTATGGCAGTCTAATCTATGTCACCCTCCAGCGCTGCAAAACGGCCAAAGAGGCGGTCCTTCACATGATCACCCTCGTGGAACAATATGGCTATGCCAGTGAAGGCGAGTCGTTCTCTATCGGTGACCCTAACGAAGTATGGCTTATGGACCTCATCGGTAAAGGTGCAGGACACAAAGGGGCAAACTGGGTGGCTGTTCGTATCCCCGATGACTGCATCGCTGCCCACGCAAACCAAGCGCGTATCACCACCATTCCTGTGGCAGGTGCTAAGTCTACCAAACTGAGTTGGACCGAACACGGCAAGAAAAAAACGATTACCTACAAGACCTCTAAAGATGGACAATGGATGTGGTCCAAAGACGTGATCGACTTTGCTCGCGAGAAAGGGTACTTTGAGGGCAAGGATGCGGACTTTAGTTATCAAGCTGCATACTGTCCCTTCGACTTCTCGGGACTCTTCGTGTGCGAGGCTCGCGTGTGGTCGTTCTTCCGCCATTTCTCGGACGAGATGGATCCTTATTTCGACTATGCCACCGGTAAGACCTTTGTCGAGACCAACGGACAAGACGAGGGCGCTCACATGCCTTTGTGGATCAAACCGAATCGTCAAGTCAGTGTGCGCGATATTCAGCATTGTATGCGCGACCAATATGAGGGTACCCCTCTTGATATCACCCAAGGTGTTGCTGCCGGACCATGGCACACCAAACTGAGAAGGGGTGGGTTGAGTTTTGAACTGGATAGTGTCAAATATTGGTACCAACGCCCAACGGCAACGCAACAGACCGCTTGGTCGTTTACCGCACAGATGCGCCCGAATGCCGAAGGCATCTTTTGGTTTGCCGTCGATGATGCCGCCACCTCGGTATATGTGCCGCTTTTTTGCTCGATAAACGCTATCCCTGCTTGCTATCAGAAAGGCAATGGAGACCTCTATACATACTCACCGACCTCCGCTTGGTGGGCGTTTAACTTCGTGGCGAACTGGGCTTATACCAAGTACGACCGCATGAAACCCGAGATCGAAAACGAACAACGCAAATGGGAGGAAAAGTTCTTCTCGCAACTCAATGGAATAGATAAGAAAGTAGCCGAGATGACGCCCGAACAGAAGGTCACTTTCCTTACTAATTACTCTTGCGCACAAGCGACCCAACTCGTCTCTGCTTGGAAAGAACTGGACACTTATCTCCGCGTCAAATATATCGATGGACAAGAACGAAAAATGAAGGATGGACAGTTCCTGCGTAATGCCTATGGCAATCCCGTCGGACCGAATCGCCTCCACCTTCCTAACGAATATTTACAAACCCTAAAAAACGAAATGTACCATGAATAATGTATTAGATCTTCAACCCAAAGAGGTTTTTACCATCTTTGATGCCATAACGCGTATTCCGCGCCCGTCCAAACACGAAGAGCAAATCAGCCAATGGCTCCAAACTTTTGCGAAGGAGCACGCCATCGAATGTGTGACGGACGATGCGATGAATGTTATTATGCGTGTACCCGCAACGCCGGGTTACGAGAACCATCCGGGTATTGTCCTGCAAGCCCATATGGATATGGTTTGCGAGAAAAACAACGACACACAACACGATTTCTTCAATGACCCTATCCATACCTATGTTGAGGAGGATTGGATCAAAGCAAAAGGCACTACGCTCGGGGCCGATGACGGTATCGGTATCGCCCTCGCTTTGGCGGCTCTGACCTCTAAAAATCTCCAACACCCTGCGATGGAGGCACTCTTTACCGTAGATGAGGAGACGGGTCTTACCGGCGCGAACAAACTGCAAGAGGGTTATCTCCATGGCAAACGCCTGATTAACCTCGATAGTGAGGACGATGGACAGATCTTCATCGGCTGCTCCGGCGGTATTGACACCCTCGCTAAGATGCACTATCAGCCTATCAGCCCATCCGCCTCTCAGCCTATGTTTGCTGCTAAAATCAAAGTCACGGGACTCATGGGTGGTCACTCGGGAGAGGATATTAACAAAGGGCGCGGCAATGCCAATAAGATCCTCGTTCGTTTCCTCTATCGTCTCTTTATCAATCCCAAAACGGTTATCAAGGGGGCTCTCTTGAGTGCTATCAACGGAGGAAACTTGCGCAACGCTATCGCGCGCGAGGCGGAGGCTGTAGTTGCTGTTCCTATGGCTCAAAAAGAGCAACTGCGCGTTCTATTGAACTTGTATATCGCTGAGATAGAAGCCGAGATTAAGGATGTGGAAAAAGATATGGTTATTGACCTCGATAGCACCATCATCGACGGTTTGCGTTTCTTCAATCCTGCGGATGCCGAGAAACTGATTCGTGCCCTGTATATCTGCCCTCACGGAGTCGTAGAGATGAGTAGGGATATCAAGGGTATGGTTGAGACTTCTACGAACTTAGCTTCCGTTAAGATGAGGGATGGTTATGTAGAAGTGAACACTTCTCAACGCAGTTCCGTAGAGAGCAAGAAACACGACATTAAGGATGTGGTTGAGAGTGCTTTAGCAACAGCTTGTGACGAAGTCACCCATGGCGATGGCTATCCGGGTTGGAAGCCGAACACGCATTCTGAATTGCTCCAAATAACCAAACAAGCCTATATAGACCTCTTCCACGAGGAACCGAAGGTTTTGGCTATTCACGCAGGATTGGAGTGTGGGCTGTTCTTAGAGAAATATCCGTATTTAGATATGGTTTCTATAGGTCCGCAAATGGTAGGCGTTCACTCTCCGCAAGAGAAACTGAGTGTTTCCTCCACCGCCCGTTGCTGGCAGTGGCTACAACAGACTTTGCAAGCCTTATAACCCTTCCTAAGCTCTTGATATGAAGTCGTTGAATGACATAGACTTATTGGCAGCGATGATGCAGGATGATGAGGTAGCGTTTACCACATTGTACGAACGCTATCACCCCTCCCTTTTTGAGGTGTGTATGAAATACCTTAAGAACGAGGACACTGCGCATGATGTGGTACAAAGTGTGTTTATGTGGGTGTGGGAGAATAGGAAAGATTTGACGATAGATACGAACCTGCGCAGTTATTTATGTACCACGACGAAGAATAAGATTCTCAACCTTTTGCGTCACGAGAACCTTGCTGTTCAGAATGATTACGTTTATGCTCAAGAACGATTGAGTGACCAAAGTTGGTTGGAGAAGATGCAGCATGAGGGTCAATTGGCTCGTATTCGAGAATTGATAGAGCACTTGCCCGAGCAGCGCAGAAAGATTTGCGAGATGAAGATTAAAGAAGGGTTTAATAACCAACAGATTGCCGATGCGTTAGGTATATCAATACAGACGGTGAAAAACCAATATAGTTCGTCAATTAGGGATATAAAAGAGCAATTATCGGAAAAAAATCAAGTTTTTTTGCGTTTAGGATA
Source organism: Paludibacteraceae bacterium (assembly GCA_045627765.1). Classification (GTDB taxonomy): domain Bacteria; phylum Bacteroidota; class Bacteroidia; order Bacteroidales; family Paludibacteraceae; genus Colicola. The sequence goes on along the minus strand of JAZQOG010000046.1, from coordinate 16,953 downwards.
GTACTTTTTACTTTTGTAAGTGTCATAGGAGTGAAAACGAGTTTTTCGCTCCTTATTTTTTTGTATATATTTAGAACTATGGAAAAAGATAAAATCAATCAAGTGCTAAACAATGAGGCTTCGGAGCAAGAGGCGAGGGAAGTGGCTCAGTGGTTTGGTAGTGCCGAAGGGCAGTTAGAAGTATCTGAGTTGTTAGATGCTGATTTGGAGGCAATGGTGCCCCATTTTGACGCACCCGCACACGGCGAGCGCGTACGCGTAAGAAATATTAAGGTAAGACGCCTTTGGTGGGGTGTGGCTGCGGTTGTGGCTATCGTGCTTGTGTTAGGCGCAGCGGCTATCGCTTGGCAGCGACCGATGCAACCTAAAGTGTCGATGCAAACGGTTTGTGCCAATAGGGGAGAGCAGATACAGGTGGTATTGCAAGATGGTACGCATATCTATTTGAATGCGGGTTCTCGTTTGGTTTTTCCCTCTCGTTTTACAAGTCGCAACCGGTGTGTGGTATTGGTAGGAGAGGCGTATTTTGAAGTGACGAAGAACAAACATCGTCCTTTTGTTGTGGATTTGAATGGTGCTTCGGTGGAGGTATTAGGTACGCAGTTTAATGTGAAGGCATACGAAAACGAGTTGGTGCAAGTGAACTTGGATGAAGGTCGTGTCCTTTTCCATGGAGCTAAGCAGGCGATAGATATGCAAGCCGGTGAACGTTTGAGTTACGATAGGCAAACTTGTTATTCGATGTTGTATCGCAATGCGGACACGCGTATGGCATCGGCTTGGAAGGATCATCGTTTAGAGGTGAATGAGATGCCGATGAATGAACTCAAAACGATGTTAGAGCGCAATTATGATGTGGATATCAATATCCGCGATGCGCAATGCTATGAATATTCTTATTCGTTGGTGGTAAAGGGCGATAAGTTAGAGAATGTGCTTAAGAGTATGTCTTCCGTTTCGCCTATCCGCTATCGTTACGATGACGAGAAAGGGTTGGTTATTCTATCTGCTAAGTGATTCTTTAATAGTTAATCTTCAATCTTCAATAGTCAATAGTCAATAGTCAATCATCAATTAATCATTAAAAACATTAATCCTTTACAAACATGAAAAAACTGCTTTCTGTATTTGGAGCGTTGCTATTTGCAGTAGTGGTGATGGCACAGAATGTGACATTAAACTACACAAATACTCCTCTCAAGACAGTGTTTGCTTCGATTGAGAAGCAGACAGGCTGGACTATTTCGTATGCTCAGCCGATTGTCAATCCTAATCAAAAAGTGAGTATTCAAGCTACTGATGAGCCTGTGAACTCTGTTTTAGACCGTTTGTTCGCCAACACGAACATCGTCTATCGAGTTGAAGGGACATCGGTGTTATTGAATGCTAAGTCTTCCACCAAAGTGCAAGCCAAAGGTGTGGTAGTCGATGCCAAGGGGGAACCGGTTATCGGTGCTACGATTGCCGTTAAAGGAACCAACGATGGTACGATTACCGATTTCGATGGAAACTTCTCTCTTTCGGCTTCAGAAGACGATGTTCTTGTATTCTCGTATGTGGGATTTAAATCGCAAGAACTCAAGCCCGCTCAGAACATGAAAGTTACCCTCAAGGAGGATACCGAAGTGTTGGAGGAAGTGGTAGTTATTGGTTATGGTGCCGTTCGTAAGAGCGATTTGACAGGTGCAATCTCCTCGGTTAAGACTGAAGAGATGAACCAGACCGTGCCCTCTCTTGAACAAGCTTTGGTGGGTCACACTCCCGGTGTCGAAATCAAGCAGACGTCAGGTGCTCCGGGTTCGTCGGCTACGATTCATATTCGTGGTGTCAACTCCGTTTATGGAGATGTAGAGCCATTGTATGTTATTGATGGTTATCCTGCTTCAAAGGACCAATATATCAATCCAAGTGATGTTCAATCGATTGAGATATTGAAGGATGCTGCTTCGGCAGCCATCTATGGTAGCCGTGCTGCCGGTGGTGTAGTACTGATTACGACCAAACGTGGTGACAAGGGTAAACTTAATGTCAATGTGGATTATCAATTCTCGATGCAACAGTTACAAAAGAAGGTTAAAATGATGAATGCGGAAGACTTTAAGAAGTTGCACCAAGATGGTTATAACAATTCCTATTTTGATTGGTTGCGTAATAAGAAGGATGGTGATGGAGAATATTTATATACGGAAGAAGAGGCTTGGCAATATTCCCGCAGCGATAATAATGAGCAACGTATTGCGAGAGGGGTTCCGTCTTCCGGTTCGATGTATCTCCTTTGTCCCGATATCGTGGATAGTGACTACAATACGGATTGGCAAGATGCGTTGTTCCGTAATGCGCCGATGCATCGTGTTAATTTCAGCGTAAGTGGTGGTCGTGATAAAGCTCGTTTTATGTTCTCGCTGGGTTATTTGAATCAAGACGGTATTATCGCGCCGGGTAATCACCAACGTATTACCACGCGTTTGAATATGGACTTTGATGTGAGCAAACATTTCATGGTAGGTGTTAGTTCAAATATGTACTACGTGAAGGAGCGCGTAGTTCGCACCGATGGTTTGGCTTTCAATGATGGTATTATCTTGAATGCGCTTTGTATGCCACCTACTTATCCTGTATATAATGCCGATGGCTCGTATGCTGTGGGTGTTAGTTATAAGAATGGTGAAAGTAGTGAACAGGCTTATGTGTGCTTCGGCGGTGAGAACCCCGTTGCTCTCGCTAATGGCCGTAAGGAGTATAACACGAAAGCTCGTTTTGGTATCAATGCTTATGCACAATACACTTTCCTTGAAGGATTCTTTGCCAAAGTGGATTTAGGTATGCAGATTTCGGATCAGATATATAATCTCTATCGTCCCTTATCTTTAGGTCAGAGTAACTATGCTCCGGGTGATCCGAAGAACGAGCAGGTTATTTGCAAAGACTATCGTGACTTCAATACGGATTGGTTGTTAGAGGCGACATTGAACTATAACAAAACAATCAAAGAGAAACATACCATTAACGCCGTGCTTGGTTATTCGATGCAGAAGAAGAACTATAATAACATCGATGCTAAATCCGTGTTAGGTGCTTATACCGATGATCGTATAGGAACATTGGCAGCGGCTCAACCGACAGAGTCGGATGAGAATGGTACGTTAGCCGTATCCGATTTGATGGGATGGTCTTTGATGTCCGTCTTTGCCCGTGCGATGTATAATTATGACAAACGATACACGCTTTCTTTAACCGTTCGTGGTGATGGTTGCTCGCGTTTTGGAGCTACCAACCGTTGGGGGTTCTTCCCATCTGTAAGTGCAGGTTGGAATATTACCAACGAGTCTTGGGCAGTGGATGCGCAACGTTATGTAACGGCGAAACTGCGTGCTTCGTGGGGATTGAGTGGTAATAATAATATTGGTAACTACAACCACTTGGCTCTCATGACTTCGGGTGCGTACATGTTTGGTGGTAATGATTATACAACCTATTATCCTATTGCTGCGGACTCTAACTTAGGTTGGGAGAAAACCAGCCAAACGAACATTGGTACGGATATGACGTTCTTGAGTGGTCGTATTAACTTAGTGATGAACTATTACTATTCCGTTACTTCCGACCTGCTCTATCAAACAACCACTTCGGCAATCATGGGTGAAACCAAGATGTGGACAAACCTTAAGAGTGGTAAGGTATATAACCAAGGAGGCGACTTCCTTATTGATGCTGTTCCTGTTCAAACCAAAGACTGGAAATGGACGTTGGGTGTGAACTTCTCTCTCAATCGTAACCGCGTAGAAGGTTTGGAGGATGAGATTCTTATTGCCGGTCAGCGTAAACAGATCACGCATATCACGCGCAATGGTGCTCCTATCGGTTCGTTCTATGGAATGGTTAGTGAGGGACTTATCTCCGAGTCGGATTATGCTCTTATTAAAGAGGATAAGAAACACCTGGATAGTAAAGGTAACTTTGAAGAGGGATATTCTCGTCAAGGTCCTGCCGTAAACGATTATGCCAACGTGTATATAGGGGATGTGAAATGGAGAGATGTCAACGGGGATGGTAAGATTACCGAAGATGACCGCGATATTATTGGTGATAACTATCCTAAGTTCACTTACGGATTTAATACTTCGTTGAGTTGGAAAGGGCTTTGTTTGAGTGCTACCTTTGATGGAAGTTATGGAAATAAGGTGATTAACTTCTCTCGTTATTACGCTTGTAACCTTGAGGGAGGTTGTAACACGATGACCGTTGCTCTCAATCGTTATGGTAATGTGGATAAGGTAGATGAGAACACCATGTTCCGTGCGAATCGTTCGCAAAAGAACCTCAACACGAAGTTCTCGACCTATATGATGGAGGACGCTTCATTCTTGCGAATGACGAACTTAATGCTCGGTTATACGATTCCGGATAACAACTTCTTTAAGAAGATTCATTTGGAGCGTTTCTACCTTTATTTCTCAGTTGATAACGTGTTTACTGTAACGAAATACAATGGTTATAACCCAGATGTTGATTACAACGCGAGCAATACAGCTCCCGGTATTGACTTTGGTACTTATCCTTTGTCTCGTACGTTCAGCGGTGGTATTAAACTGACTTTCTAAATTCGTTCAACTTGTTCAACCGTTAAACTTGTAAATATATGAAAAAGATTCTATTATTCATTGTTGCCGCAGCAACTTTGAGTTCGTGCAATTTCCTCAATATGACGGATCCGGATGCTTTTGACGAGAGTAAGTTCTATCAATCTCCGGAGGATATGGAAAGCCTATTAGCATCCTCGTATGAGGCTTTTCGCGAGGCAAATAAAAATATGTTCTTCGTTACCGAAATGAAGTCGGATAATGCTACTACAACGGCCGGCTCCTCCAGTGCAGGAATGTATTCATCCTTCGTTAATCACAATGTGATGAGTTCGAATAAGATTGTGTATGATTTATATACCGCTCTTTATCAAACCATTCATCGTGCTAATTTAACCATCCAACATGTCAATGACATCAAGTGGACAAATGAGAGTGAGAAAAATAGAATAGAGGGCGAAGCCAAGTTTATGCGTGCGTTAGCTCATTTCTATCTTGTTCGTCTTTGGGGTCCTGTCACCAAACTTGACCATGTTGTTTCCTCGTCTGCGGATGCTGCCAAAGCAAAACGTGATTCGGAGGAAGATGTGTATCAGTTCATTATTAGCGATTTGAAATCGCTCACCACGAACAATGCTATGCCGAATATTTACTCTCCGGGTAGTACGATGTATGGTCATGCGTCGAAGACGGCTGTTTATGCTTTATTAGGACGTGTCTATCTGCAATATGCAGCCACTCTCAATCATAATGAGGCATATTCGTTGGCGATAGATGCGCTTAAACAAGCCGAAGCCATTGGTGAGTATAAGGAACTGACTATTCCTTTTGCGGATGTGTTCAATGTAGAGAAAAAACAGAACGCAGAGATTATCTTTGCCGTTCAGTACAAAGCTACGGAGACGCAGTCCAGTCCTTTTGCCGCTTATTTCCAAATCAAGTCCGGACAAACATCCATGGGTTCCGGTCGTGGTTTCAACTTAGGCGAGCCTAACCTCTATAATGAGTTTGATGCACAAGAGGCTAAGGATGGTCGTTGGGGGCTTTGTATCACAACTTATACTGCAAAGAAGAGCACGACCACGCAATATTACACTAAAAAATATACGGATAAAACCAATATGGTGGGATATGGTGGCAACGATTGGTACGAACTGCGTTTTGCAGATGTTTATCTAATGTTAGCCGAAGCCTACGAGCGCGTTGGTCAATCGGAAAATGCCATTCTGTATTTGGATAAAGTGCGTACTCGCACAGGGAATAATCTTGCCGATTATAAGACCTCGCTTCAAGATGCTAAATATGCGGCTAAGTATTCCGATTTGCGTGCAGCCATCTTCCATGAGCGTCGCTTGGAGTTGTGCTTCGAGAACGTTCGTTGGTTTGACTTACAGCGTCTCTATCCTAACCATGACGATTTGGCGGCTTATATGCGCAGCATTAAAGTGGTAGATTTTGCAGAACCAACTAAGTTCTCGGACTTTAAGGCATACGAGGCTTTATTGCCTATTCCTTATAACGAGACTTATCTCAATCCGAACTTAGGACAAAACGAGGGTTATACCTCTCACTAATCAACGAATCCTGTAAGCCCCCTCTCATAAAGGGGAGGGGGTGAAAAAGGTAACATAATTAACCAATAAATTTTATTAAAACAATGAAAAAAGCTTTTCTTTTTGTGGCTGCTTTAGCTTGCAGCGCAATGATGTTCTCTCAGGAGATTATCAACACTTGGGTAAATGACGAACTCGCAGTAGATCAAGAGTGGGTTAGCGGTACGGCTTATCCTACCTTCGATTTTGACGAGTACATCTCTTGCGGTACTACCGGAGGTGACAATGGTGTGTTCTATGAGACCGACAAGTCTATCGGTGACTGGCGTGTTTATCGTGCTCGTGGTGAGGGCGAAGGTAAGTTCTGGCTTGCTGCTAAAGGCGCAAAGATCAACCGCGTATCGTTCACTCAGTATGGTGCATCTGTAGCTAAGGGTGGCGGTCTGTTGAGCACCGTTCCCGGTGTTGGTATCACCGACTCTATCGCTTCTGACTCTATCCTCGTGTTTGCTGAACCCGTAGATTCCGTTATCCTCTACGCTGCTACCAGCAATGACCCCGTTAAAGATCCTTCTTGCAAGACGTCTGCACAATTACGTATCCAACGTTTCTTCATTGAATATACCATTGAAGAAACGGGTTTGAAACAAGTGATTGGTGTTGAGCCTAAAACGAAGAAAGTCGTTCGCGATGGTGTTGTTTACATCCAAAAGGACGAGAAAGAAATCAACATGTTAGGTTTCTAACTTTTTGTCTATCAGGACATCCTGTGTATCGGGGTGTCCTGATATTTTTATAACCCTTTTTTCTTTACCATATAATTTTATTATTATGCGTCGAATTTTTCTTGTTTGCTTATCTGTTATTAGTTGCCTCAGTGTGAAGGCAGAGTGGACATTTGTAGAGACTTTTGCATCTAAAGACTTACAACACAAAATCATTTGTCCCTCCTCTACTCCGAATACACCGCAAGTGTTTACGGGACAGAAAGGGGTTAAGTGGGAGTATTGGTTAGGTGGCGGTAATCACGAGTGCTTTGGAGCCCAAGACTCCTGTATGTATCTAAGGGCGCGCAAGAGTAATGAGACGTGTGACTATGGTTATCTGACCAATGTGATGCCGATGTCCGGTGGACTCAAATCCCTCTCTTTTTCATGGAAACAAGGAGGAAGCGAGAGTGAGATAACCAACTATGACATTGCTATTTTAGTGAACGGAGAGTTGGTGGGAGAGATCAAGCAAGCGGCTCGCCCGACCTATACTGCGCCCGATTCGACACCTTTTTACTATGAACTTAATGACCTTAATATCGAGGGAGATTTTACCCTTCGTATCGAGAACCGCACCCAATATACGGGTTCGGTGAGTGTGAATAGAGGTCGATTTGTTTTCAACGATTTGACACTGACAATGTTAGAAGATGAGCCTGCCGGTCCTCAAGTGCATGGCTACGTCTTAGATCAAAATAAACAACCCATCTTGGCAACGGTAAGTGATGGTTTTTCGGTTGTGAGGACGGATGAGAAAGGTTATTATCGCATTAACCTTAACGATTTATCGGAGTTCGTGTCTATTTGCGTACCATCCGGATATGATATCCCACTTGATGAGATTGGTTTTCCGCACATGTATGCACCGGTTAATCAGTTTGGAGATCAACGGGTAGATTTTACCCTCAATCGTCAAGCCGATGGCGGTAAAGCCGACTCAGCGCATGTGATGCTCGTTATCTCTGACCCGCAAGTGTTGGATAATTACAATGTTTGGCGTTATCGGGAAGAGTCCCTTAAAGACATGAAAGAACTCATTGCATCCTATCCCAAAGGCACAAGGATTTATACCAGTATCGTCGGGGATGTTGTTTGGGATTGGTATAATGCTTTTGAGACACAGAAAAAGAACATGGCGAGTCTTGGTGTGCCTTGTTTAATGACCATTGGCAACCACGACCATAACTGCAAAGCCAAATGTGTAGGCGAAGCCGAACAAGAACGATTGGCAGACGACCTCTATACAGCCGTGTTTGGTCCTACCTATTATAGTTATAATATTGGTGCTATCCACTATATCTCTCTCGATAACATCTATTATACCGGTTGCGGAGGAGAAAAGGGGTATAAATATGTGATGCCCGAATATCAATTAGAGTGGCTTAGACAAGATGTGGCATTGGTGTCCGAAGAAACTCCTATCGTGGTGTTCTGTCACGCTTCTTTCTCGTCCAGTTATACGAGCCTAATGCCGGAGCTAAAAGAACTATTCAATAAAGGCAACGTGACTCAATATATCATTTCGGGTCATACCCACAATCCTCACACATACTATCATTCGGAGTATTTGAGAGAGTTGAATTTAGGTGCAGTCAAGGGTGCTTTCTGGGCTGCTAACATCTGTGGTGACGGAACGCCTAACGGTTATGAGGTGATGCAAGCCGGTCCAAAGGGTTATGTGGACTATTACTATAAATCCACCGGTTTTGACCGTAGCCATCAGTTCCGCGCATACGCACCGGGCAATATCGCTTCTGACCACATGTCTGATCAGGTGCGTGCGACGGTGTGGGGATATGAGAAGGATTGGCAAGTTTATATTTACGAGAATGGGGAGAAAAGCGAAATGAAGAAATACTCGGGCACGGATCCCATTGCATACGATGTGATGCAAGAGGATGGAGATAAGCGTCCGAACTATCCGGGTAGTGACGGAGGTACGATAGCCAGTAAGAACCCGGGTTATGTTATGTCGGGAGGTCACATGTTCCGCTATCAGCCCAAAGACCCCAATGCGTATATGGAGGTCGAGGTGGTTGATCGTTGGGGGTATGTCTATCGTGGACCGGTCACGCATAATATTATGACGGCTGAGTTTGCGGACCAAGACACCACTTGGGTTTACGAACAGGACTTCAATGGGTTGTTTGCTTATCCCAATCATTTTAAGGCGGATCTTGCTAAAGGGACTTTTGTGCAAGGACACTATCCTTTAGGTTGGTACGCTACCACCGGTGGTACGACCGGCTCTAAATATGCAACCTTCAACTATTACCGTATCGGTAATGGCTCGCACACCGCCTCCGGACTGTATAACTATGGTGAAGGCGATCCTTCTGTAGCCAATAAAAACAAAACCGAACGGTGCATTGGTTTGCAGCCGGGTAATGCGGATAGAGGCATTGCTGTCGGTGTGGTAATTGAGAACAATACACAAGAACGCATCACCTCTTTGGATATCGAATATACGGGTGAGATTTGGCGCGTGGAAGAATCCACGGCAGCGCATACGATGACGTTTGATTATCTCGTTAATCCGGATATCAGCGCATTACGTGAACGTACCAAATGGGTGGGTCAATTGCCGATGGTGCCTTTTGCTAAACTGAACTTCACGACCCCTTCAACGCTCATCGCTTCGGGTACGAACACGGCTGTGGATGGTAATAATGCCAATAACCGCAAGACGGTTAAGGCTACCTTACCGATTATCCTTGAACCTCGTGAGTGCGTTTTACTGCGCTGGACGAATCCCTATAATAATGGGAAAGAGCAGGGTATCGGTATTGATGATGTTAAAGTCAAGGCGCACACCGAACCTACGGCTCTCTATAATGTAAAAGCCATCGATAATGTCAAGAAGACGTATCGCGATGGGCAGATTCTCATTATTAAGAATAAGCAAGTGTATAACATTTTAGGAATACAACAATAATATTATGACTGAAAAACAAAAAACTCGCCAAGGCATCTTCTGGGCAGTGACCATTGGCTATGGTCTATTTTATGTCTGCCGCCTTAGTATTAATGTCCTCAAAAAGGGCATAGTGGATGATGGTATCGCTACCGAATCGCAATTAGGTATTATCGGTTCGGCACTTTTCTTCGCCTATGCGGTAGGGAAGTTCTGTAACGGATTTCTCGCGGATCGGGTGAACTTACGCCTGTTTATGTCGGGGGCATTACTTATTTGCGCCATCGTGAATGCCGTGCTGGCTATTGGAGTGCCGTTTTGGCTTTTTGTTGTTCTATGGGCTATCAATGGTTGGTTCCAATCCGCAGGTGCACCTTGCTCAATCATATCGCTTAAACGATGGTTCGACCCTAATAATTACGGGACAATGTACGGCTATTGGTCTGCCTCGCATAATATAGGCGAAGCGCTTACTTTCTCCCTTACGGCTGTCGTGGTGAGTTTATGGGGCTGGCGTGCAGGATTTTTAAGTGCTGCGGCTATCGGTTTGTTTGGTGTTCTGGTTATTCTCGTTTTTCTCAAGCACTATGTGGCTCCGCAGGAGGTGACAATGACCGAAACGGAAAAACAGAAGAACATCGGTAAAAAACAGATACAAGTTCTCAAGATGCCTATTATCTGGGTACTCGCTCTTGCGTCTGCTTTCTTCTATATCGGGCGTTACGCGGTGAATAGTTGGGGAATTTATTTCCTCCAAAATGCAAAGGATTATTCAACCGTTGCTGCTTCATCAACGGTAGCGATTAACAGTATTTGCGGTATTGTAGGAACCGTGGCATCAGGATTGATTAGTGATAAATTCTTCAAAAGCGATCGTGTTTTTATGGCGCTTATCACGTCTCTCATCAATTTAGGAGCCTTGGTGTTGTTTTTGTTCGTGCCGGCTGGTTATTTCTGGGTTGACTGTGTAGCGATGGTTCTCTTTGGATTGAGCGTGGGAATTCTCCTTTGCTTCCTTGGAGGACTGATGGCGGTTGATGTCGCTCCTGAGGAGGCTGTTGGAGCTGCGGTGGGAGTTATTGGTATGGCGTCATACGCAGCGGCAGGATTACAAGATATCGTGAGTGGATATCTGATTGAGGGCCGTAAGACGGTGGTAGAAGTGATGAACGAAGCCGGTGAGATGGTGCAACAGACGATGTACGATTTCTCCGCCATTCGTTTCTTCTGGTTAGGTGCTGCTGCCTTGTCGTTAATCTTACTACTTTTTCTCTATATTCGTCAAATCCGTAGAAAAAACACATTATGAAACGAATCCTTTTAATAGGATGTGCCATGGTATTCGCTGTGGCTATCCATGCTGAAGTTGTCCGTATTTTAGGTATCGGAAACAGTTTTACCGTAGATGCTCTTGAACAACATTTCCAACCCATCTTAGATGCTCAAAAACAAGAAGCTATTGTGGGTTACCCCTATCGGGGAGGCACATGGTTGAGCCAACATGACGCGTGGAGCACGCGTACGGATACCATGCCTTATAACTATCGCGAGTTTCGCAATGGAAAATTCACCTCGACGGGTTTGAGTACCTATAACCTCACCAAGGCAGTGGAATTGGAACCATGGGATTATGTCATCCTCCAATCCGACCACGATTCCGCGGGTATCTATTCGTCCTACGAACCTTACCTAACTCACCTCGTGAACTATATCCAGACTCATTGCTCTAACAAAGAAGTGAAGATAGGTTTTTATATGACATGGGCATACGATAGTATTTCCACTTATTCGGCGTTTAAACTCTATAAGAATAATACCCAAATCATGTACGATAGCATTATCGCTGCTGCCAAGAAAGTGATGGAGACGCATCCGAATTTCTTCTTAATTCCTGCGGGTACGGCTATCCAGAATGCACGCACATCTTATATCGGACAAAAACTCAACCGCGATGGGTATCACCTTAATTATAACTACGGACGCTATATCGCTTCCTTATGTTGGTATAAGGCCATCTTCGGTGTTGAACCCGATGATGTGGTATATGCTCCGTCGTCTATCTCTGACTATTGCGCTTCAATGTGTCGTGCAGCGGTGCGTGAAGCTTTCCAAAAACCTTGGGAGGTGACTTCGCTTAAAGAGCAATATGGCAAGAGCGAAGAGGAGAACCAACCTGCCAACGAATCGCGACTCAAACGTGTGACCTTTAATGGAATGAATATACCCCTTCTTCCGGATGTCTATGAGTACGATGTGCCCGTTGATGCCGCTATCGCACCTTCGGTCACGATGTATTCGTTCCCACGCAGTCAAAAAGCCGAACAAAACATTACCGATAGCCAAGGTGCCGACATTGAACGAGATCCGACTAACTATGGTTATTTCCCCTTACCAACACCGGCTAAGGGGCAGACATTAACCTACACCAATAGGGTGCTTGCGGAAGACTTGGTAACGACGACCACTTATACTTTCCATCTCATTGGAACGGCTACCGAGGACTTGCTTTATACCATCGGCTCTCGCGAGGACTTAGAAGACTTTGCCAAAGCCGTCAATGCCGGTAGTTACGGACTGAAGGCGGAACTGACCAACTCCTTTTCAATGGATCATACCAAACAGGATTGTTGGGCTACACCGATAGGTGCGGTTTCTCACCCTTATACGGGTACTTTTGATGGAAAAGGTTATACGATTTCCGGTTTTAATATCTACGCGGTGGATAGAGAGGATCTGTATGCGTTAGAGGCAGTAGGTCTGTTTGGCGCTATCAAGAATGCTACCCTTAAGAACCTTTCGCTTACCGGAACGGAGGAGAGTTATTTCAATCGCCCAAGTGGTACGATGAAAGATATGAATAAATATTGTGGCATTTTGTGCGGTTGGATGGCTAACTCTACCATCTCGCGTTGCTATGTGTCGTGTCCTATCTTTACCAACCTACCCGAGGCACTCGGATATATCTGTGGTTACGACAATAGTGTCGGCTCGCCATCCATCATAGACCGTTGCTACTCGGAAGGTACATGGCGTATCCGTCGTAATGGACAGTATGGGGGAATCTTAGGTTATGGATATAATGTGAATATCACCAATTGCTATAGTCTTACTAAACTCCAACTGCAAAAAGACTTTGCCGCTCGTATGGGAGGAATCGTGGCTTATGCCAATGCCAATAACGACTCCCGTGCAGTGCATATTGAAAACTGTTATTTCGCAGGTAAGATTACGGACGAGAGAAAGGCGCAAGGGGCTACCACTAGTCAAACGGCTTATTTGGGAGCCATCGCTTCCGTTTTTAATGGTGGTTATTCCACGCTAACCAATGTTTACTATTTGATTGAGAGTGCTCCTCAAGACTTGGCGCAGCACAAGAATTATATTTCCAAACAATCCGCCACGGTGTTCTCTCAAGCTGACTTAACGAATGGGTCGCTTGTTTCCAAATTAGGATCTGCTTTTGCACAAGGTCCTAATAATCCGGAGATAGGGGAGGGAACGGATACCACGGATTTGGATAACCAACTGCAAGCAGCAGGCTATTCGGCACAAGAGACAGGGTGCCAAAAGATTCTTGTGGATGGACGGATTAACATCCTCCGCGATGGCAAATGCTATTCCGTCTTGGGAATAGAGAAGTAATATGCAACTATTCTACCTGTTTAACATTATGATACGTAACATTATTTTAGATATGGGTGGTGTGCTTATGCAGCACAATATCCCGGGGTGCATAGCTCGCCTCAAAGAACTGACGGGAGCCAATTTCCCTCGTTTGGGGATGGACGATAAAGGCGAAGGAACAGAATTGATGGGACAGTTTGAACGCGGTCTGGTCTCGTTAGACGATTTTCTCACGCAGGTTCTTGCTCTTTGTCGGCAGGGCACGACTCGCGAACAAGTGTTTGAGGCGTGGGTCTCTATTCATGCCGGTATTCCCGCGGAGCGCTTGAACTATGTGCATCAACTCAAGGCACAAGGTTATCGCCTTTATTTGCTTTCCAATAATAATGATGCTTGTTGGCAAGACATTGCGAGTCAATACGATATGAGTGTGTTTGACGAACTTTTCCTTTCGCATTGGATTCATATTATTAAGCCTGATACCGCTTTGTTTGAATACGTACAAAAACGCTTGAATCTTAATCCTGATGAGACCGTTTTTGTGGACGATATAGAGGTCAATCGTTTGGCTGCTCAAAGAGCAGTTGGTTGGCGCACTGCCGAATCGCTTGAGGCGTTGAAAGCGATGCTGTAAATCAGCCGTCAACCAACGTAGCACTTCGTAGGCATGGTTGTCCCGATGAAACGGGAAAACCGTATCTAGGGAAAGGGTATTCAAACAGTCCTGCAGAGACTTAAAAAAACCAGCGAAATAATCTTTGAAATAGTGTTTTGTTGCCGAAAAAACACAGAAATATTTGCATATATGGAAAAAATGTATTACCTTTGCAGCCGAAAACAAAAATACTCAGTCGATTGAGTAATTTTATTCACTCCATTGAGTAAAATTTATATCTCTATGCAACGTGCTCAATTTCAACTAATTACAAAAAGGCTTCAAGAGCCGCGTAAGTTCATTCAGATTCTCGAAGGGCCGCGACAAGTCGGTAAAACTACTCTTGTCAAGCAAATTATTCAGACGATTGATTTGCCTATTATGCATTTTTCTGCGGATAGTATTCCTGTGTCTCAAGCTACTTGGATTAGTTCGTGTTGGCAATCCGTGCGTTCACGGATGCAGAACGAGGGGCTTGACGAGATGGTCTTAGTGATAGACGAAGTGCAACGGTTGTATCAATGGGCAGAAGTGATTAAGAAAGAATGGGATGCAGATACCTTTAATGATGTTAATATCAAAGTTCTGCTATTAGGTTCTTCGCGCATGCGTCTTGAACGAGGACAGTCTGAAAGTCTAAAAGGGCGTTTTGAGGTTATCAAGTTGCCTAATTGGTCATGGCAAGAAATGCATCAAGCCTTTGGCTTCGATTTGGATCAATACATCTACTATGGTGGATACCCGGGTGCGGCAAGTTTGATTACGGAACCTGACCGTTGGCGCGAATATATAGGAGCTTCTATTGTGGCGGCAACCATCAATAATGATATCTTGATTGATACGCCGATTAATAAGCCGGCGCTTTTGCGTCAAACCTTTGAACTGAGTTCCGCTTATTCAGGACAGATATTATCTCTTACCAAGATGATTGGGCAACTGCAAGATGCGGGGAATACGACCACTTTGACGGGCTATTTAGACTTATTGGATACCGCAGGAATGGTTTGTGGCTTACAAAAATTTGCAATGGATAAAGCTCGCCGTCGTGCCAGTATTCCTAAATATCAAGTGTATAATAACGCTTTGCTTAGCTTATATGATGATGGCAATTTTGCTTCCACTCGTCAGGATCCTAAGCGTTGGGGGCGTTGGGTAGAGTCTGCTGTTGGTTCTTATTTAGTCAATGAGTCTTATCGTTGTAATTTTAATGTTTATTATTGGCGTGAAGGTAATAACGAAGTAGATTTTGTCTTAGTTCGTAATGGTCGAGTAATTGCTATTGAAGTGAAAAGTAATGAAGAGAAATCCACTAAAGGTCTTCAGGTCTTTGAGCAACTCTTTCACCCCTATCGTTCACTTCTTATCGGTCCGGGTGCTTTCCCTGTTGAAAACTTTTTGTGTACCCCCATCGAATCTCTATTCGCATAGTCTAAATCGGGTAGGTAGCAATGCTTCAATCAGCCCTCAATCTCCGTAGCACTCCCGTAGGCATGGTTGTCCCGATGAAACGGGAAAACCATATATAGGGAAAGGGTTATTATAGAATATTTTTTATAAATTCCTTTCGTAAAGATTTTCTTCGCGTAGCGTGTGGAACCATTAAAAAAATCTAATTGAAAATCAAGTTACCCTCGCCATCTGTGAGAGATAAAAATACTCAGAACCTTAAAAAATAGTCGCAAAATTCAAAAAAATAGCATTTTTCGTAAAAAAAACTTGCATATATAATAAAAAAGTATTACTTTTGTGCGATTTTTTACCGCGCACGCTTGCGCGAGTGGGGGAGAAGAGTATAAATTGGAAATCACAATTTGTGACCTCCAATGGAATAGAATATTCAAATATGAGGCGATAAAAAACGAATATAAAACCAATAATTAACCCAAAATATTAACCAATAAAAACTTATGTGTGCAGTTTCATTACAATATGATCAACACAATGCTGCTGCTGTTAAAATGTTAGAGGCAATCATTGCGGCTGGATTATTTACGATTTCTCCTGCAACCGAACCATTCTCAAGAGAGCAACTAAATGCCGAGATAGATCAGTCAGAGGCAGATGTTCTTAATGGGCGTTTAATCAGCTCAGAAGTAATGTCAACCAGAATGCACAATTTCTTAAGTCAACGCGCATCACTATGATGAAGGTTAGATGGACAGAGTTTGCTTCTAGTAGGTGGCAAGATGTTGCAGATAATATTTATCAAGAATTTGGCTACATCTCGTTACAGAATTTTGTTGAGGCGACAGAATCGTGGATACAAAGAGTGGGAGAACAGCCTAGAATTGGCGCTTGTGAACCTTTGTTACAACATCGTAAGATACAGTATCGTCATTTAATTATTACAAAACTTACTAAGTTAATTTACTATATTGCAGATGATACCATTATTATAGTTCATGTTTGGGATACTCGTCGTGAGCCTAAGAAGCAAGTCAACGAGGTTTCTTGAAAATATAATTAACTCAAATATTAACTCAAAAATTTAATTACTATGAAAAATGAAGTTAATCGTGCCCCTTGGGCTAAGAAAAAAACATTTCTATTTATTTTAGCCCTATGCGCTACAATAATGGCGTGGGGTGAAGACAAAACCATTACGGAAACGTATGTAAACGCAGGTACGGGTGCTTCGGCATCTCGCGTGTCTTTCAAGAGTAGTTTTGATGAGAACTTTACCGTATGGCAACGCGGTGGTCGTAGCAAAACGACAGATGTCGTTTCGATTGGCGGGCAAGATGTAAAAGGCTTTTGGCTGAGTCGCCAAACAAGCAGTAGTTGCTATATAGAGTGGGGCGAAACTAACAAACAATACTTGGGTGGTGTAAAATCCGTATCGTTTGCGTATAAACAA
>JAZQOG010000045.1:0-16499 GCA_045627765.1 Paludibacteraceae bacterium | reverse complement strand
CGTCCATCAAATAGAAAAGAACTTCGTGAATGGCCATCATATAAACACGGATTAGCGGTAGGTTTACTACTGCTGTTTGCTGCATATTATATTGATGTCAATTGTTTTGTCCACTCGCACATAGTGAATGGAGTGACTATTGTTCACTCACATATACACAAGGAGTCGCACCATACTTCGAATGACGGTGGGCACACTATGTGGCAAATCAATTTGATTGCCATTAACCATGGTCTGTTCCATTTTACGGAATCTACTGAGGTTATAACGGATAAACCAATTGATTATCTCGTTGAAACCATTGGTTGTGAACAGGATTGTTTAGCGCCATCCACTTTTGGAGTTCATTTTGTTTGGCGAGCACCGCCTGTAGGCATATTTATTGCTTAATCCTTTTTATATTTTTATTTTAATCACTTGACTTCTATCCTTGTGGTAGAGGTCTTAAATGCAATATTATATGTCAACAACACAAAAAATCTTTTGTATGGCTACATTGTGTATGTGTGCCATACATCTATATGCTGCTACCGATTCCCATATTACGGGACATGTGTTAGATGCAGCCACCCAAGAACATATGGGCTATGTCAATGTTCAAATCAAAGGCACTTCCATTGGCTCTACGACTGACGAGAGTGGACACTATTTCTTGAAAAATGTACCATTAGGTACACAAACCATCGTTTTCTCTATGGTGGGCTATAAAACAAAGGAGATACCTGTCACGATACAAGCTGATTCTACCTATGTACTGGATGTGTCAATCGAGGAGGGTAGTTATCTGCTGGAGAACGTAGTGGTTTCTGCCAATAAATACGAGACAAAGCAAAAAGAAGTGGCAACTATTGTCAATGTAATCTCCCCACTCATCATAGAAAATACTGCCTCCAACTCAATGGCAGATGTGCTGAATTTTCAACCGGGTTTGCGAGTAGAGATGTCATGCTGCAACTGTGGCGTACCTCAACTGCGAATCAATGGTTTGGAAGGACAATACAGTCAAATTTTGCTTGACTCACGACCGATATTTTCGTCTTTAGCCAGTGTTTATGGATTGGAGCAAATACCTACCGGTATGGTGGATCGTGTAGAAGTGATTCGTGGTGGGTGTAGTGCCCTGTTTGGCGCGAATGCAATAGGAGGTGTGGTGAATATCATTACTAAAGAACCCTGTCGCAACTATATTAACCTGAGCAACCAAAGTGCTTTTACCGAGACAGGTTCGTTTGATATCAATACCAATATGAACGCATCAGTTCTCTCTCCCAATGAGAAAATAGGTTTGTATCTATTTGGTGTCAGACGTGACCGCAAACAATATGACCGAGATGGTGACGGCTATAGCGATATACCTAAGTTGCAAACGACTACACTCGGTTTTCGTTCTTTCTTTAAAACCAGCAATTATTCAAAAATAACGCTTGAGTATCATCATACTACCGAGTTTCGCCGTGGTGGCTATGGAATTGATTCGTTGCAGCCTCACGAGTCTCCCCTCACAGAGCAACTCAAACACAATATTGATGCCGGTAGCCTTCGTTGGGACTATTACACTGCTGACAATCGGCATAGTGTGACACCATACGTCTCGTTTCAGCACACGGCGCGTGAAAGTTATTTCGGCACCAATTACAACCCGAACGCCTATGGTCAGTCCAGGGATATAACGGCTGTGATGGGTGGTCAATATCGCTTCTCGTACCCTTGCGGTAAGATGCCTGCGGATTTGAGTGCCGGTATAGAGTATTCGTTCAACCAACTGCACGACCAAATTTTGGGCTATAATCGAAATCTTTGGCAGACGGTGCATCTCTATGGCGGTTATGTGCAAAACGAGTGGAAGAACACGCAATGGTCTATTTTGATAGGAGGACGATTAGAGAAACATAACTTGCTTAAAAAGCCTATTTTTACACCGCGTGCCAGTGTGCGTTATACACCTATCAAGGACTTGATTCTGCGTGTGGGTTATGCAAGCGGATACCGTGCCCCACAAACATACGATGAAGATTTGCATGTGGGAGCAGTAGGTGGCGAAGTCCATCTCATTTCGTTGGACCCCAATCTTAAAGAGGAGCGAAGTCACTCTGCTACATTAAGTATTGATTGGTATAAATCTGTAAGAAAATGGGATATCAATTTCACAGTAGAGGGATTCTTTACCCAACTCAACAATGTGTTTGCCCTACGCGAAGACGGACACGATGAACAGGGCAATCTGTTGCTCACGCGTGTTAATGCCTCTGGAGCACGAGTGGCAGGAGTGAACGTAGAAGGCAAAATAGGGTATGGTAGATTATTTACACTTCAATTGGGCTACACCTACGAACAAAGCCGCTACATAGAAGATTTCCAATGGAGTCCGACTATTGCTCCTCAACGACGCATGTTCCGCACACCTGACCACTATGGGTTCTTTATTGTGAATATGCACCCTGTCAAGGGGCTAAATATTACCACCAACGGCAAAGTGACGGGCAATATGTTGGTACAGCATTACGCCGGATATATACCTCAAGACGAGGAAGTGGAAACGGCTCCATTCTTTGAGTGGGACATCAAATTGGCGTATGAGATACCTTTGTATAAAAACTATACGTTGGAGATTAGTGCCGGTGTGAAGAACCTGTTAGACCAATACCAAAAAGATTTGGATAAAGGTATGAACAAGGATGCAAGTTATATCTACGGACCCTTTACACCTCGTAGTTATCTCGTAGGGCTGAACTTGAAAATCTAATTCAATATTTCTCAGGCTGGCTTCTTCGGAAACCAGCCTTTTCTGACGCGCTCTCGTTGCTCAAATAACTCCAATATTGACCAGAAACAGGAGAAACTGAATACCCCTAACAGAACAGATGCGTAGGTATTATCTACAAATAACGACCCAACACAACCTGCCAACCCTGTAAGTAGAAAAATAGGCCAACATTTGACACCAAAGTAATACTCACTCTTAATCACTATCGGGTGGAATATACCAATTAACAAAAATGTGGCTAAACCTAAAATAATTCCTTCAAAATTCATAATTTGTGTTGAAATTTGCTGCAAAGATACAACTTTTTTTGCATATTCCAAAAAAAAGCAGTACTTTTGCAGTGTTTTTTAGAAAAAAACACACGATGACTTGTAAATATGATTTTCTCATTATCGGCGGAGGTGTCGCCGGAATGAGTTTCGCGCTAAAGATAGCGCGTGAAAAAAAGTACAAGATTGCATTATGCTGCAAGACCACATTAGACGAAGCTAATACAGCCAAAGCCCAAGGCGGAATCGCGAGCGTAACCAACCTGTTAGTTGACGACTTTGAGAAGCACATTCACGACACAATGGTGGCAGGCGACTGGATCAGCGATCCCGCAGCCGTAGAACAAGTGGTGAAGAATGCTCCTGCTCAGATTCAAGAGTTAGTACAATGGGGTGTGAACTTCGACAAGAAAAAGGACGGTAACTTCGACCTCCATCGCGAAGGCGGACACTCGGAGTTCCGTATCCTTCACCACGCAGACGATACCGGTGCGGAGATCCAACGCGGACTGATGGCTGCCGTTCGCAACAACCCTTATATCACCGTCTTAGAAAACCATTATGCCGTTGAGATCATCACCCAACACCACCTTGGCGTTCGCGTGACTCGACGTACACCCGATATCGATTGCTATGGCGCATATATCCTCAACCCGAAAACCCAAAAGATTGATACTTACCTCAGTCGCGTGACACTGATGGCAACCGGCGGAACGGGTGCTGTCTATGCCACCACTACCAACCCCAACATCGCCACCGGTGACGGCATCGCGATGGTTTATCGCGCAAAAGGCAAAGTCAAAGATATGGAGTTTGTACAATTCCACCCTACCGCTCTTTTCCACCCGGGAGAGACCCATCCTGCTTACCTCATCACCGAGGCGATGAGAGGATACGGAGGAATCTTAAGACTACCGAACGGAGAGGAGTTTATGCAGAAATACGACGAGCGACTGAGCCTTGCTCCCCGCGATATTGTGGCTCGCGCCATCGATAACGAAATGAAAATCCACGGCTTAGACCACGTCTGCCTCGATGTCACCCACAAAGACCCCGAAGAAACTAAACACCATTTCCCAAATATCTACGCTAAATGCCTAAGTATCGGCATTGACATAACAAAAGAGTATATCCCCGTTGCACCCTGTGCCCACTATATGTGCGGCGGCATACAAGTCAATCTCGACGGCGAGAGTTCTATCCATCGGCTGTATGCCGTGGGCGAATGCTCGTGTACGGGACTGCACGGCGGTAACCGCTTGGCATCGAACTCACTCATTGAAGCAGTCGTCTATGCCGATGCCGCAGCCAAACACTCACTTAGTGTGATTGAGAACTATGCGTTTAATGAGAAAGTGCCTGCTTGGAACGACGAAGGAACGATGAGCAATGAGGAGAAAGTGCTTATCTCTCAAGACATTCGCGAGGTGGGACAGATCATGTCCACGTATGTGGGTATCGTACGTAGCGACCTGCGTCTGCATCGTGCTTGGGAACGATTAGATCTGCTCTACGAGGAGACCGAAGACCTGTTTAAGCGTGTGAAGGCAACGAAGGATATTTGCGAACTAAGGAATATGATCAACATCGGTTACCTCATCACTCGCCACGCCTTAGAACGCAAAGAGAGTAGAGGACTGCATTACACGATTGACTATCCCAAAAATCCCAATCTGAATACGCAGGAGGTGTGGTAGGTTAGTGGAAAGTGAAAGTGAAAGTGAAAAGATGAAAGGTTTAGCATTACATAGTATTATCCCCGTTCGGGTGAATCCGGCGGAGGAGGCAGAACAGGAGACACAGATGCTGTTTGGGGAGATGTGTACTATTTTAGTGGAAAGTGAAAGTGAAAGTCAAACGAAAAGAAATTGGACACATATCCGCTTGGACGATGATGGGGAGGAGGGATATGTAGATACAAAGATGCTCACTATCCTCAGTGATCAAGAGGCAAAAGAGATGGCTGCTCTTTATGAGGCGAAGAACTATGCTCGTGTGCGAATGCCATTAGCGTACGCAGTGAGCGAGAATAATGGTCAGACGATACCCCTCACCGCCGGCACCAAACTGCCTCAATACAAGAACGGACAATTCACCCTTTTAGGCGTTACTTTCCGCATTGATCCGCAAATGGTGGCAGAGAAACCGTTGGCGTTCAATGAGACGAATATGCTCAATACCTTGCGATTCTTCATTAATACACCCTATTTATGGGGTGGCAAGAACGCACTCGGAATAGACTGTTCGGGCTTTAGTCAAACGATATACTCGCTGTTTGGAATCCAACTGCCGAGAATGGCGAGACAGCAGATAGTAAGCCCCCTCCTGACCTCCCCCCGAAGGGGAGGAGATGTGTCCTTAAATGAAGCGCAGTGTGGAGATTTGGCGTTCTTTGACCACGCGGATGAAGATCCGACGAAGACGAAGATTATCCATGTGGGAATACTGCTGGACAAGGAGCGAATCATTCACGCCTCCGGGCGAGTGAAGATAGAGAAGATAGACGAACACGGTATCTATTCCAATGAGTTGGGGAGATATACGCACCATTTAGCGGGAGTAAGGAGGTACTGGGAGTAGAGGGGTAGAGGAGTAGAGGAGTAGGGTAAATTAGTGAAAGTGAATTTAAGTGAAAGTGAATTTATATGAATAAAGTAGATGAGATTCCGGTATTGTTATTGACCGGATATTTAGGAAGTGGGAAGACCACGTTAGTGAATAAGATTTTAAGCAACCGCAAAGGGATTCGGTTTGCAGTTATTGTTAATGACCTCGGCGAAGTTAATATCGATGCCGAACTGATACAAAAAGGCGGCATAGTCAACTCGCAAGACGAGAGTCTGATTGCGTTGCAAAACGGCTGTATCTGCTGCACGCTGAAGATGGATCTGGTCAAACAACTCCACGACATCGCTGCGCAAGGGTGTTTCGACTATATCGTGATTGAGGCAAGCGGTATCTGTGAACCTGCACCTATAGCTCAGACCATCTGTTCTATTCCGACGATGGCACCTCAATACGCGATGGACGGACTACCCAAACTCGACTGTATCACAACGGTTGTAGATGCATTACGTATGCGCGACGAGTTCCAATGTGGTGAGGGGTTGCAACGTCCTAACCTTGGCGAGGACGATATTGAGAACCTACTCATTCAACAGATAGAGTTCTGTAATATCATTGTCCTCAATAAGATCAGCGAAGTAAGCAAGGAGGAGGTGGGTCGCTTGAAAGCGATTATCCGCACACTACAACCTAATGCAGCTATCATCGAGTGTGACTATTGCGACTTCGATTTAGACCGCATTATCGGTACGGGAATGTTCGATTTTGACGAGGTAGCGGGCAGTGCCACTTGGATTGAGGAGATTGAGGATAGGCACGAGGAGCACCACCATCACGAGCACGAACACCACCACGACCACGACGAATTGGAAAACGAGGAAGAGGGTGAAGCAGAGGAATATGGGATAGGAACGTTCGTTTATTGCCGTCGTCGTCCGATGAACCTTGGGATGTTTGATGAGTTTGTGGCTCGTCACTGGCCAAAAAGTGTTATTCGTGCTAAGGGAATGGTCTATTTTGGTGAGGAATATGATGTTTGTTACCTCTTTGAACAAGCAGGCAAGCAGATTAAGATGACCAATGCCGGTCGGTGGTTTGCTACAATGCCGAAAGAAGAACTGATGCAGATGATGGCACGAGATGCGCATCTTCGTGCGGACTGGGACGAGCAATACGGCGACCGAATGCAGAAACTGGTCTTTATTGGTCAGAACCTCGATAAAGAATCAATCACGGCAGAGTTGGATAAGTGCCTTGTGTAGTTTAGGGTGTAGCGTTTAGCGTGTAGAGTAATATCGGAAGGTGGTCTGAAAAGCCACCTTTTTGATACTTATACCCAACCCACGTGCGTTTAGGTTTGAGACCCAAATACTTGGTATCTTCCTCTTGTAACCATTCTGCATCAAAGACGTGAACCGTAGCCGTGCTATCCATCGCCGGAGAGAGGTAGAATTGGTCAAGACAAGACCATAACCCTTTGTACTTATACGTCTTCATTTTTGTACCTACCATTGCATTTCGCAAGCCGCGGATATCGTTCTTTGGTTCCCCATTAAAATCACCCATGACCACAATCTTCGCGTTTGTGTCTTCGCGATAGATACTGTCTGTTAAGGCTTGTATCACTTTCTTGGCAGCAATACGTTTCCATTCTGAAGCCTGTGTTCCTCCTCGTTGACTGGGAAGGTGACAAAACATAAAATGAAGGGTGTCTTGTTCGGTCACTCCTTTTATATATAATACATCGCGTGTGCGCGTGAGAGAGTCTAAAAAGATTGTCACCGAACGCGAAGATAACACTTCAAACTGTTCTTTTCGATAGAGCATCGCCACATCTATACCTCGATCATCGGGACTCTCGTAATGCACATAATCGTAATGACAGTTACGAAGGATATAGGTCAGTTTCTTACAGCAAGCCTCATTCTCTATCTCATATAACCCCACAATCATGGGTGGGTTATTTGTTTCGCCCGCATTCACAATCACGCGTGCAATAGCTTCCGCTTTGTTGTTATAACGGGTATAAGACCAATGGCGACTGCCATCAGCCGTAAACTCATAATCGTTCTTTAAAGAATCGTGTTCGGGGTGGAAAAAGTTTTCCACATTATAGGACATTAAGGTAAATAATATGAGCACCAAACTACTCATTACCCTAACATCATTATCGCTTTTTGTAACGCCTTGATAAAGATATCCACTTCCTCTTTGGTGTTATAGAGCGCAAACGATATACGTACTGTACCTGGTCCACCTAAATAATCGGTCAGCGGTTCCGCACAGTGGTGACCTGTACGAACGGCTACACCTTGATGATCCAACAACGTACCTACATCAAATGGATGTATCTGTTTACCATTGATAAACACATTAAACGAGATGGCTCCTGCTTTGGGAAGACCGACAGCATAAACCTTGACTTCGGGTATTTTACTCAATTCTGCTTCGGCGTACTGTGTCAGTTCTTGTTCGTAAGCGGCAATCTTGTCACGACCGATAGCATCGATATAATCCAATGCCGCAGCAAAAGCATAAGAACCAATAAAATCCGGTGTACCGGCTTCAAACTTATACGGCAGAGTGTTATAGGTGGTTTTTTCAAAACTAACATGATAGATCATCTCACCCCCTCCTTCAGCCGGTGGAAGAGTATTAAGCCACTGCTCTTTGCCGTAAAGCACACCTATACCCGTCGGACCGTACATCTTATGCGCCGAACAAACAAAGAAGTCGCAATCTAAGTCTTGTACGTTCACAGGGATGTGCGGAGCCGATTGTGCTCCATCTACCAAAACAGGAATTTGGTGTTCGTGAGCTATCGTAATCACCTCTTTGACGGGATTAATAATACCCAACACATTGCTTACGTGTGCCACCGAAATGAACTTCGTTTTTTCGGTGATAAGAGTAGGCAAAGCCTCTAAATTAAGAGACAAGTCGTCGTGCAAAGGAATCACTTTCAGTACAGCTTTCTTGCGCTCGCACACCATCTGCCAAGGCACGATATTCGAGTGGTGCTCCATCTGAGAAACGATGATCTCGTCCCCCTCTTGTATCATCGATTCGCCCACACAATAAGCCAGCAGATTGATACTATCTGTAGTGCCTTTGGTGAAGATAATCTCGTTGGCTGAGGCGGCACCCAAGAAATCCGCTACTCGTTGGCGAGCTGCTTCATGGTGTTGTGTTGCCACTTGACTAAGATGGTGTACTCCTCGATGGATATTCGCATTCCAATGGGTATAACCTTCGATGATGGCGTCCAGCACCGTTTGCGGTTTTTGTGTCGTTGCCGCATTGTCTAAATATACAAGCGGTTTATTATAAACCGTAGTACTCAATATCGGAAAATCTGTTTTATTCATTATGGTATCAAAATCAATCTAATATTTTTAGGTTCTTCTTGTTTATAACGGAGCAAGGTATAGTCGGTTGGCTCATCTATGGTCTTTTCACTTCCTGTGAATAACCCTAAAACTACATTAGCCCTTTTTATGGATTTACGTTTAGAAGGTTTGGCGTTTTTCTTATTTATTTCATCCGGAAAATAGAACGTACTTATTTGTTCTTGCCCGGGAGCTAAACTAAACTGATAACCCGTTATATCACTTATTTGATAAAGAAATGAACTCACTTCCTCTTTACTAACTTGAGTTAATTTTTTACGCATTACCGCTTTCCAAAGTGCATCACTCACCTCTTCTTGAGCTAAATAATACGGATTGATTGAGTCCTCAGGCATAACCAAATCAAAGTTCATAACGTGACCTTTAATTCGCACTTTCTTTGTTTGAGGTAATACCGTCGGTTCTACTTTTTTACTCAACACTAATCTCAATCCGCAGTCGTGGAAGGCATATTGCGGATACTCGGTGCGACGAACGGAAAGGTGCGAATTACTAACCGCATTATCCCAACTACCGCCACGCATGATTTTGAGCACTTTAGCAGTGTCGGCGGCTGTGGAAGTATAAGTTACCACTTCTCCCGTTTTTTCGTAAGGATAAAAGTTATTGATACACCACTCCCACACATTACCCGTCATATCATAAAGTCCTAACTCGTTGGGTTTCTTTTGAGCCACAGCGTGTACTCTATTTCCGCTATTAAGATACAACCACCCTACTTCATCTACTTTATCACTACCTGCGTAACGTGTCACTTTTGCTTTCGCGCCACCACGAGCCGCATATTCCCACTCAGCTTCGTGAGGTAAACGAAAATCCATTCCCGTTATCGAATCTAACCGACGAATAAACTCTTGACACTCAAACCACGAACGCAACACTACCGGACAATCGGCTGCTTCCCAAATCTCACCCGTAGCTTGTCCTTGTTCCTTTATCTTTGTTCCTTGCTCCGCCATTACTGCCTCCCAAAGTCGATTGGTTACTTCCGTCTGTCCTATATAAAACGTAGGCACGGCTACCGGATGGATAGGTTTGTCAATAGCTATCACTTCTTCCTCGCCTTGTTCTTCGGTTGCACCCATAATAAACGTACCGCCTTCCACTTCGTTGAGTTGAAAGGTGACACCATTGACCTCAAAGGTTAAAACTGTTCCTATAACTAAGAACCAATTCATCATTTCATCATTTAGCCCTTTGGGCAATCAATCCATCATTCACGATAACTCCAACATTCTCTCGATAGGCAAGATTGCTTTGGCGGCAATCTGTTCATCTACGATAATCTCAGGTTGCTCGTCGCGCAAACAAGTGTAGAGTTTTTCGAGGGTATTAAGGCGCATGTAATCACACTCATTCTGTAAAACAATAAACTGTTTATCAGGACACGCTTTTTGTAATTCGTGTAAAATACCCGACTCGGTTACAACGATATATTGCTCATAATCGTGCGACTGAGCATAATTGATTAACGCTGCGGTACTACCAATCACATCCGCTAACTCTAACACTTCTCCTTTACACTCCGGATGAGCCAAAACGATAGCGTGTGGGTAGCGCAATTTATATTCTTTCAGTTCTTCTGCCGAGAAACGACTATGCACATGGCAACAACCATCCCACAGAATCATTTTTCTACCCGTCATCTTATTTATATACGCGCCTAAGTTCTTATCCGGACCAAAAATAATCTCTTGATCTTTCGGAAGTTTATTAACTATCTTCTCCGCATTAGACGAAGTCACCACTACATCCGTAATCGCTTTAACCGCAGCGGTCGTATTCACATACGAAACCACCATCGCTTGCGGATGTTGGTCTTTTAATTTTTGTAGATCCTGTACTTGACACGAATCCGCTAACGAACAACCGGCGTTAAGGTCGGGTACTAACACTTTCTTGTTCGGACAGATGATCTTGGCTGTTTCGCCCATAAAATGGACACCACAAATCACAATAATATCGGCATCAATCGTCTTCGCTTTTTGCGCTAATGCTAATGAGTCCCCAACAAAATCCGCTACTTCTTGAATCTCAGGACGTGTGTAATAATGCGCCATAATAATAGCGTTTTTTTCTTTACACAAGGTCCGTATTTGTGAGGCTAAATCTTTCATTATTTTATATTTATTAATTCTTTTAAGAAATCAATAATAACAATAAGGTGTTGATAATGTTAATTCTCTTTTTAACTTACTATAATATAAAACGATAACGAGCAAAATAAATTTGTTACTATAAAATTATATATGTTCACAACTATTTAGTTATCAACATTTTCAACATCCATTAACATGAGTTATCAACATTTTGTTCATAACCACTTCTTTAGTCTAAAGATCATCAACACAAACAAAGTGAAGACAACCATCAAACCGATCGCAAAGAGGTAACCATATTGCCAATGTAACTCCGGCATAAAATCAAAATTCATGCCATACATACTGGCAATCAGTGTCGGCGGTAAGAAAATAATGTTTACTACCGTAAAAATTTTGATAATCTTGTTCTGTTCAATGTTTACCAAACCAAGGAACGTATCTTGCAGGTAGTCCAGACGGTCAAAACCAAAACGCGTATATTCAAATAGCGAATTGATATCCTTAATAATCATCGTCAAACGCGGTTGCAAATCTACAGGGAAGAAATTACATTTAAGGAAGTTAGATATAACACGCTGTTTATCCATTATGTTCTGACGAATAATCGTCACTTTTTCCTGTAAGTTCTTAATCTGAATTAAGATATCC
The DNA here is from genome assembly GCA_045627765.1 of Paludibacteraceae bacterium. Classification (GTDB taxonomy): domain Bacteria; phylum Bacteroidota; class Bacteroidia; order Bacteroidales; family Paludibacteraceae; genus Colicola. The sequence continues at coordinate 4,741 of JAZQOG010000045.1, read as the reverse complement.
TCATTTACTCGATCTTCAGCATTGATCTCTTCGGATAGCGCGGTAATCAAATCTGTGGTATCCTCAATCATGTCCGCGTCTTTCTCTACACGAGTTTCCATGAGCGAAACCAATACATGAAAACCGGTGGGGAAACTGCGGTTATTCACCAACATCTTATTCACTGTATCTTTGAAACTACCTAATTCGTTATCGTGACTGGTCACTAAGATATCGTTCTTAATAATAAAGTTAACGGGCTCGATCTCGAAGTTTGAATGCAGGAAGTTAGAGTTGGCAACAATCGAATCGTCTGTTTGAATATAACGAGACGACATCTCAATCTCCTCCATCTCCTCATCTTCCTGAATATCTATCTTAAGGAATCCTTCCAACGTGTCCTCCGTCTTATCACTTACATCGATAAGGTCAATCCAGATAATATCTTTCTTATCCAGTTCTTTGAGGGCACTGATCGAACGTGCTACTTTGATTTTCTCTTTCTCTTTATAATAAATCTTTACTTCTGACATAAGGCTTGAAATTTAAGAGTTAATTCAATAAATTCTTCTACACTCAGTTGCTCCGGTCGTTTGTTGAAGATTGGGTCTTCTAACAACTTATCATCGTGCATTGTGCATTGTGTATCGTGAACTAATGATCGAAGCGAGTTTCGCATCTGTTTTCGTCGCTGATTAAAGGCTGTTTTCACTACTAACTTAAAGAGTTGTTCGTCGCATTCAAGTTGTTGGCGTTGATTGCGGGTGCAGCGAATAACAGCCGATTTCACCTTGGGCGGTGGAGCAAATACATATTCGTCCACCGTAAATAAGTATTCAATGTCATAATAAGCTTGTAATAAAACCGACAATATCCCGTAAGCTTTGTTGCCCGGTTTGCTTGCCAGTCGCTCAGCCACTTCTTTTTGGATCATGCCCGAGCAGATAGGGATACGGTCTTTGTATTCCAACACCTTAAAGAAAATCTGACTCGAGATATTATAAGGATAGTTACCAATCACCGAGAACGTGCCGGTAGGATATAACTCATTGAGATCGAGTTTGAGAAAATCACCCTCTATGAGGTGTAAATTAGGCATCGTCTCATGGAGATACGCTACACTCTCGCGGTCGATTTCTATCGCCGTGAGGTCTATAGCAGGATTTTGAATTAGGAACTGAGTGAGAACACCCATACCCGGACCAATTTCCAAAACGGGTCCTTCCAAAATGGTGTCAGCAATCTTCTGGGCGACGCTGAGGTCCTTCAAAAAATGCTGCCCTAAGTATTTTTTTGCATGAACTTGTTGCATTTTCCGTATGATAGTCGTCCATAAATTTGGTAGTTTCAAAAAAAAGTTGTATCTTTGCACTCGATTTCGGACTACAAAGGTAATACTTTTATTTCAAATATGCAAAAAATAGCGCAAATAATTACAAAAATCATTGATTTTTTCTACCAACCGTTCAAAAAATGGGTGCCAAAACAACTTTTTACCTATGGAATGTGCGGGGGAGGTAACATGGTCCTCGACTGGATTTTATACTTTATTGTCTATAATTTTATCATCGGTCACGACTTAATAGTTATCAATCCATCATTCATCAATTCATCATTAACGATGACTCCCCACATCGCCTCTTTGTGTATAGTGTTCCCTATAACTCTTGTAACCGGATTTTTGCTCAATAAGTATGTGACCTTTACCCAATCGTCTATTAAAACAACAAAGCAGTTCCTGCGTTATTGTTTGGTGGTAGCCCTCAATCTGGCTATCAACTATTGGGGTCTGAAACTCTGTGTCGAGGTTTGGGGTTGGTACCCAACGCCCAGTAAGATGGCGATTACGATTATCACGGTGATCATTAGTTTTATTTGTCAAAAATATTTCTCTTTTGCTTATGGGAATGATAGAAAGTGATAAAGTCTTAGAAGAGATAGCTCTTTTACTTAACGAGGGCAAACAAGTCTTATTCACACCGCGAGGCGTGAGTATGCGTCCTTTCATAGAAGGAGGTAAAGACACCGTCACCCTCGTCAAAAAACCTTCTGTCGCCGTGGGTGACATCATCCTCATCCACATTGCCGACCGCTATATCCTCCACCGCGTAGTTAAACTCTCAACTCCTAAACTAGACGACAACTCTACACTCTACACTCTACACTCTCAACTAATATTACAGGGCGACGGCAACCTGCAAGGTTACGAATACTGTACACCGGAGGACGTGTTAGGAACGGTTATTGCCATCACTTCGCCTAAGGGGCATAAGAAACCCCTCACCAAAGGTCGCTTTTGGCGTTTACTCAAACCCTTCCGTAAATATCTCCTAAAAATATATCGTCACACTTATTTAACTTTCAACTATTAAACTAAAAAAACTACTCTACACTCTAAACTCTCCACTCTAAACTAATATGAACACCGCTGCTGAACTCGGAACTGATTCCATTCGCAAACTGCTATGGAAATACGCCTTACCCGCTATCATTGCGATGACGGCAAGTTCGCTGTATAACATTGTTGATTCGATATTTATCGGTCATGGCTGCGGAGCATTAGCTTTATCGGGTTTAACGGTAGCCAAGCCGTTTATGGATATCTGCGCAGCGTTTGGTTCCCTCGTGGGAGTGGGTGCTTCTACGATAGTGGCTATCAAATTAGGCGAGAAAGACTATCCTACCGCTTCGCGCGTGCTGGGGAATGTGATAGTGATGAACTTCATTTTAGGTGCCTTGGTGATGGTGGTGGGATTGATTTGGCTTGACCCTATCCTCTATGCTTTTGGTGCTAGTGAAAACACCATCCATTATGCCCACGAATATATGGAGATTATCCTCTTTGGTAATGTGTTGACGCATATTTATTTTGGACTAAATAACGTCTTGCGGGCTATGGGTCATCCCAAGAACGCAATGGTATCTACGATTGTAGCCGTCACGGTGAATATCATCTTAGATCCTATTTTTATTTTCGGTTTGGATATGGGTGTTCGCGGAGCAGCGTTGGCTACGATCATCTCGCAAGCGATATCAGTGGTTTGGCAGATGACGATCTTCTGTAACCCCAACGAACTACTGCATTTCCGCAAGGGTATTTGGAAACTGGATGGGTATATCACGCGTAGGGTATTGGCTATCGGAGCAGCACCATTCCTAATGAACTTCGCCCACTGTTTTGTGGTGATTATCATCAATAACCAACTCGTTCGTTACGGAGGCGATATCGCCCTCGCTACCTATGGTATCATCAACCGTTTCACGTTTGTGTTTGCGATGATTGTGATGGGACTCAACCAGGGGATGCAACCGATAGTGGGCTTTAACTATGGAGCCAAACAGTACGATCGGATGCTTCGCGCCTTCAAGTTAACGGCTTATTGTGCAACGATTGTGATGGGATTGGTCTTCTTCTTGGGCGAACTGACTCCTGTGTGGATCACCGAGGTCTTTACGCACGACGAGGTTCTGATAGATGCCAGTATCAAGCCGATGCGTATCCTTTGCTGTATGATGCTTTTTGTGGGTTTCCAGATGGTGACGGGCAACTTCTTCACTTCGATAGGGATGTCGGGTAAGTCTATTTTCTTGAGTCTGACGAGGCAGGTCATTTATCTTATTCCACTGGCATTGATTTTGCCGTCACTCTTTGGTACAAACCCGATAGATGGCGTGTGGTGGAGCCTGCCGATTAGTGATGTCACCTCTGCTTTGACAGCAGGGATAATGCTGTTTATCGAACTTCGTAAATTTAATAATAAATAACCCTACTCCTCTACTCCTCTACCCCTCTACCCCTCTACTGGGGCGTTGTCACGATTGCGGTTGTTGTATTGGATTATGTAGTGCCGGTTGGGGTTCGTTTGTAGGTCTGATGACGGGCACTGTCCTCAAACTCATCTGCTGCGGCCTCATGACTTGGCAGTTCATTAAAGCGTTGGTGTAGAGAATCTTAACGCAAGTAGATGAAAAAAATCTAACAGAAAAAATGCAAAAAAATTTGCATATATCATTTTTTTTTGTAATTTTGCAGCCGAAAACAATTAAATATCTAAAGTGCAACTTTGGATATTCTTGAAAAATACAAAGTACAACTTTATTTTTTCTACTATTTTGTTCTTTTTGGAAGTAGCCGCTTTAACTAATGGTGAAATAGTGAATTACTCCAGTATTGCCAGTGATTGCGGTGTGTCTGCGGTAACAGTAAAAGAATATTTCTCTATCTTGCAGGATACGCTTATTGGTTATTTAATACCTGCCTACCGAGATTTTGCGGAAGAACATCCGGATTGTCGTAAGATTCTTGTTTCAAGAGACATTATCAGTAGAAGAGAAGGAGATATTGAACTGATTTACTTTCAAGAATTTCTTCGTCGTTTGTGGAACGAAGAACTCTTCTAATCACTTCCCTCTACTTTTCTACTTCCCTACACTTTCTGTCTCGGGTTGTTCTTGGGTTATTGTTGGGTCGTTCTTGGTGGTATTCTTGGGTAGGTTGAGTACTATCTTTTAGCCTCCAACTCCGCGTGATTTCCGCGTTCGTCAAGGAGGATGCCCGAGGGGTACCCGTCCTTGATGATTACTAGATTCCCTAGAAAGTAGGACATGTCCTAGTGTCCTACTTTATGTAAAAGTCTGGCAGAGTGTGAGTTATAGAGAGTAGGACAGTTGGACATGTCCTACTTAGAAATATGCAAACTGCCACGTGGCAGTTTGGCACTTTGCTATAACATACTGTTCTATAGTCTATTACACGGAACTG
>JAZQOG010000044.1:0-35101 GCA_045627765.1 Paludibacteraceae bacterium | reverse complement strand
CAAATATAGTACTAAGACTCCCTGCACCGGTACTATTGTAGGACTTCAGCGTCTCACTACCTCCTCCCCAATATTTCCACTCTTTCCTTGTCCACGTTAAAGCTTTCTTCCATTGAGCATAGAGGGTAATTGCTCCTTTGTTGGAAGCAGTAACGGTAATAGCTTGACCATTGGTGTAAGCAGTACCTTTACCGTCGGCTTGGGTGTTCCATCCGGTGAAGATATAGCCGAGGCGAGTAAAGAAGTTGGTGGTTAAATTACCACTAGTTTCAATCACTTGTTGGGACATACTTCCCTCTCCGCCATTGGCATCGAAGGTGATAACCTTAGCATACGTGGTGGTAAATTTATAATCTGTGCATTTAAGAGTTGCCTCGTATAAAGCTCCTAGTGGATCCTCCCCCCATGTAGGAAGTGTCCCTTCACAAAGTACTAATGTGATCCATTTAGTGTACGATTGTGAGGTTGTTCCCGTTAAATTGTTAAAAACGAAATCGGTACTTCCGGTTGTAGAAGCCCATGAAGTATTCCAAGTACTAAAATTACCCACTGAGGCAAATCTATACGCGCTTCCGCCACCATTGGCGAGATCATATGTCCAATCGACTTTTGTATTTAAGGCATCATATTCGTTATCAAACTTATAAAGAGATGCACGCGTGGGCGCTAGAGGATACATGTAACAGCCCAATTGATATTTATAGGTTAAAACAACTTTTGTATAGGGTTCTACCTGTTGAGTATAAGAGGTCAGCATTATGGAGCCACATTTATATCCTTTCTTTGTACCTACACCATCGGTTATAGATAGTGCTATACCATCACCATAAGTAGCATCATTGCAAGGATAAATACTGCCATGTGAACTGTTATTCATTCCTAAGTAGGAGATACTCATATTCTCATAATATCCACAAGCACCGGTTCTATGATTGACATAACTAAATGGATAATATGACTTTTCTGCCCAACACTGACTAACTCCGATGACGCTGAGCACGACGACAAGGAGCGTTTGTAAGAAATGTTTTCTCATAATAATTTTGTTTTAAAGCCTACCCCCGCCCCTCCCGCAGGGAAGGGAGATGGATTGGCGAGTTAATAAATATTGTTAGTTGTTTTTATAACTTGCTGTATATCAATAATTTCCCCCCCCCCATTTCTGGGGAGGGCAATTGCTTTACTCAATTTTTATGTTCTCGTAACACATCTGTCACGAATTCGGGTGCAAAGGTACAACTTTTTTCCGATATCTGCAAATTTTTTTGCGACTTTTTGCAAAATCGCACTTTTTTTTTAGTCGTTTTTAGTCTTTAGCTTGTAACCCTACTCCTCTACACCCATAATCGTGTAGGTTTTATCGTCTTTGCATTACTTGCGTCATGCAGTGGGCAGCGCCATAGCCGCAGATGAGTTGTTCCAATGGCACCCACTCTACCGTTACGTTATGCGCCTTAAGTGCATTTTGAAGACCCTCAGACTGACCCCCAACCGCCATGATATGACGAGGGGCTATCGTGAGATAGTTATTGGCATAATGCAGTTCGTCCTCCTCCTCAATAGGGATGATAGTAAAACCACGTTGATGGAGCAAGTCCACAAAACACACATCCTCTGCCTCTAAACGATAATCCTTCTCACCGGGGGCACGAACATAGATATCCGCTGAGATATAGTAAGGGTCGCCTACGGGTGCATTTTTGCGGCGAGCAACCATCGTGCATAGGTCTTTATCTATGATATTGAAATAGGTATCCAAGTGCATCTCCAATTGCCAGCGACAATGCTGTTTGGCAACAACAACGGTATCGTGTCCAAAGACATCATGTGCTAACATCTGATCAATAGCCTCCGCGTTGGTACGCATACCTTGCCCGATAAACGAGACCGTTCCGGCAGGGATATAATCGCCACCTTCCATACGACCGTCGCCCTCAATCTCATAAATGGGGGTCAAGCCTAAGGCCTCGTAGCAGGCGCGAATAATACGCGTCTCCGGGGCACGTTGAGTGGAGTTCATCTTGCAGATGACTTGACCATTGGGAGTGCTTATACTTTGGTCGCGTGTGAAGTACAGGTTCATGAGCGAGTTATGCTCATAAACGGCCTCATAACCGGTATTGAGTTCCGTCTTACGCAAGCGGATAGTAGGTTGCAAAAGCAGACAACGGATAAGATCATTACGACTCATCTCTTTTAAGGTCTGTTGGCGGTATTTCTCACCTACTTCTTCGGCATCTTCCTGACTGAGAGCCGACACATCATACGTGAGCACTTGTTCTGCCAACGAGCGGAGGACATCCATATCCATTTGTTGCAGAATATCCTCCACCGTATAGACTTGAATGTTGTTAGCGCGGAGCATTTCTATATAATGACGGTGCTCGGCTGCCGCTGAATCGACATTGAAATAGTGTTCAAACAGCCCGGCAGTAGGGTGAGCGACTCCGTCAAAGAGTTCTATACCGGGGGTGTGCATCAGAATGGAGGCAGCTTTGTGCCATTCGGCTCGTGGACAATATGATTTATCTGTTATTTCTACAGAATTGTAGTCCTGACATGCCACAAAAAAAAGGAGAATAATGTAAAGAAGTAGTTTACGCATACTATTTGAGTTTTTATATTTACACAAATTCGGCACAAAGGTACAACTTTTTTTTGATATATGCAAATTTTTTTGCGAAATTAAAGAGAAAAACGGCGAAAAACTTTCGCCGAGAAGAAACAGGGTCTATGAGCCGCGGTTACGAGCCGCGGAAGATAAACACCCCAAAAAGTGAAAGTGAGAGTGAAAGTGAAAGTGAAAGTGAAGAAATATGGGAAAATGCATAAAAAATGAAAAAATATTTGCGTATATCAAAAATTATTACTACCTTTGCACGCTTTTTCGCGGAAAAGGCATTTTACCAATTGCTAATTGCTTATTGATAATTGATAAAATGTACTTCTGCACGAGGAAAAAGCTTAACATGTTTAACTTTTTAATATCTGTTTTATGGCAGAAAATTTATCTCTCCAGAACTTCGACTGGGATGCCTACGAGAACGCATCGAAAGGCGCACAAAACGAAGAAATCCTCGCTAAATATGACCAAACACTAAACGCTATCAAGGACAATGAAGTCGTTGAGGGTACGGTTATTAGCATTAACAAACGCGAAGTAGTAGTTAACGTAGGTTACAAATCCGATGGTATCATCCCTGCTACCGAGTTCCGTTACAACCCCGATTTGAAAGTAGGCGACAAAGTAGAAGTCTATATTCAAACACAAGAGGACCGCAAAGGTCAACTCGTTCTCTCTCACAAAGAGGCTCGCACCTCTCGCAGTTGGGATCGCGTTAACGAAGCTTGCAACAACGGTGAGATCGTTAATGGTTACGTTAAATGCCGCACGAAAGGTGGTATGATCGTTGACGTGCTTGGGATGGAAGCCTTCCTGCCCGGTAGCCAAATCGACATCAAACCTATTCGCGACTATGACCAATTCGTTGGTAAGACGATGGAATTCAAGATTGTTAAAGTCAATCAAGAATATAGAAACGCTGTCGTTTCTCACAAAGCTCTTATCGAGGCTGAAATGGAAGCTCAACGCAAAGAGATCGTTACCGGTCTTGAGAAAGGTCAAGTATTGGAAGGTGTGGTTAAGAACATCACCAACTATGGTGTCTTCATTGATTTGGGCGGCGTAGACGGTTTGATCCACATCACCGATCTGAGTTGGGGTCGTGTTTCCGATCCGAAGGAGATCGTTGCTCTCGATCAAAAGATCAACGTTGTTATTTTGGACTTCGACGATGAGAAAAAACGCATTGCTCTCGGCTTGAAGCAACTCACTCCTCACCCATGGGATGCTCTTGACGCTGACTTGAAGGTTGGTGACAAGGTTCATGGTAAAGTAGTTGTAATGACCGATTACGGAGCATTCGTAGAGGTAGCCGACGGCGTTGAAGGTCTCGTTCACGTAAGTGAGATGAGTTGGAGTCAACACCTGCGCAGCGCTAACGACTTCTTGAAAGTCGGCGACGAGATTGACGCAGTTATTCTGACCTTAGACCGCGACGAGCGTAAGATGAGTTTGGGTATCAAACAATTGAAGGCTGATCCTTGGGAGAATATCGACGCTAAATACGGTGTAGGTACCCGTCATTTCGCTAAAGTTCGTAACTTTACTAACTTCGGTGTCTTTGTAGAGATCGAGGAAGGTGTTGAGGGTCTGGTACACATCAGCGACCTAAGCTGGACGAAGAAGATCAAACACCCGAGTGAGTTCACTCAGATTGGTGCAGAGATGGAAGTAATGGTTCTGGAAATCGACAAAGAGAACCGTCGTCTGTCGTTAGGTCACAAACAATTAGAGGAGAATCCTTGGGAAGAGCTCGAAGCTAAGTTTGGTGTGGACACCATCGTTAGCGGTAAGATCGTTGAGCTCAACGACAAGGGTGCTGTTATCTCGTTAGAAGAGGGTGTAGAAGGCTTCTGCACAGCTCGTCATTTAGCTAAGGAAGACAAGAGCCAAGCTAAGCAAGGCGATGAGTTGGACTTCAAGGTTATTGAGTTCAACCGCGATGCTAAACGTATCTTGGTAAGCCACCTCCGCACTTGGGAAGAGCGCAAAGAGGCTCCTGCTAAGAAAGAGTCTAAGAAAGAAGAAGCTCCCGAAATGCCAAAAGTAGAGAAGACCACTTTGGGTGACCTCGATGTATTGGCAAACTTAAAGGCTTCGATGGAAGAGGCTCCTAAGGCAGAAAAAGCTGCTAAGAAAGCCGAGAAAGCTGAGAAAGCAGAAGAAGCTCCTGCAGCAGAGGCTCCCGTAGAGGAAGCTCCTAAGGCTAAGAAAACCACGAAGAAAGCTAAGAAAGAAGAGGAGTAATCTGCTTCTTTACAGAAGCGCTGTGAAGCGCTTCAATAATCGATTGAACGGTGTCCTCAGGGATGCCGTTCTTTTTTGCCCATTGCAAACGTTTCTCCACAATCTCATCGTAGCGTTGCGGTTGGAAGATAGGCAGGTTATGCTGCTGCTTGTACTCCCCAATACGCTTAGCAATGTCCAAACGCTTCGCTATCAATGACCATAACTGCTCATCGACTTCGTCGATTTCGGAGCGAAGCTCGAGGAGACCGCTATCGCTGAAAGACCGCTGCGCTGAAAGACCGCACTGCGTGCTGTAAGATCGCTGCGCTGAAGGATATTTTAAGTTCTTGATGATGTCGAGGGCTTGGGCGGGAGTAATCTGTTGTTTCGCGTCCGAAAGGGCGTGTGACGGGTCGTTGTGTACCTCTATCATCAACCCATCGTAATCAAGGTCCATCGCCAGTTGACATAAAGCAGGCACTTTCGTTGCATCTCCGCTCATGTGACTGGGATCCAATAGCAAAGGTATCTGCGGCATTCTGCGTCTAAACTCAAACGCCATCGACCAACAAGGTTGATGATTGCACCCACGATGAATAGCCATCACTTTTACCCCCGCAGCGAGTAAACGCTCTACGTTCCCAATCCAAAGGTTGACATCTTCGTTGACGGGGTTCTTTATTAAGACCGCCGTTGGCTGAAGGACCGCACTTCGTGCTGAAAGACCGCTATCGCTGAAAGACCGCTGCGCTGAAAGAGTGTCGGCGATGGCTTGGACAGCAATGGGGTTCGCGCTCGTGCGCGCGCCAATCCATATATATAGACCGGCTTCGCCTGAAAGACCGCTGGCGCTGAAAGACCGCTGTGCTGTAAGACCGCTGCGCTGAAAGATAGTTTGGACATGTTCGGGGGTGGCGACTTCGGTGGCGATGGGCAAGTTATATTTTTCTTGTACCTCTTGCAGCCAGGGAAGCCCAGCCTCCCCTACCCCTTGGAAGGAAGTAGGAGAAGTGCGAGGCTTCCAAATTCCTGCGCGGAAGATGATAAGATCGCCTTCGGCTGAAGGATCGCTGCGCTGAAGGATCGCTTCGCTGTAAGACCGCTGCGCTGAAAGATTTTCGGCGATCTCTAACACTTGCTCGCGAGATTCGGCAGCGCAAGGACCTAATATAAAACATTTACCATTTACCATTTACAATTTACCATTTACCATTTACCATTTAGTGCATGAGGAGTTTGCCGGATTGGAGGATACGTTTATCATCTTCCATAAATGTGTAGAGATAGAACTGATTAGGGATTAAGTGAATCTCCAGTCCCATTGCATTATCAAAGTTGAATAAGTGTTCCTGATCTTCCGAATCCAGATCTATATCCGCAAAGTTCGTATTCACGGTGGTCAGTTTATACTCGCCATGGCAGTGTCCCTTAACATCGTAAAGGCGGAAGACCACATTCTTACGGATGGTAGCCACCACGATGTTCGTCGTTCCGGGAACATGTTTGAGCAGTACATCACGCGAGGTAGGTGTCTTAGCATCATTGATCGGCGACTTCGTGAAGAAGATATAGTATTTGCGCACTTTCTTCGATGCCGATTCGCAAGCGATGATAGAAGTATCACCCACCGACTTGACATTGATACTAACCTTGGCATTCTCAGACTGCGCAATCGCCTCAATAGTTGGCGGTGTCATTCCCTCCTCTAAGTAATAAGTATAGAAGTCCAACTCGGGTGTGAAGTTCGGCATCGAGATGTTATCCAATAGGATATCAATGAGGTAGTTATTATCATCAAGCAAGATTTGTTGGGTAATGACGTAGGTCATGCGCGACTTACCATCTTGAGCGGTGACATTGATGTAAATGGTTTGTTCCTCTGTGACAGAGACGATTGCCGTAGCCTTCGGGTCAGACAAGAGATAAGTTACATCCTCTGCGGTATAGAAGACCGTCGAATCCGAACCAACGGGGAAAGCAACCGCGTACTCTATCGTTTCCGGATCAAAGCCTTCGAGAGGCGTTCCCTTCAAGAAGATAGAAGTCAAGTAAGCATCATTATTTCTATCCACTGTGACGGTAATGATATACTCGTTTTCAAACTCAATATTCTCCGCTTGCACGAGGAATCGAGTTACGTACATGGTATCGCCCTCCACGAGGAGAAGGGTATCGAAACGGGTAATCGTTTGTTCGTCTTCTTGTTCCACAGCAACAAATTCAGGTGCTTTCTGTCCATAACCTACAATCAAATCGTATTGATAGATATTTTCTTTGAAATCCTCCATAGGCGTGCCATCTACGAGGATGGTGAGCAGGTTGGCATTCTCTGACAGTTTATGTTGGAAGACAATGCGATAGGTCAGCGTTGTACCATCTTCAGCTCTGACGATGAGCGAAGTGGTATCGTCCACGGTTAGGCTGTTGACTTGTTGTTCATCGGTTTGTGCCACCCACCCTACGGATGGTAACGGAGCGTTTTTGTCTATCTTATAGAGGTAAGCAAAGATCTCCGGGTCAAAACCGGCAAGAGCCTTATTGCCCACATAGATCATCTGCAAGTGCGCATTAGAATCCAGTTTCTTGAGGAAGTGGATTGTATAGAAACGTACATTACCATTTTCGGCCTCGACCATAATGAGGGCTTTGTCAAGTGCTTTCACACCCTCTACTTCGGGCAGAGTGAGGACGGTCACATTTTGATACTCGTCTCCGGCGGTGAAAGTAACTACGGGTTGCTCGTCGCCATCCACATAAATCGAATATTCCTCGACGGAGCCCATAAACGTCTCCAAGCGTCTATCGTTAATAAAGATATTTTGTAGGGTATCAACATCGGATTTCTGTATCTCGTAGTTGACACTATAGACGCGTTGGCGACCATCTTGTGCGGTAACAGTGATACGGCGTTGAAGCAGGTACGTGTTCTCAAGAACAGTGTCCATAACAACCACTTGATAATCGTCTCCCATCTCCCAATCGAGGTTCGGGAAACGGCGTTCACCCATCGGTAAGAGGAAGTTATATTCGTTGGTCGTAGCCACAAACCCTGGCAGCAAGGCTGCGTTTTGATAGATAGCTTTCAGGGTATCTATGGTAGAGGGTTGGTAGTCAAAGATAACGACATATTGAGCTTTAGTCAAGTCTTCTGCCGTCACTTCAATCATAGCTTTGGTGCCGTCAAAGACAGCGTCTGCCACGGTTTGGGTAGCCTCGGATTGTTGTCCTACCACTTCGGGTTCTTTGTTCTTTTCGCCTAACGGCAAAGTGTAAGTATAGACGTATGTCGTAGGTTCAAAGTCAGCAAGGGGTTCTCCGTTCACGAAGATATTAGATAGCAGCGTGTTCGACGACTTTGGAATGACATATTGCAATGTATAGGTATTCGTTACCGCATCGTCTTTTGATACAACTTTGAGTTGTACTTGTAATCCGTTGCGGGTGTAGGTCACTTTCTGTCCCTCTTGTCCGAGAACGGCTTGCACATCAGGCAGTGTCGTGGCACCAAGCGGTAAGTTGATGGTGTATTGGTTATTCATCGGCGAGAAAGCAAGCATCGGGTTGAGTTCGGGCAAGAACGCGCTCATCGGTTGTCCATTGAGAGCGATATCTGCCAGCGTAGCGCTTGCGGCAAAGGCTTCGATATAAACATCAACCTCGTAGTGACCGGTTGTCGTTCCGTCTTGCGCCTTCGTGTCGAGTTTGACGAGTATGTTTTGGTCGTAAGCCGAATCGGTACGGGATACGGTGACGAACTTATCCTCCGCAGCCCAAGTCACATCAAAGTCAGCATCTTGTACTCTGGACGAGTAGTAAGCGTAAGTCGGCGAGAAGTGATCCACCGGTTTGTTTTGAATCAGAATAGCACTCAGTTGAGCATTGTGGCTGGGTTCAGCCTCCACCGTAACGTTATAAATACGTACTACCGTTTGGTCTTCGGAAGTGACGGTGATCATTGTCTGTTCGCCTAACTTACTTCCTGCTTCAACAGCCACGGTAGCCTTATATCCTGCGCGATAAGTGATGGCAGGCATTTGTGGTTCTTGTTGTTTTGCTTGTGGCGAAGGCAGAATAACTGTATAATTCAACGAGTCGGCGCGGAAGCCGGATAGTTCTTGACCATCAATATAAATCATCTCCAATTCCGCGATGTTCGATAAGTCAGGTTGGATCGTGACGGTATAAGTTGCCTTATTGACCCCATTAGGAGCCGTCACTTCGATGGTATAGACATTCTCATTACGAGTGATGGTTACTTGTTGCTGTACATAAACCGGAATAGCACGTAAGTCAACGGCTTCGTTGGTGATGAGGATATATTCCTTTATGTCCGCATTGAAGCCGGCTATCAGTGTGTCTGCCACTAAGATCGCACTCAGTTGGGTATTCGTTACATCCTCCTCGGGTTGCGACAGGGTGTAGGTTTGCGTGGCTTGGGTACCGATTACTTGCCACTGTATCTGTTTCTCAGATTGGATCATCACCACGGAGTCGCGATAGTCTTCGCGAGTGAAACTAACCCACTCAGGTAATGGAGCGGTCTTGGTATAGTTGGTACCACCAAAGTCCATGGGTGTCGTTCCATCTAACTCAAACTCAGAGATAATGCCCTGCGTTTGACGCGATTGGGGTTGAGCGATAATGGTATAAGTGCCAACGGTACCATTTTGTGCGGTGATTGTGAACACGCCCTTATCCATTACAACGGTCTGGGCATCTTCTGCCTTAATGAAGTTCAAGTCGGGCAGTTGGTCCGCCGTGATAATATAGGAACGGATTGCCTCGTCAAAGCCTGTTAAACCGTCGATAGCGATTAAGTTCGTGTTATCACTCAATGTACGAGTCATCTTCACCTTATAGGTCTTTTGGGTACCGTTCTCTGCTTTGACGGTAATGGTCATTGTAGAGTCGGCATAACTCATCGCGATGGTCTGTAGGTTAGACTTGGGTTCGTAGGTGATATCGGGCAGTTGGGCCGTAGTCATCGTATAAGAATAGTCGGTAGTAGCTGCATCAAAATTGGTTATCTCTGATCCGTTCACCAAGAGGCTTTGCAGGTCAGCACTGCTTTGCCGCGGACGAGTAACAGATAAAGTATAGTCGGTATAAGTGCCGTCCTCTGCGAAGTTACGGATAGTCGCGGTGCGCACACCTTGTGCGTCCTCTTGAGACCAAGTGATGAGTTGTGCTTGGTCGCTCACTTGACCGGTAAACGTGAGTGTGGGGATACGTGTCTGCTCGGGGTCAGTCAACTCGACGTTGAAGGCATTTCCCTCTAAGGATGCATCTAAGCCGTTGACTTTCAGTGCGGTGAGGGTGCTATTATAAGCTGTGCGAACATAATCCACATTCATCTCTGCAATAGTACCAAAACCTTCAGTTCCCAATCCACCTTGATAGCCATGATAGGAATTGATGATAATATTGATTGCAGATGGTACTCCAGATTGTTCATGAAGAGGAATAAGATTTATTTCCCGAACTTTATAATCCTTAACCTTAGATTCATCGCTTTCGTCTATAGCGAAGACGCCATTAGCACCTGTCACTTGGTAAATAATATGGTTCTTTGTATGAACAGTCGGTGCTTTGTATCGTACTAAAAGTTTGTCTGGTGTATTACGGAAAGTAATACCCCCTTGTACCGCAAATGAGTTATTGGTATTTACTGTTCCCGTTATAGTACCTAATGTAATAAATGCAGGAAGATTACGAGCACAACCATCAACATAACGAGTTTTTAAATAAACAGAGCCATCAGTTGCTTGTGAACATTCTTCGCCTGGAGTACATAAAGTGACTATTACTTTATATGGACCAGAGGCATCCCCTATTGTATTCCAACCTGTCGGTTTTTTAGCGGATGTTGTGACAGCACAATTACTCCAATCGGTAAATTCACCATTAGGAATTATATCATTAGGATAGAAGAACCAAATATCATAAATATTGGAATATCCGTCATTCATAACTTTCGCTTGCCAATGCTTACTATCTTGTTGCAACACTTGCACTCCAGTTTGGAAAGAAGCAACTTGTGGTTCTACTATTGGAGATGACGCAATATTCACCACATACGAGAAGCGGTTGCTGTCAAAACCATCCACTTCTACCCCATTCACCTTTAGACCCGTTAGTACAGCCGGATTTTGGGTTGACACATTCGGCGTAATCGTATAAATCAAGTCATTATAATCGGTGTGGTTAGCCATAACGTTTATGGTAGTGGGACGCAGCGTACCTCCTTGCTCAACAAAGACGACTTGTTCGTCGTAGTTCTTTTCATAGATAACCTCGAATGTCTTCGTTCCGTAAGGTAAAGCAACCTCAAAATCTTTCTCGTTCGTCATCAAACTCTTCGTAATCACTTCCTCAGGTGCGTTCTCGCGCGTATATTTATATTGAATCAAACGCAACTTATTTTCAGCCTCAGCCTCTTTGGCTTCAAAGTAGAAACGATACGTCTTCTTATCGCCATTCTCGGCTGTTACGGTAACAAACGTAGTATCCCCTAACGGACGCGATTCGATATCTACACGTTGTTCCGGCTCGGCTTTCTCGTATAACTCAAGTTGCGGCACAGCGGGCGTTCCGTAAGGCAGCATAAACGCATAATCGGTAACCTCGGGATCGAACGTAAAGTCGTTGAGGTCGGTAAAGGCAATTGATTGTAAGTTCGCATTAGCAGACTTAATAACCGGGAAAGCGATGGTATAAGTCTGTTGCGTTACTTCGTCTTCTGCGAGCACGTCAATCGTCATCAGACCATCCACAGCGCAATAGTGCGTAGTGATCGTTTGTGTAGACAGTTGTCCCTTCGGCATCACGCACGGAAGCACTTTCGTGCGCCAAGCGAGCGAATCAACGTAGTTGAACGAATCGGCACGGAAGCCCTCTATCGATTGGTTATCAATCAAGATGTTCGCTAACAAAGCGTTATTCGATTTAATGTGTGTGTAACGAATCTCATAAACAGCTTGTGCGCCATTCTCAGCCGTCACTTGTACTTTTTGTAGGCTATTGTTCTCGTCATAGACCATGATTGATTGTCCTTTATCCGGCGTTACCGTCACTTGCGGCAAACTCTCGCCTGTTCCAATCTCAAGGTTATAAACAAGTGTGAGAGGTTGATAGTTAATCTCATGGTCTGCCACCTCAATCATAATCGGTGCCGTAAGGTCGTAAAGAGCCTTATTAAACGTTACCGTATAAGTCGATTGGGTTCCGTCTTCTGCGGTTACGGTAACGGAAGAAGCGTCCTTTAAGGTCGTACCGAAGGTGAGTTGTTGTTGGTTGTTCTTCGGAACAAACGTCACTTGAGGCAGTTCGCTACCGGCTGCTACGTCAATCGTATATTCGTGGGTCGTTGCCACGAAAGAAGTGAGTGCTTCGCCGTCAATTAAGATATTCTCTAATTCGCAATCATTAGACCAGTCACGCTCAAAGGCTATGGTATAGATATTCGCCTTAGTACCGGAAGCAACACGCAAGAGTTGGTTATTGGCTTGCTGATAAGCCGTCACCGTCAAACCGGGTTCTACTTCCCACGTTACTTCGGGCCATTGGGTTTGATAACGCGCCTCATAGTTCATCGTTGTCGGTTGGAAACCTGCCAACGGCTCGCTATTGATAAAGATGTTCGTGAGTAAGGCATCATCCTCTAGTATTTGCGTGAAAGCAATGGTATAGGTGTTAATACCACCCGCTTGTGACTGTACAAAGATAAGTGCGTCCCCTCCCTGTTGAGGCAGAACCATCGTTACTTGTTGTCCCTCGTCCGGTTCAACAGTAACCGTTGGACGCTCTCCTGTATAACTTACCTCATAATTCAACCTTTCCGGAGCAAAACCTTCAATCGTGTCTCCGTCTAAGAAAATAGCCTTCAAGAAAGCATTCTCGGAAACATGAATAATAAAGTTCAACGTATAGGTCGCCTTGGCACCACTTTGTGCAGTGACAGTAATGAGCACTTGCGAACCTTGCAACAGAATCAATACGCGTTGGCTACTCTCCGCCTTATCTGCCGTTACGGTGGGGATAACGCTTATTCCCTCCGGTAGGTCTATATTGTACTCTTTTATATTTGCATCAAAACCTTCTAAGGGTTGACCATCTACATAAATCATCGCCAGATCCGTGTTCGACGAAGTGGCTACTTGGAAGTGGATAATATACGTTTGCGAAGCCCCTTGTTGCGGATATACGATAATCTTATAATCGCCATTGACACCGCCCGAACGGGTCATAATCGTTTGATACTCATCACCGGGTGTATAGGTCACCTCCGGCAAGGTCGTTGTACCAACAGGCAAAGAATAGGTATATTCCAATACTTGCGGATCAAAGCCCGGCAGGGAAACGCCATCAACTTGTATATCCTTTAAGGTGTTCACCGAAGAAACCTGTTGATGGAACTGAATCTGATACGAACGAGTTGAACCATCTCCCGCCGTAACGAAAATACGGGTAATACCATTCAATCCGCCATAGGTGATGGTTACGGTTTGATATTCGTCGCCTTGCTCTACCGTTACTACCGGCATCTCTGTCGTTCCTAACGGCAGGTCGTAGTTGTATGACAACACTTGCGGGTCAAAACCCGGAATCAGCACACCGTTTACAAAGATTCCCTTTAATGTCGTAACCGACGAAGCCTCTGTAGAGACATTAATCTTATATAAACTGGTCGTTACCCCATCACCCGCCGTAACAAGTACGCGGCTGGTGCCATTCAATCCACCATATTGAACTTCAACCGTTTGATAGATATCTCCCGGAACAGGCGTAATCGTAGGTTGTTCCATTGTGCCCAAAGGCAACGAGACATTATAAATCATCTTCTCGGGTTCAAATCCCTCAATCAAGTTCTCGTCTCCCTCTCCCATTCTCAGGTCTTTCAAATAAGCGTAAGACGAGGGCTCTAACTTAAAGGTTAACTTATACACCTTCGCCGTCGGATTACCGGGCGTAGTAACTGAGATCTGATACACACCCCCATCAATCACAGACGGAGCTGTATATTGAATCGTCTGCATCCCTTCCGGATAAGCCGATACCGCCTTTACCGTCGGCATCTCTTTCGTATCTACCGGCAAAGAGATACGATAACTTGTACGCGTTGGCGTATAATCGGGGATAGAATTGCCATTGACTAAGATATCCTTTAAAGTGTTATCCTTCAAGGCTTCCGTACTGAAGTTAATGGTATAGGTTGCTTTATTTCTACCATTAGCCGCAGTCACATAGATATACGCCGTACCCGTTTGCGAGGAGGCTTGCATAATCTCTACCGACTGCTCGGCTTCGTGCGGAGTACAAGTCACGATAGGATTCTCTATCGTACCGAAAGGCAAGGCATAATCATAAGTCAGCACCTTCGGACTGAAGTTCTCAATTGGATTACCATTGACCTGAATACCATCCAACTGGGTGTTAGCAGAAGCCTCGCGTACAAAACGGATCTGGTAGGTCTTGGTGCTTTTGCCGTCCTCCGAAGTCACCGTAATACGCGTGATATCACCAATGGCACCTTTTTGGACGGTCATCTCCTTGTCCGACAACAGACGACCCGGGAAACTAACCGTCACCCCTTTGGTGTTAGTCAAGGAACCGGCACCACGCTTCGCTTCAATCTTAGGTACCGAAACGGCATCGCGACCTAACTCATAAAACTGCACATCCTCCGTGTTAGGATTAAAACCGGACCAAACGACATCGTCAATAATCAGCTGCTGAATAGAAGCCGAATAAATCAGTTCCATATCATCCACATAAAGCGAGTTACCTTCATATAAGCCGCTGTTTGCACGGAAGTTAGGATAGTTAGATGCCGACAGAATGACGTTCATCTTCTCCGGCACATCGTTCGTCATATAATAAATAGGAATACGCAGATTAACCCAGTTGTTATACTGTTGCCTATCCCTAACCCATCCTTCACAGATCTGAGTCGCCTTCGTATCCGTTCCGCACTCGTTGCCGTCTAAGGCAATACGAATATCACTCTCCTCGTCGTCCCAAGCGACCGAAGTACAACTACCATCTTTTCCTTTATATTTGCTACTCTTAGCTGTACCTTTCCACGCATAATACAACACATGGAAGTCCTCATCTTTCCAGTGACTTCCCGTGCGCTTAACCCAAATAGATAAGGTATCCGGGCGGCTATTCCAACTAATACCCCCGTGCGTTCCCGCAGTAGCTTTACTAATCGAACCTAAGTCCTTAAGATACACCCACGGCTGACCTAACGCTATATATCCGGGCGAAGTCTCACCAATACCCATCACTTCGAGCGCTTGGTCTTGCACCATCATTGCATAGTCCCCACTCTGACCCGAACGACCCGTTTCTCGATGAGAGAAATTAAACTCAATACCCAACTGAGTCACATTCGAATAATGCCAAGAAGCAGGCTGAATCTCACCTTTAAACTTTGCTCCTGACCAATCATTACAATTACCATTGGGCAACTGCTGTCCTTGAGCGAACATCGCTCCTAAAGAAAATACTAATAGAACGAAAGAAAAGTAAACTTTTTTCATATATTTTATAATTTTTTACTAATTAAATCTAAAAAACGGTGCAAAATTACTCTTTTTCGCGCACATACACAATAGCAATTGTTGGGAAAAACGTATCAATTATTAAGAGAACATAAAAAACATAAAATATTATTAAAAATAATCACCTTTGGCACGGTTCTTGTAGGATGATTCGTGGTGTGTTATTTTTAGACGTTTATTTTAATTAAAATACCTATATATTATGCAAACATCCGTAGATATTCGCGAACTGCAAGAGCGCATCGAGCGTGAGAGTTCGTTTGTAGATGCCCTTACACTGGGCATGAACCAAGTCATTGTAGGACAGAAACATTTGGTAGAGTCCCTGCTTATCGGAATGCTCAGCGATGGGCACATCTTGTTGGAAGGCGTTCCAGGTCTGGCTAAAACCTTGGCAATCAAAACATTAGCCGACCTTATCAAGGCTAATTTCAGTCGTATTCAGTTTACGCCCGACCTACTTCCTGCCGACGTGATTGGTACGCAGATTTATAGTCAAAAGAAAGAGGAGTTCAGTATCAAACAGGGTCCTATCTTTGCTAATTTCGTATTAGCCGATGAGATCAACCGTGCTCCTGCCAAAGTGCAATCTGCCCTACTCGAAGCCATGCAAGAGCGCCAAGTCACGATTGGGGATAAGACCTTTAAGTTAGACGACCCCTTCCTCGTTCTCGCCACCCAAAACCCCATCGAGCAAGAAGGTACCTACCCTCTGCCCGAGGCACAAACGGACCGTTTCATGCTCAAAGCCGTCATCGGCTATCCTACCAAAGAGGAGGAGCAAACCATCATCAACCAGCATATATCGGGAGACCGCAAACAAGTGTTGCCGATTCTCTCTACCGATGATATAAAGAAAGCCCGCGAAGTGGTTAAACAAGTCTATATCGACGAGAAGATTCAGAAATATATCGTCGATATCGTCTTTGCGACCCGTAATCCCGAGAACTACGGACTGGAGAAACTCAAACCGATGATTGCTTTCGGAGGCAGTCCTCGTGCCAGCATCAACCTTGCTTTGGCTGCTCGCGCTTACGCGTTTATCCATCGCCGTGGTTACGTCGTTCCCGAAGACATTCGCGCTATCTGTTACGATGTACTCAGACACCGCATCGGGCTCACCTACGAGGCTGAAGCTAATAATATCACTACCGAAGATGTCATCACCGATATCCTCAATGCCGTTCAAGTACCCTAACCTATGACTCAAGAAGAACTACTCCAACGCGTTCGTAAGATAGAGATCAAAACGCGGTCGCTATCCAAGAACATCTTTGCAGGCGAATATCGCTCCCAATATAAGGGGCGTGGCATATCGTTTGCTGAGGTGCGCGAGTACCAACCCGGAGATGATGTTCGTTCGATTGATTGGAACGTGACGGCACGACTGAATAGACCTTACGTCAAGGTCTTTGAGGAGGAGCGTGAACTGACCGTGATGCTTCTTGTGGACGTTAGCGGAAGCCGGAACTTCGGTACCCTCTCCCAATCTAAAAAAGATATGATGGCAGAGGTCGCGGCTACGCTCGCTTTCTCCACGATTGAGAATAACGATAAAGTCGGCGTTATCTTCTTTAGCGATCGTATCGAACAGTTTATCCCACCCAAGAAAGGTAAGACCCACGTGCTGCGCATCATCAGCCAACTGCTCAACTACGAGCCGACCTCTACGGGAACGGACATCAACCAAGCGCTTCAGTACATGACCAATGCGATGAAACGCCATTGTACGGTCTTTCTTATCTCTGACTGTTTGGATCCTAAGTTCACGGCTCCTGCCACCAAAAGAGGCGAAGTCCTACCGCTGATGATTGCTGCCCATCGCCACGCGATTTCGCTCATTCAGATATACGACCAACACGATGCTCAGATACCGAATATCGGCTTGGTCAAAGTCAAGGATGCCGAGACAGGTGAACAGCTCTGGGTAGATACGGCGGTCAGCAGTGTGCGCGAGGCTTATGCCCAACAGTGGAGGCAGAACGAGGAGCAACTGATGAACTTGCTTTCCCGTACAGGAACGAACTTCACTTCGATGCAAACCAACGAAGATTATGTCAAAAAACTAATGCAGTTATTTAAACAATGATGATTTTAGCTATTATCGCCAGTGCTGTCATTGACTCCTCTACGATTATGATTGGAGACCAGACGGACCTACACCTACAGGTTGTAGCTACGAGCGAGCAATCCGTTCAGTGGCCTCAATACGAGAACGAACTCATTCCCGGTATCGAGATTGTGGATCGCACCATCGTGGACACCTTATTATTAAAAGACGGGCGCGTACAATACGACCAATACCTCACGCTTACCAGTTTTAAGGATACCCTCTTTTATATCGATCCAATCGCTTTTCCTGCGGGAACAGACACGTTCCTATCGGAAGGATTGAGCCTTAATGTGGTTATTCCCTTCGAGATTGATACCGCGATGGCGATCACGGATATTAAGAACATCGAGAAAGCGCCCATCTGGTGGTGGGGCATCTTCCGTTGGGTTCTACTCGCTCTCGGTCTGGCAGGACTGAGTGTAGGTGCTTACTTCGCTTGGCGCAAGTGGGGTTACTTACTCCATAAGCAAGCGGATAACGCCGATCTTCAACCTTCAATACCCGCTCGTCCTTGCGAGGAAGTGGCTCTGGAGAAACTCGACATCATCAAAGCCGAGAAAGTTTGGCAAACAGGCGAAGTCAAACGTTACCAAACCCAACTTACCGATGTAGTGCGTGAGTATATAGCCGGACGCTTTGAGGTGTCTTCGTCCGAAAAAACATCCGACGAGACCTTACGAGCGATGCGACCTATCCTCTCCAATAGAAAAGACCTATACGATAACCTCAAACAAATGCTCACATTGGCAGACCTCGTTAAGTTCGCTAAGTGGTCCACCACGCCTGACGAGAACGAGCAGTCGCTCCGCTCCGCGTACGACTTCGTTCATGAGACTACCCCTAAAGAAATAGAACAATGACATTTCACAACCCATATTACCTCTTCTTGCTGCTCTTCCTTGTACCCGTCATCTATTGGTATATAAGGAAGATGCGTAATGCCGATGCCGGTTTACAACTGTCCTCTGCATCGCCGTTTAAGAACCAACCTAAGTCCCTTCGCGTTTGGCTTATTCATGTGCCTTTCGTGCTACAGGCGATAGCCGTTATCTGTTTGAGTTTTGCGTTAGCGCGTCCTCAACTTAGCAATCGTTGGCAGAGCCAATCCACGGAAGGTATTGATATCATAATGGCACTGGATATATCCGGAACCATGCTTGCCGAAGACCTCAAACCGAATCGTTTGGAAGCAGCTAAAAACGTAGCGCAAGACTTCGTCATTGACCGACCGAATGATAACATCGGTCTGGTCGTCTTTGCCGGCGAGAGTTTTACGCAGTGTCCGCTCACCACTGACCACGCGGTGCTTGTTAACCTCTTCAAGTCCGTTCAGTTTGGAATGATTGAAGACGGAACCGCAATCGGTTTAGGACTGGCGAATGCGGTCAATCGTATTAAGGACTCCCCAACGAAGTCTAAAGTGATTATCCTTCTCACCGACGGTAGTAATAACAAAGGCGATATCGACCCGGCTACTGCAGCGCAGATAGCGCAGACTTATGGTATCCGTGTTTATGCTATTGGTGTAGGGTCTTACGGGGAAGCCCGCTGTCCGGTACATACTCCATACGGCACCCAATACGTCACCATATCCAACGAGTTTGATGAACAGACCTTGCGCAATATCGCTTCCACCACAGGAGGTGAATATTTCAGGGCCACCGATAACAATAGTCTCAAACGTATCTATGAGCAGATTGACCAGCTGGAGAAATCGAAGATTCGTGTTCGCGAGTTCTCTAAACGCACCGAGAACTTCGAGCCCTTCCTTATCGCTGCCCTACTCTGCTTATTACTCGATATCTTATTAAAACACTTTATCCTCCGCTCCCTCACTAACTAAAATTGTAAATGGTAAATTGTAAATTGTCAAATTGTAAATGATTTTATGATCTTCGCGTATAAAAACATCCTCTGGCTCTTGACTCTTATCCCCGTTCTCATTGTGGGATACGTGTTACTGACGCGGCGCAAGAAGCGCCAACTTGCTTCGTTCGGGGATCCCGAACTGGTCAACGAACTTATGCCCGAGCGTTCCACCACTCGCCCTGCCATTAAGTTTGCCATTCTTCTACTCGCTCTCACGTTGCTGATTTTTGCTGTAGCGCGACCGCAGTTTGGGCAGAACGAACAAACCATCAAACGGCAAGGTATTGAGGTGATGGTTGCCCTCGATATCTCTAACTCTATGCTCGCTGAAGATGTGGCACCGTCTCGTTTGGATCGAGCCAAACAGATGCTGTCCAAACTGATTGATAAGATGCAGGAGGACAAGATCGGTCTGGTCGTTTTTGCCGGCGAGGCTTATACCCAACTGCCTATCACGTGCGACTACGTGTCCGCCAAGATGTTCCTCTCAACGATCTCTCCGAATCTCATTCAGACACAAGGAACGGCTATCGGTTCGGCTATCCACACAGCAATGCGGTCGTTTGGGTCCGAACAGTCCGAAGCGGGACGCGCCATCATCCTTATCACCGATGGTGAAAACCACGAAGACGATGCTATCGAAGCCGCTAAACATGCTAAAGAGGCAGGCATCCACCTCTATGTCATTGGGATTGGAACAAGCCAAGGAGCACCTATTCCTGTCTCGGGAACGAATAACTATATGAAAGATAGGTCGGGACAAGTCGTGGTCACTAAGCTCAACGAGCAGATGGCCAAAGACATCGCCCAAGCCGGTGACGGAGCGTATATCCATTGCGATAACACCAACACCGCAATGCGTGCCCTACAACAGGAGATAGACCATCTCGCTACCGCTGAGATCGAGACAACGGTCTATACCGACTATAACGAGCAATACCAGTCTTTTGCTCTGATTGCGTTCCTATTACTCGTTATTGAGTTCTTTATCTACAACCGTAAACATCAACTCTTCGATTATGAAAAACTATTTCAATAAATCCGTCATATTACTCTCACTTTCACTCTCACTTTCCACTATCGTGAGCGCCCAACAAGAGGCAGCTGCCGTTCGTCACGGCAACCGCGATTATCGTCATGAGAACTTCACTGAGGCGGAGGTCGATTATCGTCGGGGACTCAACAAAAACGAGAACTCCTATCAGGCGCACTATAACTTAGGTAATGCCCTCTTCCGTCAAGAGAAATACCCGGAGGCAGCGGCTGAATATGTCGAAGCCGCTAAACAACTGGATCCTAAGGAGGATAAAGAACGCCTTGCTCGCACCATGCATAACTTAGGTAATGCGTGCTTTGGACAACAACAATACGACAAAGCCGTCGCCGCATACGAACAGTCCTTACGACTCAACCCCAAGGACAATGACACACGCTATAACTTAGCCAAAGCCCTCACCCTGCTCGAGCAACAGCAACAGAACCAACAGCAAAACCAAGACCAGCAAAAGCAAGACCAGCAAAAGCAAGACCAACAGCAGCAGCAACAGCAAGAACAGCAACAAGAGCAACAACAGCAGCAAGAACAGCAGCAGAATCAAGACCAGATGGATAAAGAGACTGCCGAACAGATCTTGCAGGCCTTAGAACAAGACGAAAAAGAGACGCAAGAGAAAATGCAGCGTCAACAAGGTAAAAAACGCATCGTAGAAAAAGCTTGGTAATTATGAAACATAGATTTTTAGTAGGATTTCTACTTTCACTTTCACTTTCCACTTCTTCGGTTTTCGCCGCCGAGGATGTTTCCTTCAAGGCCTCTGCCCCCTCGCAGGTGATTGCCAATAGGCCGTTTCAGTTGACTTTTACGGTCAACCAGAGAGCAAAGGACTTACAACCTGCCGCTTGGGATCATTTTGAGGTATTGGCAGGACCGTACACCTCGCAGTCCCAATCGACTTCGTTTGTGAACGGAAAGATGACCTCTTCTTTCACGCTCACCTATACCTATACTCTGCTTGCCACCGAGGAGGGGACTTTTAATATCAATCCGGCAACGATTACGGTCAGTGGAGAGATCTACCACTCGAATGGTCTCAAAATCACCGTTCTCCCTCCCAATCAACCTCAAGACCCCTCTAACTCCCCTCAAAGGGGAGAACAACAGGCTTCCTCCCCTTCAAGGGGAGGTCAGGAAGGGTCTAACATCTTCATTCGCACTATCGTTTCCAAGACTACCGTCACCGAACAGGAGCCTATTTATTTATATTATAAGCTCTATTTCGCGGATGTCGATGTGGCGCAGTTCACTAATAACACGAAGATTCCCGAGTTTACAGGTTTCCTCAAACAGGAGCTGGAGAACGAGGAGATACAGACCGAACTCGAACACTATAACGGGCGCAACTACCAATCGGCGGTGTTATATAAGACCGTTCTCTATCCCCAACACAGTGGAGACATTAAGATTGACCCCGCTAATTTCGAGGCGGTTCTTCGTGTACAAAACCGAGCTCAAGTACGCAGTATCTTTGACGACTTCTTTGGTTCCTATACCAACGTTGCTCAAATGCTCACTGCGCAGGGTGTCACCATCCACGTGCGTCCCTTACCGAAGGGCAAACCAGAAGGTTTCTCCGGTGCTGTCGGCACGTTCAAGCTCACCGCCACCCCTTCCGCCTCTCAGCCTCTCAGCCTCAAAGTTAACGAAGCCCTCACCATTAAGATGGACATCCAAGGTTCGGGCAACATGAAACTCATCAAGACGCCTGCTATCGATTGGCCGGAAGGGTTTGAGCCTTACGATCCGAAGGTGACGAATAACTTCCGCAATACCGCGCAAGGAGCCAGTGGTACGAAGTCGATTGAGTACCTCGCTATCCCTCGTGCGGCAGGACAGTATCTTATTCCGTCTATTCAGTTCGCTTATTACGACACACAGGCGGGAGCCTATAAGACGCTCTCCACGCCCGAGTATATAGTTAATGTCACCCGTGATGGACAAGACCTCTCCGCCTCTCAGCCTCTCGGCCTTTCAGCCGAAGGTGGTCCTTCAGCCGCAGGCGGTCTTTCAGCACGTAGTGCGGTCCTTAAAGAAGACATCCACCACCTCGGCACGGACATCCGTTATATCCACACTACCGCCTCTCAGCCTCTCCGCCTTTCAGGCGAAGCCGGTCCTTCAGCGCAGCGGTCTTATACGGCTATTTATTGCCGTTAGCCATCGCCCTCCTCGCTTTCTTCCTTCTCCGCAAATACGCTAAGGAGCACGCCAACGAGGCACACGTAAGGTATAAGAAAGCCAATAAGGTAGCGCAGAAGCGTCTGCGTCAAGCCGAACAGTTACTCAAGGCCAACGACCTAACCCATTTCTACGAGGAGTTAGAGCGTGCTTTGTGGCAATACCTCAGCGACCGGTTGCGTATCCAAACGGCAGAACTCAATAAGGAGAATATCGCTTCTGTGCTGCAATCCAAACAGGTGAGTGAGACGCTTATTTCCACCGTGAACGAAGTGATCACCACCACGCAGATAGCGCGTTATACCTCTCTCTCGGCTCAACCGACGCAGGAGGCACAGGACCTCTATAACCAAACCATTGAACTCATCAATAATCTCGAAAATCAAAAGTTATGAAACTCTTTTTAATTCTTTTAGCGACGCTTTTCTCACAGGCGAACGAACTATACCAGCAAGCCGATTACGAGCAGGCGGTGCAGTTATACGAACAATGTATTGCAGAGGCTCCGAGTGCGGATGTGTATTATAACTTAGGGAATGCGTATTTCAAGCAAGGGGACTTGTCGCACGCCATCATCGCTTACGAACGGAGTCTTAGGCTTAATCCGCGAGATAAAGACTGCCGGCACAACTTAGCTTTCGCTAAGACGCAGATTATTGATAATGTGGAGGATAACACGTTCATCCTCTCCTCGTGGGCAACCCTCATTCGCAACCAACTCACGCAATCGACTTGGTTGATCTTATCGATTGTTTTTTGGTGTGTGATGCTTATTACCCTACTCCTCTACTCCTCTACTCCCCTACCCCTCCCCGCCCGAAAAGCAGCGTTTCACCTTGCTTGGATCTCGTTATTGTTTGCTATCATCATGGGACTCAATGCGCATTCGCTCCATCGTCGCGACACGCTTCGTCAAGAGGCTATCATCACGCAGGGGATAGTCAATGCCAAAGCTTCTCCCGACCGCAGTGGGACGGAACTCTTCACGTTGCATGAAGGAACGAAGGTCACTGTTGACGAGACGTTAGGCGATTGGTCGAATATCCACGTAGGCAACCACGTTGGCTGGATTCCGACCTCTAACCTTGAACGAATATAGGTCGTTATAATTGCTTGTCAATGATGCTGAATATGCATAGTTCGTCGCAAAAACGTGTGTTATTTAGCAAAAAATCGTCGCAAAAACGTGTGTTTATTTGCATATATCATTTATTTTTAGTAATTTTGCAGCCGAATTTAAACTTTCATAAGATGAGAAGACTTATTTATGACCAATTAGTTGCTTGGAAGAATGAGACTGATGGTACTCGAAAACCCTTAATTTTAGAAGGAGCAAGACAAACAGGAAAAACATGGTTAGCGCGAGAATTGGGTACTCAATTGTTTGAGAACTTCATTGAAATCAACTTTGAGCGCATAGAAGAAGCTCGTACTTTATTTGAGAACAACTTTGACTTGCAACGCATAATTATGGCTATTCAATCCATCAGCGGGAAAAAAGTAGTTCCAGGTAAGACGTTATTATTTTTGGATGAGATTCAATTTGCAAGAAGAGGCTTATTGTCCCTCAAATATTTTTATGAGGATATGCCAAATCTTCATATTATTGCAGCAGGATCATTATTAGGTGTTATTGATCACAAAGACGACTCATTTCCTGTCGGGAAAGTGTCATTTTTACGAGTATATCCACTATCCTTTCAAGAGTTCCTATGCGCAATAGGAAAAGAAGGGCTATCCACAATACTGACGAGTCATGATTATATTGCAATCAATGCTTTTGCGTCCGAATATATAGACCTACTTAGGCAATATTACTTTGTGGGAGGAATGCCGGAAGCCGTCAAAACGTATATAAATCAGCAAGACTATCAAGCGGTTCGGCGTGTTCAACAAGAGATTTTATCTTCTTATCGCAAAGATTTTAGTAAACACCCACCTAAAGAAATTGTACAAAGGATGTTACTTTTATGGGATGCTATTCCCGCACAATTATCTCAGGAAAATCGTAAATTTATCTACTCTGCTGTAAAGACCGGAGCGCGAGCAAGGGATTT
Organism: Paludibacteraceae bacterium; assembly: GCA_045627765.1. GTDB lineage: Bacteria > Bacteroidota > Bacteroidia > Bacteroidales > Paludibacteraceae > Colicola. Next base: position 10,410 of record JAZQOG010000044.1, on the reverse strand, counting down.
TGAAACATCCATTCAATGGCTTTGCGATGCCGGATTAATATACAAGGTCACACGTGTAAGGGCAGGAGAACTACCACTCAAAGGGTTTGAAGATATCAATGCGTTTAAATTATTTATAGTCGATATAGGTCTTCTGGGAGCGATGGCAGGCTTAGATTCTAAAACGTTGATACAAGGGAATGCTTTTTTTCAACAATACAAAGGAGCATTAACTGAACAATTTGTATTACAAGAATTACAAAGTTTATCAGATATAGACATTCACTATTGGACACCGGATGACAGCATTGCGGAACTGGATTTTGTAGTACAACTCAAAGGGCACATTCTTCCGTTAGAGGTTAAAGCAGAGCGACATCTTCGCGCAAAATCTATTGGAATATATGTGGCACAGAATCATCCACAATACGTGATTAGGACATCACTTGCACCATATCAAAAAGGAGAAATCGTAATAGATATACCTCTGTATGCATTAATAGCAAATATAGCCCCTCTGGTCATGTAATGGCGCCGTAGAGGCAATGATGCTATGTGGATGCCCCGTAGATGCTGCGCTACCGATTCGGTTGACTGAGTCACCCTATCCGTTGTTCTTATGTCTGGGATATAGGTTGTGCAGTTTGTTCCGCACAAAAAAGCGGCAATATCGCTATTGATATTACCGCTTGAAGAGATTTTTTATCATATTATGATTTTATCAATGATTCTATCTTATCAATAAAAAACTTGACTTTATCAACAAACGGAAGAATTTCTTCCTTTGTCGTATCTATAAGACAATTATAGTCTCCGCGCTCCCGCATTGTCTGCAAACGAGAGAATGTTGTGCCTTCCTCTATTGATAAAATGCCTTCTTTTACAAAATGCTTTGAAAGCAAGACATGCACTCCTTGGTGTGTACCCGCACGCAATCCATTATGGATAAGTAATGCTGTGGCAGCATGAAAAGCAGCATAATAAAGTCTATTCGCCAACGTACTCCATAATTCATTCTGCACATAAACATCTGATTCCGAAAAGATTCTCCGCGCTTTCTCTATCTCCATTGAGACGATGAGAGTGCGTTCTTCTGCTGTAAGACTCATACTAATACAATTTTATCTTGTTCAACATTTTTATAGAACGGCAAGAAAGACATTCCTTCCCACTCCTTATTGGTATAGATGTGTGCAGACACCACTTGATCTGCTAATGCTCCTTTATAAATAAAAGGATAAGAATAGTTATCAAAATCAGACAACTCTTGTTTCTCTTTATCTAATAAGATTAGCAAATCCCAATCGGAATCATTATGAGAATCTCCACGGGCGCGAGAACCATATAACCACAAATGAGCACCTTTAGGTAAGATTGATTTACCTAATTTGGAAAGTTGATATATGAAAGCTCTCGAAGACATATAACCTGATTTTGCGTTTCGTGACGCAAAGGTACGACTTTTTTTTGACATACGCAAGTTTTTCACCAAAAAACGTACAAAAAACTTACATTTTACGCCCCTACAGCGACCGATTCGGTTGACTGAGTCACCCTATCCGTTGATCTTATGTTTGGGATATAGATTATTATGATTTATCTTAAGTATGCAATGCTTGTCGTTTGACACGCCGCATCCTACAATTAAATATTATAGACAAAGATGTTAAAATAACTGCGTAACAAATTATCACGATGCAGAGTCCTTGCCATGAGCCATACCATTCTTCCTTGAATATCGCAATTAGATCAAAACCTAATTTAAAAATAATATAATGTCCAACATAATATGTCATTGAATTTTTACCAACATACGAGAAGATGGGAAAGAACCATTTCCCGTGACATATTCTATCAATACCCTTTTCTAACCAACGACAAATGTTGTTAAATGTTATACATGAGCAAACACATGCGGGAAGCCACAACATAAAATTCTGCCATTGTGGAGAATTATCGCTATACACAGAAGGAATCACGGTAAAATATGAACCAACAAACACAATAGCAGCAATAAGTATGACCCACCATTTTTCAGCTTTATCTTTTAGATAATAGCCACTACAAAAGAAAAATAATCCCCAACAAGCGCTACTTAACCAAAAGGGAAAGAAACGACTTCTTATTGTCAACGTGATGGCTGTCAATATTATGCCACAAAGCACCATCCATAATGGATGCATTTTAGAGATACCATAATTCGCTATTTGCCTAACTAAAAATAATACCGGCAAAAACCACAAAGCTGTATTTATAGGAACGGACCCACCTAAAATAAATGATCTTATTGGGCAATATAACGCTATTCTAAAAGATAAATCATGTAATCTAAGCCCATGCCATAATAGATAAAACACATATCCTATAATCGACCAAATAATAAATGTACAAATTAACTTAGCATAATCTTTCTTTATAAGTTCTTTTGGTTCTGATAAATGAAACATCATTCCAGATTTATAGAAGAACCATGGCATAAAAAAATATAAAAATGGAATCTTGCCAGAGATGTTATCGCCTACCATCGGATATAAAGCGTGATATAATAGCAACCAGATTATCATAATTCCAGATGCTAAATCAAGATATTTTAATCTGTTTTCACTCATATAAAGAATTAAAATGATTTGTACGTATTAATTTATCAGAAAGTTCGTATGCTTGCTGCTCAGAGATAGTTCTTACTTTCGAAGAATCCATAAGGTTAATCCCCAAACCCTTCCAATAATAATCTTCACATCCTATAACATTAATTATAGTTGGAAATATATCCATTTGATAACATTCATCTACACATTTTATTGGTTCCTTAATATTTGGAGAGAAAATAATAAGAGGACAATAATTCTTCCCATTTTTGATGAGTAGATTATTCGCCGATGCGTAATCCTTAAATTCATTCAATAACATTTGTTTAAAAATCGTATGATCACCTGTGATAACAAGTGTTGTAGATTTAGACCACTGAGGAGTTGATAAAAATTTATCCAAGAACTTTCCCAGTTGCTCATCTGTATAATTCAAGCACTTGATATAATTTGAAAGTATTTCAGGCATATCCTTATCTGTTTTATAATCGACCTCTTTAGCCAAAGAGAAAGGAGTATGTGTCGAAACCGTTATAGCCATTATAAATTCACTTTGAGAATATTCTTCAAGTCGTTCATTTAATTTTTGAAACACAGAAATATCATTCCTCATATCACTAGATTCATATAATTCGGAGATGCCATAATTAGGATTAACAACAGACTGATTCCATGCTCCGGCAGAGGGATTTAGAGTAATAGACGTTTGATAATAATGAGCAATATTTGGATATGTATTATCTCCGTATATTCGACAAGCTGCCCCACTTGAAATTGGCAACAAGCCAGTATTAACAATCATCTGCCCATCCCCCGAAACACCATGTTTAACTTGTGATTTTATTTTGTCCGCATAAAAAACATGCTCATTCTGTAGTAAGTTTCTTAAACAAGGCATAGCATAAACTCCATCCCACTGATACTCTATTCCCCAACTTTCCAAACTTTCAACTAAAATAATAATCAAGTTGGTATTGGGTTTGTTAATTCCAATATTTTGAAGGCAATTAGACAGCACTATCATATCTTCTTGAGTTAAAACTTGTTTTTCATTCACAGTGTTCCTATTCTGATGATATATGTATGCCGCCTCAAACCATATCATAGCGAAAAAATAATCAACAATAGAAGCCTCACGGATATATTTTTCTTCCCACTGCGCCTTGCTTCCACTAATATATGAGACATAAGCTTTTCCAAGAACAGATTTATAAGGAGTAAACAATGGTGTGTAAATTTCTAGTATATATTTTATTCCGGTATTAGTACTCTCTATTTTAAGATTGTCTATATTATTGTGCCAAGTTTTAAATTGTCGAACTGGGAAAAAGAGATAAAACAATACAATACATGTTATAAACCATTTCCATTGGCGTTTGGATGAGCTCGGAACAAAATATACGATGACAACATAGATTATTGATATTAAAAACGGAAGATACGATTTCCACGAAAAATATGTAATTACACTTGTCCAAAAGCCATCCATATTATCCGCCATTAAGATTGCATCCATATTTATAAAGGCTCCATTAGCTCTATAATATGTTAAGTTGGCTAATTCCCACAAATCAATCAATAATAATAGAACAATAGTCCACCAATGGCGCTTGCTGATAAACACAAAACTTGATAAAAAGATGGAAATAGCTAAAGCTGTTCCATAAAATTTAAAAATACTTACGACAGAGTCTAAATTTAATGTCTCAAACACAAGAAACTGGAATAGTATACATTTCGCAACTATTGCCAATACAAGGGTAACAAAAATAACATAATTTGGATTGATTCTTGTGACTAACTTAAACATGGTCATAATGCATTTCTATTTCTTGAATTTCCTCAATAATTTGTGCCAAACTTTCTTCAATAATGGGATTATTCCACATGGATTTTTGACAAAATATACTATCAAAGCTCCCATCATTCGAATATACTGTTTATTCTTATAATAAGCTTTCGCCAATGGTAACCATGTCCAATTCGTATTTCGCAAATCGGCTGCAATATCGGCATATTCTTCGGGTAAAACATCTGCGATACGTGGTTGCAAGTCAAACTCCATTTTAATTCTTCCTACTCTATCTTTCACCCATTGGGTATGAGTTACTGATGTCGGATTAAAACGATATGCAGAGGTTACTTCATCCAGATAGTAGAAATCGCCAAAACAATGTAGCGCTATCCACAGCACCCAATCACCTAAAAAAGGATTTTTCATGTGACGAGTCTTTTGCTTAACCTCTTCCGCATGGTCATTTCTAAAAACAACAGAGGCTGTAGGATAGGCTGTATTATTATCAAAAAAGTCACGCAATGAAATACGACCTATTTGCTTACCAGCAATAACGCTACGGCTCTTTTCATAATATTGATAACCATTTGAATCTACATGACAATAATCTGTATAACACCCGACCAAAGTTTCATCTTTTTCCAATACATCAATTTGTTTTTGTAACTTCATCGGGTCTGTCCAATAGTCATCACCTTCACAAAGGGCGATATACTTTCCTCGTGCCATTGGAAATAAAATATCAAACCATGGATGGACACCTTTTGAATATTGGTTTTCTTTTTGATATACACACCTGAATATATTCGGATATTTCTCCTCATATTCGTGAATGACAACTGCTGTGTTATCCTTACTGCAATCATCATTAACTAAAATTTCAATCGGAAAAGTCACTTTTTGTGCGACAAAACTTTCCAAGCATTCACGAATATAAGGTTCATGATTATATGCTATACATACAATACTAACTAATGGTTTCATAATTTCAAACGTTATTTAGATAAACTTACTAAATTTTTGCTTCTTTCTCTCAAAAATTTTGCAGGTATTCCTACATATATTCCCCATTCTGGAATATCTTTTGTCACCAAAGATAATGCTCCTACGACCGAACCTGTACCTATTGTCAAATTCGGGAAGACCAAGCAATGCGCACCTAATTGCACATACTCGCCTATCGTTACTTTTCCACCTGTTACATGAGTTTTATTTTCAGGCTGCATTGGTCCAATTAAATAATCCCCTGAAAAGTCGTCCATTGCTGAATAGATTGTCGTTCGTGCAGAACAACCACTATTATTCTTAAATTCTATGCCCATCGCTCCATACAATGCACTATATGCAGAAATATGGATATTATTTCCTAATGTTATCTCTCCACTTAAAAGGCAATAATCATCTATACGAACATTATTTCCAACGGAAATTTTTTGCGGTGAATAAATACTCACCTTTCGACTTATTAAGACATTGTCGCCATAAGATTTAAGTCCTAATATACTTAATTCTTCTTTTGTATAGAATGAGTTCATTTTACAATACTCTCTAATATTTGTTTCACATTATCTTCACTTAAATACGGATGCATTGGTAGGCAAATGACTTGCTTTGCTAATCTTATAGCTTCTGGTAAATTATCCGGTTTAGCACTTTCATATTGGCTATATGGTTCAAAGTCTGTAATCAACGGATAGAAATACCGGCGACCTAAAACACCTTGCGACTTCATCTTCTCATAGAGGGCATCTCGACTTATTCCAAAGTCTTCGGTAATCAAAATGGGGAAATAGGCAAAATTCCACCTAAAAGGAATGATGGATTGAACCGCTTCGCTAAATGATGAAATGATGGATTGCTTAATATACGGGAATATTCGTATTCCCTTTACCCCATCCAATGTCTCCACATATTTCGTTGCAACGCGTTTGCGTTGCTCAATTGCCCAATCGACTTGCTTCAAATTCAGCAAACCATAAGCGGCACGCATCTCGTCCATTTTCGAGTTAATACCCGGTGCCACCACATTCGTTTCCCCACGGAAGCCAAAGTTCTTGAGGTTATCTACATCGTACTTCATTTCCGCGCTATGCATCACCATTGCTCCACCCTCAATCGTGTTATACACCTTCGTGGCGTGGAAACTCAGTGTACTCAAATCGCCCCATTCCAATATGCTCTTTCCTTTATAAGTCACACCAAAGGCATGGGCAGCATCATAGATGACCTTGAGATTATGTTTCTTGGCAATCGCATCAATCTTCTCCACATCACAAGGGCAGCCATAGACATGAACTGGCATGATAGCCACTATCTTATCCGTAATAGCCGCCTCTATCTTATCAGGGTCGATATTACCGGTATCGGGATCTACATCGACAAACACTGGACGCAATTTATTCCACCAAATAGAATGGGTTGTTGCTACGAAACTATAGGGAGTGGTAATCACTTCACCTTCACGGATACCAAGTGCCTGAAGTGCCGTAATGAGTGGTAAGGTGCCATTGGTAAATAGAGACAAATAAGGTACACCAAGATATCTAGAGAGTTGTTTCTCAAGTTCTTGGTGATAATGCCCATTATTGGTTATCCACTTGCGTGACCAGATGTCCTGGAGGAGTTGGTTATACTCGTCCAAGTCCGGCAACAATGGTGATGTGACTGTAATTTGATTCGTCATATTTTCTCTCTTTCTGCCTTCTTTTCCTCTTGCTCTGCCTCGTAACATAGGCGTTCATAACGCTCGCTGGGGGATTCACGACGCAATAATTCTCTTAATTTTGAAAATAAGGTTGCCATTTTTTTATCACTTTTATCATTTTTATCATACACTATACATCCTACGTACATCCTATAGACTGCTACCAATACAAAAAGCACGTAGGCGGGCGCTTACGTGCTTCGTTTTTTCATCGTTTAAATACAAAAATAAAAAACGCGGATTTCTGCTCTGCTTATCCGCTATTGAGGTCCTGAGAAAACCCATGCATTCGAATAAGCTTTAGAAATCCACGCCGTGTATAACGACCTATGCAGAGAAACATAGGCATACATACACCCATGGACATCTACCACTTACTTGTTTTCGAAATGCATATTTGAAATTTCTCAGGTTTCAATAGTCGATAACAAGCGTTAGTAAACGCCGTTCGCGATTAGTTTGGGATTGTTGAGGTACAACACCAACTTTCTCGCGAGTTACTATGTCCCGAAATCGCACTTAGGCGAGTTACGCAAGAGGGACACTACCCTCCCCTCACCCTGCGTGGATTCCGTTATGTCTACCATTTTACGTTTGGCGAAACGATATCGGCTGCAAAATTACAAAAAATATTTGATATGACCAAATAAAAATATGAAAAATCTCTAAAAAGAAGTAAAAATTCACCTCGCATCCTACGTACATCCTACGAACTGCTACCGAATGAGACGCACTGCACATCCTACGTACATCCTACGAACTGCTACGTTAGTTGATATTGCTTGGATATTACGTTTTTTCACTTTCCACTATAAATTTGTCCTTGAGCATTGTATTCTTTGTTCTCACGAATAATGATGAACTGCCCATTCTCAAGGAGTTTGATTTGGGATTGGTGATTGGTGATTTGTGATTGTTCAAGAGCAGTCGGTACAGAAGAAGGACGAATCACCATTCGTGGCGCAAATTGCTGCAAAGGAGCATTCGCGGATTGTCCCGAAGGGTTAATCTTGAAATAAGCACGTAAACTATACATCGAACCCGTATCGCCATCAGCAGGCCAAACTAAGGTATTATTCGGATAAAGGAAAAGGAAGTTCTCTTTATCGTCCGCCATCACTTTAAGTCCCTGCTGACCTTCAATGGTTGTCCATTCATGAGGGTGGTTCTCCTCTTTCAGCAGATATTCCCATTCTTCTCTTGTCAACGTTCGCCATAAGCCGGGTTGGTTGCCTCCGTTGGTGATGGGGTTATATACGCCCCAATCAAAATTGGCAGAGCGCCCTGTGGCAAAGTTTGTGCAATAACGTTACTAAAAGCCATCACACAAGCCAAGATAAGTGCTTGTTTTTTCATTTTATACAAAATTTTGCTGCAAAGATAATACTTTTTTTTGGATTGCGCAAGAAAAAATAACTTTTTGGTTAAAAAACTTGTTTTTTATAAAAAAGACAGATAAGTCTTGCATATATGAAAAAAAAGTCGTACCTTTGCAGCACAAAAAAAGTATATTATGAATTTCACACCCACAGACATCGCTCAATTAGAGCAACATGGTCTTAATGTAAGTAAGGCCGAACAACAGTTACAGGCATTCAAAGAGGGTTTTCCTAACCTCGACATCGTCGCTCCTGCCTCGACAAAAAAAGGGATTGTCGTTCTCTCTAAAGCGGAACAAGAGCAAGCCGTTGCCGACTGGCAGAACTACCTAAAAGAGGGACACCAAGTGGTGAAGTTCGTGCCTGCCTCGGGTGCCGCCTCGCGAATGTTTAAGAACCTGTTCGAGTACCTTGACAATGGTATCGAGACGCCCTTCATCACAGAGTTCTTGACGCACATCAACGACTTCGCTTTTGGTTCCCAATTAGAGGGCAAGCAAGGTCAAGAGGCTGTGCGTTACCTGTTGGAAAACATGGCTTACGGGAAGCTACCGAAAGGCTTACTGCTCTTCCATAAATACCGCGATGGTGCGCGTACGCCTGCCTTAGAGCATTTGGTAGAAGGTGCGCTCTATGCTGCCTCCAATGGGATAGTGAATCTGCACTTCACCGTCAGTCACGAGCACCTACCTCTTTTCCGTCAACATGTGGCGGAGAACTTACTTAAGTTAGAGAATAAATATAAGGTACGTTTTAATATCTCTTTCTCCGAGCAGTCGCTAGCGACGGACACCTTAGCTGCTAATCCGGATAACACACCTTTCCGTACGGCAGACGGTCGTTTGCTCTTCCGTCCGGGTGGGCACGGAGCGCTCATAGAGAACCTCAATAACATCGATGCGGATGTGGTGTTTGTTAAGAACATCGACAATGTTGTACCCGACCGCCTCAAGAAAGATACGATTCACTATAAACAAGTCTTAGCCGGTGTGCTGGTACAAGAGCAAGCCCGCGTGTTCGCTCGTCTGCAAGACCCGACAGTGAGCGAGGAGGAGAAAGCGTTACTGCGTCGCCCCATCCGTGTGTGCGGTGTAGTGAAGAACACCGGCGAGCCCGGTGGCGGACCGTTCCTTGTCAAAGAGGAAGATGGGCGTATCACGAATCAGATACTTGAATCCAGTCAGATAGCGGATAAGGCACTGATGGCACAATCGACGCACTTCAATCCGGTGGACTTGGTTTGCGCTATTAAGGATGAGAACGGCAAGCCCTATCACCTACCCGACTTTGTAGATGAGAAGACCGGGTTTATCTCGTCAAAGTCGAAAGACGGAAAAGAACTGAAAGCACTTGAACTGCCGGGGTTGTGGAATGGTGCGATGTCGCGTTGGAACACGATCTTCGTACAAGTGCCCGTATCTACCTTTAATCCCGTCAAGACGGTCAATGATCTACTCAAACCCCAGCACCAGTAAGGAATTTTAATAGCTCTCACAGATTCCACAGATTTCTCAGATCTCCCGCTGATTACGCAGATTATATATAATTTATTATTCCTTTTTATTTTCGTTATGTTATCGAGAGCGAGCTCCCATAACCTAACAAAAACTAAAAAGTAAAAGGAAGGCTCCTTCGGCAAGCCGACATCACCTTCCACGCTGTGCAAAGCACATCGTAATAATAAATTATCATAAGGATATATTACGCAGATAGTGTAGGGCTGAAAGGCGGATGGGCGGATGGACGGAATGCAGAGAAGATTTTTAGTAAAGATTTTGGAATAGATTTTTATAGATTTCTCGCCCATCGGGCGAATAAAAAGAAGTCGTCCAAAAGATTTTTGCATCTACTTTCGTAAAGATTTTCTTCGCGTAGCGTAATCCTTGCAAGCAATACCAGTCGCGACGCTATTAAAATCTATCGTAAGGGACTTAGACAAAATCGGTTGAGCATAATTTTTGAAAT
>JAZQOG010000043.1:0-29613 GCA_045627765.1 Paludibacteraceae bacterium | reverse complement strand
GGAGTCCTCACCTCGCCATCTGTGGAATTTTTATTAGGTGGATGCGTAGCAGACACGGCGGGTGAACGAAGTGAACCAGCCCCTACTATTGATTTATTTGATGGATGGGAGTTTACTCACAATCCAAGAATAAATAAATAGGAGGAATAATAAAAGAATAATCAGCGGAATCTGTGAAATCTGTGAGAGATAATAACCCACTCTCACTACCGAAAATGCGCAAGGGGTGCATCGGTAGTAGAACGATAGTAGAAAGAAGGGTGTCTGTAGGGTATCCTGCACACCCAAGAATAAGCCAAGAAGAACCCTGCAATAACCCAAGAACAACCCGAGGCAGAAGGCAGAGGGGAGGAAATCCCCCACCCGACCTCCCCCTAAAAGGGGAGAAGTTAGGCAGAGGGGCAGAGGGGCAGAGGGGCAGAGGGCAAAAAAATTAGGACCTTAGAGCCCTAATTTTTTGCGGATGTCTTTGGGAATGGCGTTCTTGTGAACGAGGATATCGTTCGTCTTGTATTTCATGAACGCTTCACTGATATACCAAATGCCGTGATAATCGCTCTTGACTGCTCCCCACGAGTTCTTCACCATGTAATAACGCTTGCCGTTCTGGTCTTTAGCCGTACCGAAAATCTGCATTCCATGGTCATCCGTAGTATCCCACATATCAAACGCCTGCTGACGCATCGCTTGCGTAATCTCTTTCTCGGGCAAAGGTTTCTCCGTCAGTTTCTCTTTTTTCTTATCGGTACTCATATTCAGCCACTTAGCCATATCACTTCCCGTTAAGTCGGCTCCGTTATCCTCATCAGGCACCACGCCGATACCTTTGCGCGTAAACCCATTCTCACTGACATCAGCCCCCCAAGCAAGGGTATAACCATTAGCAATCGCGTTATCAATGATACGCATCATCTCATCCATCGGGACATTATACATCTCGTCCATTCGCCAGTTATCGGGAACCTCCAACGCAAAACGCTGATAGAAAGGATGATGGATATAAGAAGTAATCGACACATAGTCGTCCGCATTGAGTCCTAAACTCTTAACAAACGATTGAGGAGTATAGGTCTTACCCTCATATTCAAACTCCGTCGGGCAGGGTCCAAGATAAGTATCGTAAATCGCTTGGAAAGCCTCTTTCCACACGGGAGTAAGACGTTTTTGACCATAAAGTCCATTGAGGAACCCTTTCGCTACCGCAGCCAATTCGCCATGAACGGGCAGTGTGTCTGCTTTGGTCACGCCGTAACGCATTCCCGGCATTACGGATTGAGGAACCATTCCATAGTTTTTCAAGCAATAGATAACATCGTAAGCACTTCCGCCTACCATAAACTTAACATCTCCGTACATGCGAACGCAATACTCGGCGCGATCTATCATCGTCTTACTAACGACGAACATCTCACTCAAGTCATAAACACCCTTGCCCATTCGCAAGAGCTCGGACTCAATGAAACTGATGGTACTGAACGCCCAACAAGTACCGCTACGATGCTGGTCTTTGATGGAGGTGATAGCTACGCTATCTATGGTTGTAAACACGAAACCGGAATCTTGTTTGGTTTCTTTCTCAGGGTCTTGTGCGCATAATCCTACGCTGAGCGTGAGGACTAATGATAAAATCAGGGATTTCTTCATAATGATGAATTGATGAAATGATGAAATGATGAAATGATGAATTGATTATTTGCTTATTGTTTCTATAGCACGGGAAAGGACTTTGTCGTCACGGAGCATATACCCAAACTTGCCTCGTTGGAAGTAATAACGCTCCACAATCTCTGCCCCTAACATCAGTTTGACCTCGTCTTTATGACGCTCTATCGCCTCTCGGAAGTTTGGCTGCAAAGAGGGTTCAAAGCGTTTGAGTTCCGCTATCGTTGCCGAATCGAGGTCTTCGTGTTCTGCGATTTTCAGCATCTCTTTGAAGAACCTACCCGTCTCGGTCTCGTACGTAAACTCTTTCTCGTCAAGGAATGCGCAAAAGTCCTCTATATCGGCATCGCTGACTGTGAACGAGTCGGCAGGCGCGATAGCAGGGTGCAAGCGGTGATAACGCACCGAATAGTCGAAGAACATATTTTGCACATAGAGGGTATAAGAGATATCCACTTTCTGACTATCGGCTAAGACAATGTCGGGTAAGATTCCTCCTGCCGTGTCTTTCTTGAGTTCTTTGCCTTTCTGCCTATCGGCATAGTCGATGGCTTGGATACAACGCCCCGAAGGAAGGTAATACTTCGATGTCGTCACTTTCAAATGCCCATCGTAAGCCACCGGTCTCACGTTCTGCACCAATCCCTTACCGAACGTGCGCTCGCCGATAAGCGTTGCACGCTGTAGGTCCTGCAAACTACCGCTGACAATCTCACTCGCCGAAGCGGAGTTACCATCCACCAGCACCACAAGAGGCATTGTACGATAAGCCGGATAAGAGGAGGTGACGTAACTGCGGTTATAGGCTTTGATTTTGCCTTTGGTATAAACCACTTCCGTCTCCTTATCCACGAAGTTACTGAGGATATTCACTGCCTCATCGACGATACCACCGCCATTGCCCCGTAAGTCGAAGATCAGTCGTTTGCCGCCTTTCTGAACGAGGCGGTTGAGTTCATTAGCGAAATCGTTGGCACAACCGGTAGTAAACTCGCGAAGGCAGATATAGATAATAGAGTCTTGGTAGAGTTTGCTATATTCGATAGGGTCAATACGCACCTCCTCGCGAACGAGGGTTTTCTCGAACGGTTTCTTCACACCTTCGCGCTCCAGACGCAGCGTGACCGTCGTTCCGGGTGTTCCACGCAAGTGGTCACTGACCTCACTGAGTTCCTGACCTTTGGTTTCCCAACCATTGACACTGATAATCCTATCCCCGGCAAGAACGCCATTCTTCTGCGCCGGCTTGCCCTCGTAAGGGTTAGCGATGATCGTGATACGGTCTTTATCGGACTTATCGGCTTTCTTGCCTTTGGCAGGGCGTTGTTGAATGATAGCCCCAATGCCGCCGTACTTGCCGGTAGTCATCATCTTGAGCTCGTCGTCCTTGGTCTTCGGATAATAGACGGTATAAGGGTCAATCTTCTTGAGCATCGCATTGATAGCCGTCTCGGTGAGGTCCTTATAGTTGAGTGTATCGACATAGTTCATGTCAATCTGCCGCAACACATCATAGTAGATACTCAAGTTCTTATCAATCGTGAAGGTGCGGTCCTCGGCGTAGAGGAGAGTGGAGAGTGACGCCGTTAAGGCTAGTGAAAGTGAAAGTAATATGACTGAACGATGTTTCATTATAGTTGTTTTTTATTCGGAACAAGTTCCGACACATCTTGGTTGTACTGGCAAAGGTCTCTAACGAGTGACGAGGATATATATGCCAACTCGGGACGGGTGTAGAGCAGAATCGTCTCTACTCCACCAAGGTGGAGGTTCGCTTCCGCCAAGTTACGCTCGTACTCATAATCCGCCATTCCACGCACGCCACGTAGGATAAACTGCGCATCGTTGGCTTTGGCAAACTCAAAAGTCAGCCCGTCATAAATCTTCACTTTGACACGCGGATTGTCTTGGTAGATCTTTTGAATAGCCGCCTCGCGTTCACGAATAGGGAACGTCTCGTGTTTCTGGCTATTGCGACCTATACCAATGATCACTTCGTCGAAAATCTTTAGACCACGCTGCACGATGTCATCGTGACCTATCGTAAAGGGATCAAAACTCCCCGGGAAAATAGCTCGTTTCATATCATTTACCATTTGACAATTTACAATTTATTTACCATTTGACAATTTACAATTTACAATTTGAATGATTGATTACTTGGTTATTATACATTTCGTAGAGTTTGGCGCGGAGGAAAGCCTCATCCTTGTTGGGGATATCAATGAGCGCCAACCGACTCTCGATATATTTATCAAATTCCGTGCCACGCTCATAAATCTCGTAAGCCGAATGAATCTGTTTATCTATCTGTTGTGCCACAGCGAGGACCTGTTCGTTACGCGTGAGCGTGCTCAAATCGACCGTATCTAACCAGTGGTTGATACTCTCCGTCATTCGGAACACCACTCTACCCTTTTGTCCCCATATACCTGTGTGCATCGAAGTCAAGTCGTCTTGCTTGCACTTTTTCCAGTCGGGGTTATCGCGCTTGAGTTGTATCTCCGCTGCCTTAAGATAGTCGCACGGGTCGTACTCATAATTGAGGCAGACGGGACAGATATTCAGTTCTCTTATTGCGTCTAAGAATGAGTCCGAGTGCATAGTCAGCATCTTCAGAATAGCAGGTTGCGTGAGGTCGTTACCATCTTTGGCACGTCCTTCGCGTTGCGCCATCCATATACTTTTACCGCGCGTGCGCAAGCGATGGATATAATGGCTCATCACCAGTGAGTGCTCCATCAACTCGCGAGGCGTACCTCCTCTATGAACCACGAAACAGCGATTGAATCGCACAAATGGTTCTATCCACCATTTGCCGAAGAGGTTATTCCCTATCGCGATGAACGGGCGGATACCGTACCGCTTGCGAACCATCATACTCAGGAACGCCGGATCCATACATATATCGCGGTGGTTGGTGAGGAACAACGCGCCTTTGCGGATATCTTGCTCCACGTTCTTGCGGTCGGTATAGTCCAACTGCCAACCTTTCGTGGTCTTGCACCCAACACCTTCGATGAGGGGGACAATCGTAAACCAATCCGTGACGGCGAGGATAGCTCCCGTGTGGTAGGCTCTAATAGTTTTGTCGTTCAATTTCATTGATAGCTTCTATATCTTCGGCGGTCAGTTCTATGTGACCGTCGCATAATTCGTTAGCGAGTTGTTCACTCAGTTCTTCTACATTAGCCACTTGCACTAACGGCTCGATGTTCATCACCCGTTGGCGAACGGACTCTACACCGTGTTTAGCCAGTTTGGCCTGCGAGGGCGTAATAGCTTGTTGCAAGGCCTCAAAATCAACATTATACAATAACGTCCCGTGTACAATCGTTCCCGAGGGTAAGGCATAGCAGGCGTTGCCGGAGATCTTATGCGTGCCCTCGTTGGTCTGTACAAGGATATCGTTGTGCTCGGTGGTGACAGCATCAACGCCTAACTGCTGCAAGGCACTCGCCATCGTTGCAAGGTACTGCTGGAAGACTTGTTCGCTGTGTTGAGAGGGTGAGATAAACGAGGTCATTAAGTTCCCTTCGTCGGCATAAACACAGCCTCCCCCACTCTTACGCTGCACCAAATCTACGTTGTGACTTTGGCAATAGGCGAGGTTTACTTCGTTTTCGAGCACTTGGTGCCGACCATAGATAACCGTAGGGCGCACCCACCAAAAGAAGATAATCTCCTCTTTACGGTCGGTCTGCCTTCCGATGTACTCCTCGGTAGCAAGATACCAACTCAGTCGTTTATGTTGAGGTACAATCAGTTGCTTCATAACTTAGGTTCTTTAATCTCTTTTCCGGCACAGAACCGCACTTTGATGTCGCGGTCATCGCCAAGGAAGATATACCGTTCTATGCGTTGGTTGAGTTCGTATTTCTCGTGATTGAGGTAAGCGTCATCAACTACGAGCGCGTCGAAGTCGTATCCTTTCTCAAAGCAGCCACACTGCCCGAAGAACGAGCCGCCGGACTTAGTGGCAAGGTAAAACGCCTCACTGACTTTGAGGAACGCTTCTTTGCGAGGAGTCAAGATCTGATATAACTTAGAGGTCTGAATAGCATACTGTATCACGCGCAGAACAGACATATTATGTCCACCCGACACGTCCGTGCCTAATGCCACTGGGATGCCGTTATCCAAGAAACGCCGTATCGGTGCGGCTCCGGAGCCTAAGTTACAGTTCGAGGTAGGACAGTGAACCACCATCACGTGATGACGCCTAATCATCCTCAGTTCGATACCTTTGGTGTAGCAACAATGCGCCATCAGCGTCGGTGTGTCGCCAAGCAGACCGTATTTGCGGTAACCATCGGCATAGCAGATAGTCTCAGGCATAAGCTGGTGTACCCAACGTATCTCGGCTTTGTTCTCACTGAGGTGACTTTGGACGGGCAAATTATGTTTCTTTGCTAACTTACCCATCATCTTGAGCATCTCACGCGAGCAAGTAGGAATAAACCGAGGGGTGATGATCGGGCGCACGAGGGAGTCGCTCTCTTGAGCCACTTGCTCGAGGAACGTCTGCACCTGTTCGGTGGTGTTCTGTACCGTTTCCGGACAGTTCCTATCCATTCCGACCAGACCGACAAAAGCCCCTAATCCTGCTTCGCGGAAGATCTCCATCAGTTTGATGGTAGCTTGTGGATGGGCGGAGGCAAAGACGCTACTACGCATCGTTCCTTGCATCCAGAGTTCATGAACGAAACGCCGATAGACGTGCTCTGCGTAAGCGATGTCGCTGAACTTACTCTCCTCGGGGAAGGTGTAGGTCTCCAACCACTCGAGCAATGGCAAGTCCAATGCCAAACCGAGGTTGCGGTACTGCGGAGCGTGAACGTGCAAGTCGTAGAAAGCAGGAATAAGCAGTTTATCGCCATAGTCAGTGACAGGTTCATTCGCTAACTCGGCAGGTAACTGAGCATAAACGCCTGCAATCTTTCCGTCCTCCGTCACGTGGATATATCCGTTCGGAATAATCCTAAACTCGTCTTTGGTCGGCGTGTCAATAATATGTGCTTTGTAAACCATATTCATTTACCATTTACCATTTACTATTTACTTTTTCTTAAAGAACAACAGTTGGATGAGGAAGTTCACCACACCGGCTACGAAGATAACAATATACGTAATTACGGTATTATTCGCATTCGGTAACAAGTGCAACGCAAGTGGTAAGATACCCATTTGTATAGCTAAGTTGATACCACGCGCTAACGTAAATCCGCCTGCGTTCTTCCACGTAGGACGGGTGCCAAACGTGTAGAAGTTCGTGCAGCAATAGTTCGGTATCATCTCTAAGATGAAGCCTAACGCAAAGGCAACGTAGTACCAAAGCGTATCTTTTACGGGGTTATCCATCAGCCACATCACGAGGCGGAAAAACCACTCTTGCACAAACATCCCGATTGCACCTATCAACATAAACCGCAGAGGTTTACGCACCGCTGCCGGCCACTTCGTACTCGGCAAGATTGCTTGAAATTTATCTATCCAATTCATCATTATTTAGTTTGTCTAGTTTATCTCGCTAAGCATCTTCTCCAACGCCTGCGGCAGTCCTTCCGCGTTGCGTCCGCCTGCGGTGGCGAGCATCGCTTGTCCACCACCTCCGCCTTGGATAAACGAAGCCGCGGCTTTGATGATAGTCCCCGCACTCTTGCCTTCCGCGATAAGCGGTTTGCTCAGATAAACGGTCAGACTGGGTTTACCCTCGCACTCGGTAGCAGCCACTAAAGCGAAACGCTCATTATCAAACTCGGCCTGCAACGTTGGCACTAAGTCACGCGCAAAAGTAGCAGGATAATTTCCTGTTAGGCGTAGCAGTTTGAGGTTATCAAGTTGTTCGACTTTCGATAGCAGTTCTTTGGCTTTGGCGACATTCTCACGAGCTTGCGCCTCTTCCAGTTGTTTCTTGAGAGCCGCATTCTCCTCTTGCAGTTTGGTGATACTGCCCACCAGGTCTTTCGTGTTATTAAATGCCAAACGAGCTTGTTGCAGCAGGTCACTCTCTTGCGCATAAACCTCTTCCGCAGCCTTCGCGGTGACGGCTTCGATACGACGCACACCCGCAGCCACACTGGTTTCCATCACGATTCGCACCGAGCCGATACGACCGGTACTGCTCACGTGGCAACCACCGCACAACTCGATACTTGGACCATATTGAATCACGCGCACATCGTCCCCGTATTTCTCTCCAAACAGTGCCATCGCTCCCATCGCTTTAGCTTGAGCAATAGGTGTGTGACGGCTCTCTTGCAGCGCATAATCAGCGCGAATCAGTTCGTTAGCGATCTGCTCCGCCTTACGCAGTTCTTCGGGAGTCACTTTCTGGAAATGGCTGAAGTCAAAACGCAAGCTCTCAGGAGTCACGAGCGAACCTTTCTGTTCTACGTGTTTGCCGAGCACCTCGCGCAACGCGTAGTGAACAAGGTGGGTAGCCGAGTGGTTACAAGCAATCGCTTGACGACGCGTTGCATCTACAGACGCAATAATCGTCTTCCCTACCAATGCCTCCGGATTCTCTAGCGAAATATGCACGGGCAAACCGTTCTCACGTTTCGTATCTATGATAGCAATTTTCGATACTTCGATTGTTCGATCTTTCGAATCTTCGAATCTCAACTCTCCCGTATCTCCTACCTCACCACCCATTTCGGCATAGAACGGGGTCTTGCTGAGTACAATCTGATAATGGTCTTTGCCTTTTTGGTTGACTTTGCGATATTTGACAATGTGGGTTTCGCAACTCAGTTCGTCGTAACCCACAAACTCCGTTTCGGTGTCGTCCGTCACCACTACCCAGTCGCCCAGTTCCTGTTTATTGGCGTTACGTCCCATCTCTTTTTGGTGGTTGAGTGCCTCGTTATATTCGGCTTCGTTGGTAGTGAAATCGTTCTCACGCAAGATCAGTTCGGTCAAGTCAAGCGGGAAGCCGTAAGTGTCTTTGAGTGTGAACACATCGACACCCGAGATCTCTTTCTTACCTGCCTTGCGCGCATCCGCCATCAACTTATCGAGCAGACTGATACCCTTATCCAATGTGCGCAGGAAAGCCTCTTCCTCGGCTTTGATGACAGGCGTGATCTGCGCTTCCATTCTTACCAGTTCGGGATAAGCCTCGCCCATGTCACTGATGAGTTGGGGTACGAGTTGATAGAGGAACGCCTCGCGTTGGTTGAGGAACGTATAGCCATAACGAACGGCGCGACGCAGGATACGACGGATGACGTAACCGGCTTTCTCGTTGCTTGGCAGTTGTCCATCGGTGATAGCAAAAGCAATCGTTCGTATATGGTCCGCGATGACGCGCATCGCGATATCGGTCTTCTCGTCCTTACCATAAGCGCAGTGGCAGACTTGTGCAATGCGTTGTAACATCGGTTGGAAGACATCGGTATCGTAGTTACTCTGTTTGCCTTGCATTGTACGCACCAGACGCTCAAAGCCCATTCCTGTATCAATCACTTTCTTGGGCAGCCCTTCGAGCGAACCATCGGCTTTGCGGTTATACTGCATAAACACGAGGTTCCATATCTCAATCACTTGCGGATGGTCTTTGTTCACGAGGTCTTTGCCGGGCACTTTCGCTTTCTCCGCTTCGCTACGACTATCCACGTGAATCTCCGAGCAAGGACCGCAAGGTCCGGTATCGCCCATCTCCCAGAAGTTATCGTGTTTATTGCCATTGATAATGTGGTCTTTAGGCAGATGTTTCTCCCAGATTGCCGCAGCCTCGTTATCGCGATCCAGTCCTTCACTTGGACTGCCTTCAAACACGGTAGCATAGAGGTTAGCGGGATCAATATGCAGTACATCCACGATATACTCCCAAGCGAAGTCGATAGCTTCGGCTTTGAAGTAGTCGCCA
Source organism: Paludibacteraceae bacterium (assembly GCA_045627765.1). Taxonomy (GTDB): domain Bacteria; phylum Bacteroidota; class Bacteroidia; order Bacteroidales; family Paludibacteraceae; genus Colicola. The sequence continues at coordinate 20,078 of JAZQOG010000043.1, read as the reverse complement.
AACGACCAGTTCCCTAACATCTCAAACATCGTGTGGTGATACGTATCGTGTCCCACCTCTTCCAAATCGTTGTGTTTACCGCTGACGCGAAGGCATTTCTGACTATCTGCCACACGAGCGTGAACGATAGGGTCATTGCCTAAGATGATACCCTTCCAAGGGTTCATTCCCGCATTGGTAAACATTAATGTGGGATCATCTTTGATTACCATCGGCGCGGAGGGTACGACTGTGTGCCCCTTCGATGCCATAAAGTCCAAGAAGGACTGTCTAATTTCTTTACTTGTCATATTTATTTTTAATTATAATTAACTTATCACCCTACTCCTCTACTCCCCTACTCCTCTACTCCCAACTATTAGGCAAAACAATGGTTTCTTCAAAATCCCAATTCGCCTTAAGGGGTAGTTCTTTCTCGTAGTTGAACACTTCCTCGGGTTGGCGTTTGAGCAACCAGTCGCCGGTTGTCCAAAGCCCATCGTTATTCCTATCCTTATAGATACGAATCGTATATGTCTTAGGTTCAAGATGATTGAAATAGGCTTTGCCTTCCTTCACCGATTCCTCGCGCACCACTTTATCTTTCTCTAATAGTTGCAAGCGCAGAGGTACGTCGGATTCGTTCACATAGACGAGTAAGGTAGCGTATTCCTCTACCGAACGCAGTTTGAACTGTACCACCGTCTTGTTATTCACTTTGCCATAGACATCTCGCACCGCCGCCGAGTCGATACGAATCTCGTAAGCTCCTTCCGGCTTCCAAGCATAGACGACTTCGTATTTGAGTCCTATATCGTCTAGTGGTTGTAACTGATATTCGAGAGGCAGATAGGTCGAGTCCTGCTTGCGCCAGAGCGTGATACTATCCTTTTGAATACTGTCTATCGGCATAGCGAAAGTTAATATCACGGGTTGGTCTAAGCCGAAGTTTCCTTTGGCGTTCGACTCCACCTTCACTTTTCTGTTCTCCCATTGTTGACGACGCTCCTCCATCAGTTTCTCCGTCAGTCGCGGAGCGCGATAGATACATTTGACCGTATCCACAACGTATTCTAGTTCATAAACCGAGTCGGTTCGGTAGTGTCCTATCTCCACAAAAATACTATCTTGCATTATTGCCACCGAGTCCGTCAGCCAAGCGGTGATGGTATCGTTCGTCTTATTGTACGACCAACGACAATAAGGCATCCAATCCACGTATTTGCTATCGTTGTAAGAGGAGTCCACTTCCGATGGGCGCAAGGCTCTGAAAGTAGGCAGGCTATCCCGCTTGCCGGCAAACAAGAACTGCATCTGATAGGATTCGTTTCTCAATGCTCGTTGGAAATACAACCGCGTCTTCTCCTCCTTAAAGAAATACATCACGGGTAACTCCCGCTCCTCGTTTTCTACCAAACTACTATCCACAATAGTGCTATCCACTACTACACTATCCATCATTTCATCATTCAGCGAGCTCTGCTCGCGGTTCAATTCATCATTTACAACACTATCCACTATAAGGCTATCCACCACCAAACTATCCTTTGTCCTTTGTAGCCCTTTGGGCGCTTGTTCCTTTATCCATCGGCTCTCCGCTCGATGTCCAAACGCCAGTCCTTCACCGGGTTGGTAGAAATAGTCCCGACTGATATCTTGCAACGCGTAGATACTATACATCCCGGGGCGCATATTATCAATACGGAAATAACCGGAACTATCGGTCTTAGCCACATAGTCAAAAGGTTGTGTCTCGAACGCACTATCTGCCTCACTCGCGTAAGCACCCACCATGATGCCAATAGCCGGTTTGAGGTCCTCACTATTGATGACTTTTCCCTCGATAGACATCGAGTCGATGACCTCACCCGTAGAGAAAGCATAGCGATAGCCTTTAAGGGGGTTCTTCTCAGTGAAGTCGCAGATAGCGTTACCAAAGTCGATGGTATAAGTGGTTTCGGGCAGCAGCGTGTCCATCAACTGAACCGTCACACGTTTGCTAATGAACTTAATCTCGGGTGTCTCGCGCATGGGAGGAGAGATAAGCACATTTTCCGCCACTTTATCGCCTTGGATATACTCGTTAAAACTGATCTCTATCTTCTTAGCATTGAAGTTCGTGGTACGATTGAGCGGCTCCTCCTTCACTAATTTCGGAGGTATCGTATCCCTCGGTCCCCCTTGAGGACCGATACCGCGGTTCGCACAACCTATCAGCAACAGTGCCAACCCACTATAAAGAATGTAACGTATATCCTTCATCTTTTAACCAATGAATAATCTCGGGCAAAGCCTTGAGCATTCGTTCACCCGACTTGATTGAGTCATGAAAAACAATTATACTGCCGTCGCGGGTATATTCTTTGACCACGCGCGCCATAGCCTCGGTACTCATCATCGAACTATAATCGTGTGTCAGCACGTCCCAAAGGAACACCGTATAGCCACGGCGTTTGAGTCCAAGAATCTGATTGATACGAACTCTGCCGTACGGCGGGCGGAAGAGACGCGTACCGCCGAGCAACATATCACATTTATCTACATCCTCCAAATAGGACAACGTTCCTCTACCCCAGCCTTTGAGATGGTGAAAAGTGTGATTTCCTATTTTGTGTCCACCGTAACGCACCTGATCCACTAACTCGGGATAGCGTTGTGCGTTCTCGCCCACCATGAAGAACGTAGCGGGGACACCTTCCTCTTTCAGTATCTCCAACAGTTGAGGGGTTACTTCGGGAATAGGACCGTCATCAAATGTGAGATAGACGACCCCTTTCCCCTTTACTTTAGGGTCACGGCGACGCCAAGTAAATATAGGCATCAGCCACTGAAAAAATGTCGGTATTTGATAACCTAAGTTCATTGCTGTAAGTTATTTTCTAAGAATTGTACTAAACGGCGATGCATGTGCTCTCTGTTCGCCGGTTTGCGTAGCGAGTGGTTGTCGTCGGGATAAATTTGCATCTCAAACTGCTTACCGGCTTGCACCAGCGCCTCCACGTATCGCCACGTGTTCTGGCAATGCACATTATCGTCTGCCAAACCGTGAATAAGGAGTAAGTTTCCTTTCAGTTTGCCTGCCATGGCTTTCAAGTCACTGCCTGCATAGCCCAAATCGTTCACCTGCGGACGACGCATAAAACGCTCGGTATAACCGCTATCGTATAACCGATAATCGGTCACAGGAGCAATAGCAAAACCGCAACGGAACGGACTATTCGGTTGGCTCATCGTCATCAATGTCTCAAAACCACCGTAGCTCCAACCACCGATACACATCCTACTTCCATCTACGTAAGGCATCTGCTGCAACCAATGAGCAGCACTGATCTGGTCTTCTGCCTCTTTCTGACCCAAACGCATATACGTAGCGAAACGCCATTCGCAACCGCGACCGCCTGTGCCGCGACCATCGACGCACACCACGATATATCCCATCTCGCCTAATGCGTGTTCCCAGTTCTTTTTCCAACGATCCAGAACGCGCTGACTATCCGGACCCGAGTATTGCAACATAATTACCGGATATTTCTGCGTCTCGTCGAACTCAGGTGGCAGAATCATCCACCCGTTGATCTCGTCTCCGCGCTCGGTAGTGAACGTGAAGAACTCCATATTATTCAGTCCCAACGCTTGCCAACGTTCGGCTAACTGTTCGTTCTTGTGATTGACAACGGCCAACTCCTCTGCCTCCACTTCTTTCCACTCCTTACGCCCTTTCTCGTATAACGTGTAGTGGTACGGAGTCTCCGTGTCTTCGTAACGATCAATCATTCGTGTCAGGTCTTTCGAGAAATACAAGGTGTGCATTCCCGTTTTCTTATCTGCGTTATACCCTATTCCGCCTAACACTTGTGTGCCAATCTCTGTAGAGAGCAGACCGTAGAGTGTCTTATTTTTCTCGTCATAACCATACACTTTCATCAAGTCTTTACCTTCTTCGGTCAATTGTTGCAACTGCTTGCCTTGCTTTGAATACAGGTACGCTTGACGCCAACCGCTCTTGCTATTCACTACCACCACATTTCCGTTACTGAGCCATTGCCACTCGTCAAAGTCCGCATAATCGACCCAACCGTCGTTGCAGTCCTCTTTGTACCAGAGTTTGCACACCGTCGATTTGGGATTGCACGACAGCACCTCCATCTTGTTCTGGTCGCGATTGAGTTTCTGTATCATCAACTGATCGCCGTTCCAGTGCAAACGAGGGATATACTCCACCTCGCCCACTTCGATGGTCTTGATATCTTTGTATTGCAGATCGTATAAGCACACCGTAGCTTTGGCATTTGCCTCTCCTGCACGCGGATAACGAACCGAGCGATTGACAGGATAGGTAGAAACGCTATCTAACATCTCCTGCCAAGTGAAAGTCGGGACAGCGTGTTCGTCCAGACGAACGAAAGCTAAGGTCTTGCTATCCGGAGCCCACTCAAACAAATGGGTACAACCAAACTCCTCCTCGTATAACCAATCGGCTACGCCATTTAGTATATCGGGATCCTCATTGGTCGTCACCGCCACCTCGGTGCCATAATCGAGTTTATGGACATAGAGGTTATTGCCTTTGATAAATGCGATATACCGTCCGTTCGGACTGAGAACGGCATCGCGTACAATCGTGTCACTTAGATGGGTGCGCGTTTTCTTTTGGCTATCTACAATGAAATAGTCTGCCTCAAACGAACGACGGAAGCGTTTTTGTTTGTTCTCGTAGGTTAACGACCAACGCGGAGCCGGCTCGTCACTGCCTGCATTCAAAATACTATCCATCACTCGGGTTTTAACGGTCTTTGCTGCCCATTTATTCGTCAAGATCTCACTCAGTAAATCTGCCTTCGCCTGCGCGCATATACCCGCCGCGAGCATTAAAATAATAAAAGATTTTCTATACATAATTTCGCTATACACAATTTGGCTGCAAAATTACAAAAAAAATCTGATATATACAAATTTATTTGTATTTTTTAGGCAAAATAGATAGATTTACCTATCTAAATAAGCATTTTTTGTCTTCTATTGGAAGTTTTAAGAGGCGATAGCCGTTATGACTAAAAAGTACGGTCTTCATAAAGACTTCTGTAGGGTAATCACGTGAGCTGACCGCATGGTTGTCCCGATGAAACGGGAAAACCGTATCTAGGGAAAGGGTATTATATTACCGAACGGTGTTCGTAAAAACGGGAAAACACTACAAAAGTATAGAGAAATGGTCATGACCATTTGACCGTTTCTTAATAACAAACTATCAAACAGCGTATTACAAGGAAATGGTCATTTGGTCATGACCATTTCAATTCCGCTTGCGGATGCTCGCAGCACAGGACAGGCTTGTTCCTTACACCCTCCTAGACGAACACGGTAATCACGCCCAAATCACGCGGTAATCACGCGGAGTTAGAGGCTAAAAAACCTTACTCACATAGGTCTTGGATAGGTATTAAAAGTTGGGACATTGTTGGGACATTGTTGGGACTTTTTTGGGAGAGGGGAGGTATCCCTCGCGCAAGAATGCGCGACACAAACTCGCTTCCTTCAACCGCCTTTCAGTCGATAACGACAGCGGTTCCGCTAATGGCTATCATCAGCATGGAGTTTGTTTCTCCCATCGTCTCGTAACCATAGTTAACACCAACGATGGCATTTGCGCCTATTTGTTTGGCGCGTTCTTCCATTTCTTTTTGGGCAGTTACTCGTCCCTCAATCATAGATTTCTCGTAACTGTTGGAACGACCTCCGAACACATCGTGAATGGAAGCAAAGAAGTCTTTTACAAAGTTCATTCCAAAGATAACTTCTCCGGATACAAGTCCTTTGTACTCTTTAATGGTATGACCTTCAATGGTCGGCGTGGTTGTAATAATCATAGTGTTTAAAAGACTATTTTCGAAAGTTTATGCTGATATCATCCACAGTGGTAGATTTGATATAAACACGATTTTTTAGTTCTTGCGGAATATCCAATAACTTATAGTCGCTTTTCTGATCACGATGAATGGGAAGAATCGCTAACCGAGGCTTAATGATAGAACAAACTTTAGCCAGGTCTTTGCCTGTAGCATGTCCAGATGTATGTAAGTCATAAACATGATCTTTGAATGCTTCACGCATTGCCACAACGTCCTCGTTGATTTGCTCTGTAGTCCCTTTATAATAGCCTGCCCACATTGAATAAATCAATTCGGCGTGAGGGAAATAATAACGTAAGTGGCTGATAGTGTTCAATTGGTACTTATTAGCGCGAACGGGTAGAATAAAACCATTGTTTAGTTGCGTTTTGAAATTGCACCCTTTCCATTCAAACGCATCACTAAAATCGTATAAGTCCGATTTAGAACCTGCTCGTTTAGTGAACTCATCTAAAACTTCTTTTTGATATTTATCGCAAATAAAGGCAGCCCCAGTCTCTTTGCACGCTTTATGAAACGATGCCAAACGGTCAATATCCGTAGATGAACAAAGGGCAAAGAAGCATTTATTTCTCCCTGATGGCATTCTTAACATTTTAGCGACTCGTTTAGCAATGGTATTTTCATGTTCAACCTCTTCCTTTCCTCGACTAAGCATCGTACCTTCTGTAATCAGAACATCGACTTGATGAATTTTGGCTCGTAATGTTTTCCATAATCCTTTGCTCAAGTACCCGTGCCCACGAAAATCACCTGTATGTAAAATACGTTTTCCATCACATTCAATCAAGAACATATAGGCATCAAAAGCGGAATGGCTCACAAAATACGGAGTAACGCTAATCTCATAATTATCCTTGGAAGGAAAGTAGATAACATCTTCAGGTTGAAATGTTTTTGTTCTTTCCAATGTTTTTAATTGTTTGTCATTTCTTAGTGCGTTCGTTTTAATAAGACTAACCGCTTTTGCCCCTTCTCCCATGTATTGAGGAATAGATTGTGGGACGCGATGCATTGAACCGATATGGTCACCGTGGTAATGGGTATAGAAGATAGCATCAACGCCTTGAGTTATCTCGTTGATTTGTTCATCTGTCCAGTCTGGTGTTGAACTACCAGGAAGATTGGAACCAAAGTCGATTTGTATCTTGGAGCCGCTGGCAGATTCAATCTGTGTGATGCAGCCTCCTATCTGATTTCCGCGATAAATGGTGATGGTCATAGTATTAAACTTCTAGTTCACAATATGGGATAAGCGTGCCGTCTCCTACTTCAGCACAAGTATATGCTTTCATTTCAGGCAAGAAAATATCTCTTGCAATTTTGTATCTATTACATAATTCTGGTGATAATGTTTTCTCCCCCACGACAACACAAGGAATTATTTTTCCTGAAAATTGTTTTGGTAATTGACGACCACTAGGAATATTGATGATACGTAGATCTATTTTTTGTTGTACCATATTAATCACAGATTCAAATAGAGAACTTTCATCTTCTTTGAGCAATTTTTCAAATTGCTTTTTGTAGAAATGGGTTTGAATTGGCGATAGAGCAGTCTTTTGTTCATCATCCTGCTTTAATTCTAAAATGACAATATCACCATTCCATGTAAGTCCTAAAAAATCAAATTCCCCATACTCGGATTTGATTTTGTGAGGTAACTTTTTATCATATTTTGATCTGAACGTTTCTATTAATTTTTCATTTTCTACTTTTATTGGCTCATTCCATTTTGTTTTAACTTCTTCACTTTTGAACCCAACAACAAATTCTTTATCAATTATAAAAAAATCATCCGTTGGTTTCAAATCAAATGTATATCGCCGACCAATTAACGTCTGATAATACCCCTCTTTCCTTGTTCCATCATTCGCAATGTAGAAGCGAGCTAAATTTACTTCTTTCTCGATGTTTTCTAAATATTTGTCGAATAGTTCTGCGGTAGGATTTTCGAAGAAAGAACTATCAATTAATTTTCGATATGGTTCTGCCGTGCTATATTTAACATTACTCCTTATACCCTTACTAATCGTTAACACACGACTAGTTCCTCTATAAATAGAGAACCAAGAACGACCATTTTTAGGATCATGTCCTGTCTGAAAATCCAAACAATTATGTGCTTTCACATAACTGATAAGCCATGGGTATTCTTCATTAATAAACTTTACTAAATTTTCACTCATCGTTCGATCATAATAAGTTTTTTCACTCATAGCATTAAAAATTTAAGGGTTGAACATAAATTTTTCTGCAAAATTACAAAAAATAATTTATTTGTGCAAATTATTTTTCTTTTTTTGCGAAAAGTCTCACCCAATGGCGACGAAGTTCGCAAATAAGTTCAAAATAGACAAGCCGATTATCTACAGCTTCTGCTGCAGGAATAGCCTCAATAGCCTCTTCTAAGTCGTAAAACTCTTTCATTATTTGGATGTCTTCTACATCGGATAACAAATCCACCGTACCTTCCATGATGCGCATTAGCATCTTCGCTAACTCCACTTCTTTGAGGTTGATGGCAATAGAACACAACAAACCGATAAACTCGTCAAAACGGCAATAGAGATAAAGAACATGTGTTTGCATAGTAATCAACATCGCTAACCCATACGCCAAAGCGACCTGTTCACTCCCCTTCTCTGTAAGCAAAATTGTATTCTGTATAACCTTCTCCATAAAGTCAAAGGGTTTACTCATGTCGATTTTAGGGAGTTGAGCCATCTGCTTGTACAAGATTCCGCTTTTCTTAATGTCTTCCAACAGAACACTTTTTGCCTCTCCTAACAAGTTAAAACCTTTAGGAGTAGGCATTGGCTTGTAGCGAGTACCTTGTAGGCTTTCTGTGATTTCCACTATTTTGTCGGATAAGCCCCAAACTGGATCACATTGAATAAAATGCGATTGTAATTCCGCATCCTCAATGGGTTCGTCATCCACAACGATATATCTCTTGACTTCTGGATGTGATTGCAGCCAAGCCTTAATCTCAATGGCTTTAATCTTGCCCTGATGGCTCTCTCCATGTGCGATAGCATCATCGGCAGCATGCAAAGGCGTGATATCCAAGATATTACCTGCTAACTTGCGTTTCTTCCACATTTGCCGTAGCTGCTCTAACCCGACAAAACGACGATTGGAAGTAACAACAATGCTAAAAGAGGCTTTTTGTTCAATCTCTTTCAAAGTCTCCATAGCATCATCATCAAATAAGGTCCCAAATTCGTCTTCCGTAACGCCAAAATCCTCTTTGTTGATGGCGGTTCCTCGTTCCGTAATCATCACACCATCAAAGTCTAAAAAAATAATTTGCTGATTTTTGAGTTCGTTTTTCGTCATAGTGCTTCAATTTTTAATGTTCGTTTTTTTATATACTATACGATACAGCCCCCTCTAAAATGGGAAGAAAAATACATTTTCCAAACAAATGATAATCTTTTGCGTGGAAATAGGCCAACAAATAGGCAGAAATCTTAATAATTAACACGTCAGAAAACGAGCAAAAACAAAGAAAATGCCCCCAAATTGTCAAATTTGAGGGCTTGTAAATTGGTAAATCAACCAACAATATCAGTCATTGAGTCTTTCCTTATCAAGTGCTATCTTGGGGATAAACTCAGGAATAACATCTAAACTTTGGAGCAGACGACAAAGAACTTCGTAGCCAACAGAGACCTTGCCGTTTTCTATCTTGCTAAGGTTGCCATAATCAATGTCGGACATCTGGGCAAGAGCACGCATAGAAATCTTACGATGCTTGCGTAACTTTTGTAATTGAGCACCTAAATACTCACGGTTAAGTTTCTCGTCTGTAACTATCCTTACAAAACTGTTTGGAAAATCCGAATAATTCTGCATACAGCGATTAAGGTGCTCTAATTGCTGCCACGGATTAAGAGCCGTTCCTCTAATGCGTTTGGCGTTGTCAAGCCACACTTTGATATAGTGTGCATAAGACGTACGACGCTCTTTGGGCACCGCTGTTTGTAATCTCAGTTTGGCTACAAGTTCCCCATTAGGACGAACCAACTTTATGTCCCTGTCATTGATATATTCAACTCTAACTTCCATTAGAAATATCTTTCCTTTCACCGTTTTACATCTTGTGAGCGATGTCTACCATTTTACGTTTGGCGAAACGGCGGATACCTCCGCAGGCTATATAATCACAACCTTGCCGGTCAATCATAGGCGGGTGGTGTTTGATTCTGTTTATTTCGTATTGAATACAAGTTCTAAACCTTGAGAACAATAAAACTTAAACTTATTATCACTACTAATTAGAGGTATTTTAGCCGTCATTGCATGAGCGATAATAATGTGGTCAAAAGGATCCTTGTGGTCTTGAGCCACGTTAATCTCCAAATGTGAATAGGTATCAATCACCTTCCTATCTATAGGCAATATCTGAATACCAAATTCATCTAGATAGTGAATTAAATCTTGACTCGTTTTCCATCGTTTAGACGAAAACTTACCACAATTAAATCCTTGTACCAATTCACAAGCCGTTTCTGCACTTACGCACAATAAGTTGCTGGGATCACGCAAAATCTCAGCAACATCATTATCTAGACAATCATGTTCTCGTGCTAAATACAAGAATGTACATGTGTCTAACATGTATCGCATATTACATGTACTTAGGGTCGTGAATAATGATTGTTCCTTGTGTTTCTCTCGAAGCTCTCCAAGCTTGCGACTCTCTTACTTGATTGTCTTTTGTTTCCATAAAAGTGTTATTTTTCAAAATCCGCTGCAAAATTAGTAAAAATTTTCGATATATGCAAATTTATTTGCACTTTTCTTGATGTTACTCCGCTAAATAATGCTCCCTGAGTGGCTTGACTTGCGTTTTTCCCTTCAGCACTACTTCTTGCTCAAGGCGTATATCTTGGCTCAAAGCGCCGTCCTTCACCCTATACCGCCCGGGTTCTACGATCCACCCTTCGGGTGTCCAATACCCAAACTGCTCTGTATAAAGCCTTACCTGCACCGGTCTCGTCTCCCCTGCCGCTACACGCACGCGGGCAAATCCTTGCAGTTGTATCGGTTTATGTTTCGCTGACCTATCGATTGGCGACAGATAGACTTGTACAATCTCGTCACCATCTACTTTTCCCGTATTCGTAACCTCAACCGACAAATCCAGATACTCCGAACTCGTCTTCACCTCGTTAGGCAGTTGCAAGCCGCTATACGCAAACGTCGTATAACTCAATCCATAACCGAACGGCCAAGCCACGCGCTCGTCGTTGGACATCAGTCCGTAGTTATAACAGATAGGTTCGTGCAGTTCGACCGCAGGATAGGTAACACTCAGTTTGCCCGACGGAACGACCTTTCCGTACAATATATCCGCCACTGCTATACCGCCCATCTCACCCGGATACCAAGCTTGAATGATCGCCGCACAGTCCTTAGCAATAGAGGAGATCACTTGGGCACGACCACCGAATATAACCAGCACTACCGGTCTACCGGTAGCAATGAGTTCCTTCACGAACTGCTCCTGCGACCCGGGCAGACGCAACGTCTTGCGGTCACGGTTCTCTCCACACAACATGACATTCTCACCCATCGCTGCGATAATCACATCACTCTGCTTCGCTAATCTCAACGCAGTTTTTCTATCTACCACATCGTCATTCTTCACTTGACGACCCTGTATCCTACGCATATATTCAGCACGCGAGTCCCCACCCTCTGCAATAGTAGTCTCTAACTCTTCCGTCCAGTCACAGCCGCGACTATACGCCAAACTCGAACCCTCGGGCAGCCCTTGTTGCAACCCCTCTAATAACGTGTGAATAACCGGATGAAAAGCGTCTTCCTCTTGCATCTGCCAGAAATAGCGCATCGCGTGGTAAGTATAATCGCCTAACATCGCCCACATCGTGTTCGCGTTCGGTCCTACCAAAGCAATCTTCTGCTGACCCACCAAAGGCAATACACCATTATTCTGTAACAACACCACCGACTGCGTCGCCAGTTCGTAAGACGTCTGCTGCTCCTCAGGGCGATCCCAAGCGATGGGTGTAGAGGAGGAGAGGAGTAGGGGTGTAGAGGAGGAGAGGAGTAGAGGTGTAGGGGTATTAAGGTTATCCAATAATCCCAAGCGACATTTGAGGCGGAGGACGGCTTTGACGGCGCGTTCGATATCTGCTTCAGTAATCAGTCCCTGCTCTAAAGCTTGAGGTAAGTATTTATACGCATTCCCACTGGGGAAATCGACATCATTACCGGCTTTGAGTGCAGCCGCAGCGCGATGCACGGTATCGGGTTCCGCCTCGTTCTGCTCGATAGCACCATAATCGCTCACTATCACCCCATCGAAATGCAAATAATCGCGAGCTATATCCGTCAAGTAATGCTTATTCGCTACCATCTGTACCCCATCTACGGTGTGATAACCGGGCATCAATGCCTGACTATGAGCAAAACGCATGATCGCTGCGTGAGGCATTAAGATCTCTTCCATTCGCTCTTTGAGAGGAGCATCGCCCCCACCACCATAACCTAAGAAGTGCTTGGTACAAGCAGCCACGCCCTCGTGCAGGTTGTCGTGTTGTAACCCTTTGACAAAAGCCACACCCATCACGGAAGATAGGTAAGCGTCCTCACCATAAGACTCCTCCAAACGACAGAAAGAGGGGTCGCGTACCACATCCACCATCGGGGATAAGGCTAAACAACCGCCAATCATTCTTAGGTCGCCTGCCGTTTGATAGGTCTTCACCTGAGCCAAAGCGGGATTGAACGAACAAGCCAACCCGATCTGTTGAGGATAAACCGTCGCACCATAAGCGGCTATACCACTCAGCACTTCCTCGTGGAAAAGAGCCGGAATAAAAATGCGCGTGTGCTGTTGAAGCCAAGCCTGCATCGTGTTCACTTTGTCGCGCATCTGTTCGGGTGTCGCCCTGTCGGAAACGGCAAACTGAGAGAAGTGTCCCGCACCGTGAATAAGGTCGCGTTCGCACTTAGCGGTATCGAGCTGCCCGTTGGGCAAGAAATAGTCACCTAAGTATTGCCCGTGCAACTGTGCCACTCGCTCTTCGAGCGTCATTCGTTGATACAGATTATCTATCGTTCTATCCATCTTGTTACAAGAAATAAAAGTGCCGCACATACTGCCCAAAAGCAGTGTCACACATAGAGTTTTCGATCGTTTTTTCATTGTTATTGCTATGTTAGGATATCTTCTTCATACATTAACGGCAAAACCTATTTCCCTACTCCACCGCTGCTGCCGAGACGAGAAGACTCGTCGGATTGACCCACCTTACGCCACTTGTGGTGCTGCTGTTGACCAAACATATACGTGATTCCAATACTGATATTCTGCTGATAAACTTCCTGCGAGACACGACTGACATAGCCCTCACCTACCCCCTTATCCTCTTGACCGAACTTCGAAGTACGTAACAAGTCATTCACGGTCAGCGCAAGCGTGAGTTGCTGCTTGGGGAAAGTCTTCTTAAAAGCAAAGTTCATCGCCCCTTGTTGACCATAATAGGTGTAACCTATCGTCATCGGAGCACTATACCAGCCATCCACCGCAATCTGTATATCCTTCGGCAAATAAGCCGTCAAAGAGGCATTACCATTCCCGAAATGCGTGCGTTGAACAAAACTGTTATCCTTCGAGCGAGAGATAAAATTAAAATAACCCACGTTCAGCGTCAATGCCAACCAAGCACCCTCTATCTCTCCCTCCTCGTTTTTCTTGGGAACAATCGGCACCTCCGTCAACCCTAAGTTCACACCATGAGTGGTACACGTGCCGAAGTTAATCCATGCCGAACGGATATCCCCATTAGGAAGGACTTCCCCTTTTTGGTGCATCATCTCCTGTGTGTGAGCAAAATTACCGGCCAACGTGACATATTGACTCCAGCCAAAACTGAGATCGACTTGGTTGTTAAACTCAGGTTGGAGTTCAGGATTACCCTCTTGAAAAGCATGGTTACTATAGTACGAGCGGAACGGATTGAGTTGCCAATAACTCGGACGTTTGATACGGCGTGTATAACTGGCACTTAAATGCCAATCCTCCGTCGGGTTATAACCAATAAAAGCAGTGGGAAAAAAGTCTATTCGGGAGTTCTTATAGTTATCTATTCCCTCTTGCTTCCAATCTCCCAAACCGTAAGTATATTCCCCTCGCAGCCCCCCTTTGATATTCCAGTGCTCATTAAAACGCCAAGCCACAGAGGCATAGAGAGCCGCCACATGTTCGTTATACACGAAAGCATTGGTCGTGCGAGAGGTCTGTCCACCCATAAACGTAGAGTCGGTATTCATGAGGTTATCCGTATTGGAGAGTGCCCATTTAGCACCGGTTTCCACAAAACCATTCTTCAGAAAACCCGACTGGAAATCGAGTTTAGCGGAATAGATATTCACCACTTGATACGTATTGATATCGAGCGCAGGAAGCGACGCAAACGCCGGAACCGCTTCTATATCTTTGTTCTGTTGGAAATTGCGATTGGTAGAGTTAAAACGATTATAGTCGAAGTTTGCCGTCAGTTCTTGCGAACAAGAGTCTGCAAAAACGTGCGTAAAATTGACGTTTGCCGAGTGCTGAGGCGAGTAATTCTTCGCTCCCCCCTCCGTCATCGTTTGACATAGATAGGTTTGCCCTACTTGCGTATAAGTGGGCTCACTTGCAGGCGATGTCGCCTTAGTACCAAACGACATAACCGGCACATTAAGAATCAAACCAAACGTGTTGACACTGTCAATATACCAATCGTGCGTCACACGCGCCATATAATATTGAAAATCTACATTATAATCAAGATTAGCGACTTGACGCATCTGCTCCTCCCCCATAGGTTGCTCACTATAAGACTGAAAAGCAACACCTTGATTGGCATAGACCTGAGTCAGACTCGCAGAAGTGTACGTGTTGGCAGAACGATAATTGAGGCTAAGGTTAACATAGTCGTTTTGGAAATAACGATGAGGTTGCTTGAAGTACATTCCACCATAGTTGGCAGCGAGCATTCCATTAAAACCTTGCATCATATTACGTTTGAGTTTGATATTGATAATTCCTCCTTGCCCCGATGCGTCATATTTGGCGGAAGGGTTGGTGATAATCTCGATCTTCTCAATAGTAGAACCCGAAGTACCTTGCAACAAACCTTTCAGTTGTTCGCCCGACAGATAACTGGGGCGACCGTCAATATACACCTCTACGGATTTGCCGTTGACGGTGATGTTCCCGTCCGTATCAATGCGCACTCCGGGGGCTTTACTTAACACATCTTTTCCATTGCTCCCCAACGCAAAAGGCGAAGCACTAACATTCATAATGAGTTTGTCCATTTGACGCTCAATAAGCGGTTTCTTGGCTTTAATCTCTACCTCGTTAAGAAGTTCCGTTTCCTCTGAAAGCGAAAAGTTAATAACCGACTTGGCGTTCTTAGTCACGTTTTGGTAAACCGTTCGATACCCCACAAAAGAAGCCGATAAGATATACGTTCCCACCGGCACAAGCGTGAGCGTATATTCGCCCTCATCATTGGTGATGGCACCGGTAACAAGGGTGCTATCCGTCTGAAGGAGACTAATCGTGGTATACGCAATCGGCTGTCCTGTACGCTGATCAACAACCCGACCGGAGAGGTCCATCGCATTCAACGATGCGGAAAAACAAAGCAATACAAAAACAGAAAGAGACAAAAGCCGCAAAGCGGAAAGAATAGATGATTTCATAATCGTGATTTGAATTGTTTTACACCCATTAGACGCATCAAAAAACCAAAAAAGTTGCAAAAACGCTGCAAAATTACAAATAAATTTGCATATATCCAAAAAATTTACTAACTTTGCAAGCCAATTTGAAAAAATACGACAATTATTCTTAAGTAATATAATTAAATACACAACAAAATGGACAACAAGAAAAGAGTTTACACCTTCGGTAACGGAAAAGCAGAAGGTAATGCCCAGATGCGCGAACAGCTGGGCGGTAAGGGCGCAAACTGCGCTGAGATGAACCTTGTCGGTGTTCCTGTTCCTCCCGGATTCACGATCACCACAGATGTTTGTAACGAATACTACCAAGTAGGTCAAGAGAAGATCATGGAGTTGCTCAACAACGACGTAATGGCTGCTGTTAAGCATATTGAGACGTTGATGAACTGCAAGTTCGGTGATCCGAAGAATCCTCTGTTAGTCAGCGTACGTTCGGGTGCCCGCGCATCTATGCCCGGCATGATGGACACCATTCTGAACCTCGGTTTGAACGATGTAGTTGCAGAAGGAATGGTGGCTAAGACGAACAATCCTCACTTCGTTTACGATAGTTATCGCCGTTTCGTACAGATGTACGGTGACGTTGTATTAGGCATGAAGCCTGTAAACAAGACGGATATTGATCCTTTCGAGAAGATCATTGAAGAGGTTAAAGCTATCCGTGGTGTGAAGTTGGATAAGGATCTCAATGTAGATGAACTCAAGTTATTGGTAGCCCGTTTCAAGACAGCTATTAAAGAAGGTACGGGTAAGGACTTCCCGAATGATCCTATTGAGCAACTCTGGGGTGCTATCTGCGCCGTATTCCGTTCTTGGATGAACGAGCGCGCTATCCTCTATCGTAAGATGGAAGGAATACCTGACGAGTGGGGAACCGCTGTAAGCGTAATGGCAATGGTATTCGGTAACATGGGTGAAACCTCCGCTACCGGTGTTTGCTTCAGCCGTGATGCCGCTACGGGTGAGAACCTGTTCAACGGTGAGTACCTTGTTAACGCACAAGGTGAAGACGTGGTAGCCGGTATTCGTACCCCTCAACAAATCACCCTCGAAGGCAGCCGCCGTTGGGCTAAACTGCAAGGTATCTCCGAAGAGGAGCGTGCCGCTAAGTATCCTTCTATGGAAGAGGCTATGCCGGAGCTCTACAAAGAGTTGAATGGTATTCAACAAAAACTGCAAGCACACTATCGTGACATGCAAGACATGGAGTTCACCGTACAAGAAGGCAAACTTTGGTTCTTGCAGACCCGTAATGGTAAGCGCACCGGTACGGCTATGGTTAAGATTGCCATGGATCTTGTACGCGAAGGCGTGATTAGCGAGAAAGAAGCTATCCTCCGCTGCGAGCCGCAGAAGTTAGACGAACTACTCCACCCCGTATTTGATAAAGAGGCTTTGAAGAAAGCAAAAGTGATTACGCAAGGTCTGCCCGCTTCTCCGGGTGCTGCTTGTGGTCAGATTGTTTTCCACGCTGATGATGCACAAGAATGGCACAAGAACGGTCATAAGGTAATCATGGTTCGTTTGGAGACCAGTCCTGAAGACTTAGCCGGTATGGCCAGTGCTGAAGGTATCTTGACCGCACGCGGTGGTATGACCTCTCACGCAGCCGTTGTGGCTCGTGGTATGGGTAAGTGCTGCGTATCGGGTGCAGGTGCTATCGTGGTTGATTATAAGGCTAAGACCGTCACGATTGAAGGCGTAGCTTATAAAGAAGGCGATTATATCAGTTTGAATGGTTCGACCGGTCAAGTCTATGCCGGTGAGATTCCTACGAAGGCCGCTGAATTAAGTGGTGACTTCAAGGCATTGATGGATTTGTGCGACAAATACACTCGCCTGCAAGTTCGTACCAACGCAGATACTCCTCACGACGCAGCCGTAGCTCGTGCCTTTGGTGCTAAGGGTATCGGTTTGACCCGTACGGAGCATATGTTCTTCGAGGATAAGAAGATCTTGGCTATGCGCGAAATGATTTTGGCTAAGGATGTTGAAGGTCGTGAGAAAGCACTGGCTAAGTTACTGCCTTATCAAAAGGCTGACTTCAAGGGTATCCTTGAGGCTATGGACGGTTGCCCTGTGAATATCCGTCTGCTCGATCCTCCTTTGCACGAGTTCGTTCCTCACGATTTAGCCGGTCAAGAGGCTATGGCTAAAGAGATGGGCGTAAGTGTACAAGAGATCCAACAACGCGTTAACTCACTGGCAGAGAACAACCCGATGTTAGGTCACCGTGGTTGCCGTTTAGGTATCACCTTCCCCGAAATCACGGCTATGCAGACTCGCGCTATCCTCAGCGCTGCTTGCGAACTGAAGAAAGAAGGTAAGAACCCGATGCCGGAGATTATGGTTCCACTGATTGGTATTCTGTACGAGCTCAAGCAACAGAAAGAGATCATCTTAAAAGTTGCGAAAGAAGTGATGGCTGAGTACGGTGTAGAGGTAGAGTTTGAGGTTGGTACGATGATTGAGATTCCTCGTGCTGCTTTGACCGCTGACCGCATTGCTACCGAGGCTCAATACTTCAGCTTTGGTACCAACGACTTGACACAAATGACGTTCGGTTACAGCCGTGACGATATCGCATCGTTCTTGCCGGCATACTTGGACAAGAAGATCCTTAAAGTGGATCCGTTCCAAGTGCTTGATCAGAAGGGTGTTGGTCAACTCATTAAGATGGCCATTGAGAAAGGTCGCGCTATCCGTCCGGCATTGCGTACGGGTATCTGCGGTGAGCACGGTGGTGAACCGAGCAGCGTGAAGTTCTGCGCCCGTATCGGTATGAACTACGCGTCTTGCTCGCCGTTCCGCGTACCTATCGCTCGTTTGGCTGCTGCACAAGCCGCTGTAGAGGAAGAGGCATAAGCGCGCGTACACGCGATATATATGTTAAGGAGAGTTCTCAAATACATTCGAGACAACGCCCTTTTGCAACCCCAAGACAAGGTGCTTGTTTGTGTGAGTGGCGGCGCGGATAGCGTCGCCCTCTTGGACGTACTACGTCGCGGAGGATACGAATGTATTGTGGCTCATTGTAATTTTCATCTTAGAGGAGCAGAGAGCGATCGGGACGAGCAATTCGTTCGGACGCTCTGTTCCGAGATGAATGTTCGTTTGTACGTCAATCACTTTGACACTTTTTTATACGCGCGTGAGCGCAACGTGAGCGTAGAATTAGCCGCACGCGAGTTGCGGTACACTTGGTTTGAGCAGTTAGCTAAAGAGATTAGCTGTCAAGCTATTGCAGTTGCACACCACCAAAACGACCAAGCAGAGACCGTTATTATGAATTTGAGGAGGGGGACAGGAATCCGCGGATTATGCGGGATCTGGCCTTCTCGAGCGATTGGACAGCCGGATTACGTCCGCTCCAATAGCAGTCCCTCGAAAACCGGCATAGCGCAGAGCGCTGGCTGTCTAAGTAAGTTGAGAGTTATAAGACCACTATTGTGTACCACACACGATTATATCTGCCACTATTTGAAGGATATACGACATATTGATTGGGTGGAAGACTCGACGAATAGCGACACTAAATATCGGCGCAATGCCATTAGAGAAGAACTGAGCCATTATACGAAGGCGGAGATTGAGCATATTGCCAAGACCGCAGAGATTATGCAACAGTTCGTGAAAGAGCACACGAAACATTACGGCATTATCGGCAAACCGTTAGAGCACTCATTCTCGAAACAGTGGTTTACGGAGTTCTTCGAAAAAAATCATATTTTGGCAGATTACCAAGAGTTCCAACTTGATTTATATGTGACTGAGAACGGAGAAGAAGAGCTTAATTTAGATGCTTGTACTATCTTAGACAAGCTAAACGGATTTAATATCACATATCCCTACAAGGAAAACTTTGTACATGATTGTGTCATATTGGAAGACCCGATAGCCAAAAAAATCGGGGCAGCCAATGTTGTAAAAGTAGGTGAATACGACGAAATGACGGAAGGTAACATCTATTATGGCTATAACACCGACTGGATAGGATTTACAAAGGCAATTAAGCCCTTGTTAACGAAGACGGATAAGAAAGCCCTTATCTTAGGCACAGGAGGTGCCGCAAAAGCAGTCAATTATGCCCTTCATAAGTTAGGAATAAAAACGCAATTTGTCTCCCGAGATGCTCAGAAGGGACTCCCCTACTCTGCATTGACAGCGGACATCTTGCACGAATATACCATTATTGTCAACTGTACGCCGTTGGGGATGTATCCAAACGAGAATCAGTGTCCTGCCATTCCTTACGAGTACATTGACGATAGACATTTATTGTTTGATTGTATCTATAATCCCGCAGAAACTTTGTTCTTGCGACAAGGTAAGGAGCGCGGAGCCAGAATAAGCAATGGCTTCAAGATGTTGGAGGAGCAAGCGAAAGCGGCGTGGGAGATTTGGAAGAATTGAGGG
>JAZQOG010000042.1:0-40696 GCA_045627765.1 Paludibacteraceae bacterium | reverse complement strand
CTTCCTTAGCGCAGCATCTACGGAGCATCTACGCAGCATCATAGGACTGACGAACCCTCAACAAATCCTCCACTCCCACTAAAAATCACTAAAAATCACAAATAAATTTGCATATGTGGAAAAAAAAGTGTAATTTTGCAGTGCAAAACTGCAAAACACAAAAACACACAAACTATGAGTGCACTTCAATTACAAGCATGTGAACAGTTTATCCATGCAATGGGGCCGATGATTTATAACCCTACGCAAGTAGAGCGAGTAATGAGTTATATTACATCGCTTCAGGCAGAAGCTCCTTGCCAATTTAGCCATGATGAGATGAATAATATATTGGCATCCGGTATTGCTCAAACTAGACAAGGTGCAGGTATTTCACACGAAGAACTCAAAAAAGTGACGACATCATGGCTGTGATTATTTGGCAAGATGCAGCAGTGGGGCACTTGAAAGCGATATACGACTATTATCGTGAAAATGCCCTTGGCGGAATTGGCACAACTTCCCACAAATTCGCACCCTATATTTTCGTTCCCTTGTCCCTGGCACTTTCAATTTGCCTTCGTCGTCACAACATTGTCACAACATAGTCACAACATCTCCACAACTTTTAAGGCCTATGCAAGACCCCTATCCGTACTCAACGCGACGCTAAGAAAAATCTAACTGATCTAAGCGGGAAACAAAAAATCCCTCCGCTGTGGAGGGATTTTTGTTATTAAAAGTTAGCCACAAGGGCACGATTACTTTTTAAACAGTTTCTTGAACCAACCGCAGAGGCAGCAGCACTCTTTCTTCTCTGCCTTCGGTGCCTTAGCGGCTTTGCCTTCCAAGCAAGGACCGGCAGCAACCAGAGCCTTACCGGCTTCGTTGGTGGTATATTTACCAAAGTTCTTGATGAAACGGGAAGCCAAGTCTTCCGCCTTCTTCTCCCAATCCTTCACGTTAGCATAGGTGTCGCGAGGATCCAAAATCTTCGGATCTACACCCGGCAGAGAAGTCGGAACTTCAAAGTTGAAGTAAGGAATGGTCTTCGTCTGAGCTTTCTTGATCGAACCATCTAAGATAGCGTCAATGATACCACGGGTGTCGCGGATAGAGATACGTTTGCCCGTACCGTTCCAACCGGTGTTAACAAGATAAGCCTTGGCACCGCTCTTCTCCATCTTCTTTACGAGTTCCTCCGCATATTTGGTGGGGTGGAGCTCCAAGAACGCTTGACCGAAACAAGCAGAGAAAGTAGGAGTCGGCTCAGTGATACCACGTTCGGTACCGGCGAGTTTAGCCGTGAAACCACTCAGGAAATAGTATTTCGTTTGTTCGGGAGTAAGGATACTTACCGGAGGCAGAACGCCAAAAGCGTCAGCACTGAGGAAGATAACGTTTTGTGCATCCGGACCGGCACTGATAGGACGAACAATCTTCTCGATATGGTTGATAGGATAACTTACGCGCGTGTTCTCCGTAACGGACTTATCGGCGAAGTCAATCTTACCATCTTCAGCAACGGTTACGTTCTCCAGCAATGCATTGCGACGGATAGCGTTATAGATGTCGGGCTCGGACTCTTTGTCAAGGTTGATCACTTTGGCATAGCAACCGCCCTCGAAGTTAAACACGCCATTGTCGTCCCATCCGTGCTCGTCGTCGCCAATAAGCAGTCGCTTCGGGTCGGTCGAGAGGGTGGTCTTACCGGTACCGCTTAAACCGAAGAAGATAGCGGTGTTCTTACCGTCCATGTCGGTGTTTGCGGAGCAGTGCATCGAAGCGATACCTTGCAGAGGCAAGTAGTAGTTCATCATCGAGAACATACCCTTCTTCATCTCGCCGCCGTACCAAGTGTTGATGATCACTTGTTCACGAGTGGTGGTGTTGAAAGCCACACAAGTGTCGGAGTTCAGACCAAGCTCTTTATAGTTCTCCACTTTCGCTTTGGAAGCGTTGTAGATAACGAAGTTAGGCTCGAAGTTCTCCAACTCCTCTTCGGTCGGTTGAATGAACATGTTCTTCACGAAGTGTGCTTGCCAAGCCACCTCCACGATGAAACGAACTGCGAGACGAGTCTCTTTGTTCGCACCGCAGAAAGCGTCGCAAACGTAAAGTTCCTTACCGCTGAGTTCTTCTTGAGCGATCTTCTTCACCTTCTCCCAGATCTCTTCGGTCATAGGGTGGTTATCGTTCTTGTAAGCATCAGAGGTCCACCACACATTGTTGTGACTTTGTTTGTCATCCACAATGTATTTGTCCTTAGGCGAACGACCGGTGAAAACACCTGTCATTACATTCACTGCGTCAAGCTCGGTGAGTTGACCTTTGTCGTAACCCGTAAGACCTTCTTGGGTCTCGGCAGCAAATAACTCCTCGTAGGAAGGATTGTGCGCAATCACCTTTGCTCCGGTGATGCCATAATTGGCTAAATTAATCTTTTTCATATGCTTGTAATTTTGTTTAATGTATTTCTAAATCTTTTGCGAATGCAAAAGTACATAAAAATTTTCAAATAAGCAAGTTTTTTCTTGTTCTTTCTATCAAAAAACGTATTTTTTGCAAACTACGCTTGACAAAATTACAAAAAATATGCTTTTTAACATAAAAAATTTGGTCAGTTGAAAAAAAAGCAGTACTTTTGCACCGTGTTTTTCATGGTATTAGATTTAAGGTTAAGTAAAGATTGTGGTTGTCGGGATGACAACCCTTCTTTTTTTGTTATCATTTAAAGCAAAAACAATGGCTATGAAATGTCCTTTTGATATAGAAGATTTGCGCGAGGCTGTGCGCGTGTTACAACAAGGAGGCGTGATCTTGTACCCGACCGATACGGTTTGGGGTATTGGGTGCGATGCCACAAATGCGGAAGCGGTTCAGCGTATTTTTGAAATCAAACATCGGGCGGATGCCAAATCGATGCTTGTCTTATTAGACGGCGCAGGAAAACTCCAAGGTTATGTGCAATCTATCCCCGATGCCGCTTGGCAGTTGTTGGAGGTGAGCGAAGGACAACGTCCCCTTACTATTATTTACCCGCACGCGCGTAACTTAGCACCTAATCTGTTGGCAGAGGATGGGAGCGTGGGCATTCGTATCACCGAGGAGGTCTTCTCAAAGTCTCTTTGCGAGCATTTGCATAAGCCTATTGTCTCCACTTCGGCGAATATCTCCAATCAACCAACGGCAAAGACCTTTGCCCAGATTGTGCCCGAGATAAAAAACGCCGTGGATTATATTTGCCAATATCGACGTAAGGATACGGAGGAGAAGAAACCGTCCTCTATCATTAAAGTGAACGAAGACAATACCATTCAAATCATTCGACAATAATGACCCTTAGACGCAAACAACAGATTGCCCTTCTTTTGGCAGACCTCCTTTCTTCCGAGGTGGTGTGGTTGTGTTTCTTGGTTTTCCGTTGGCTGGTGTATCAAGGGCGTTTGTTGAATGCCGAACAGATACTTATTCCCGCGTTTAGCTTCGTGTTGCCGTTGATTGTGTATCCGTTAGGATGCTTGGCGGTTTATTATCTCTCAGGATATTATCTACGAACGGAGAAGAATCGTTTTTCGATGGTACTGGTTCCGACTTTCTTCTCGTCGCTTATTATTGCCCTCGTTTCGTTTTTCATTATCGTCATCGATGATATCACGCCCATTGACCAATACCAATATTACTTGGTTTCGTTAGGGGTGCTCTTTGGCTTACAGTTCTTCATCTGTTTACTACCGCGACTTGTCATCTACCATATTTGGAAAAGACACAAAGCCCTTCCGCGAATATTCACACTGACCTCGTTAGAACAAATAGCGACCTTTAAGCAAGAGCACGAGCAAAGTCCTTATGACGCTGCGATTATTGATTTTAAGAACAGCAACGAGAATGATATTTATTTGGCGATCCAGCAGCTCTATCCCACGAACGTGGAGATTCTCATTATTCCCAGAACTTATGATATGTTAACCGGTTCGGCACGTATTACCACGATTCAAGATGCGCCTTATATTTGTATTTCCGCCTTGAAGATGTCGGATGCTCAATTGTGTATCAAACGCGCAGCGGATATTGTTATTTCGAGCTTGGGATTAGTGTTGTTGTCACCCGTTTATCTCATCCTTTCTATAGCTGTTATGACTACTTCGCAAGGTCCCGTCTTATATAAACAGGAGCGAATTGGTCTTCATGGACTACCCTTCCGTATTTTGAAGTTCCGCACGATGGTACAAGATGCCGAGCAGGAGGTGCCTCAACTCACGCAGGACGAAGACCCGCGTATCACGCCGGTCGGTAAGTGGCTCAGGCGGTATCGCTTGGACGAACTTCCGCAGCTTTGGAACGTATTAAAAGGGGATATGGCGTTGGTGGGACCGCGTCCCGAACGCGCTTATTTCATTGATCAGATTCAAGAGCACGCGCCTTACTACTGTTTGTTGTATGGTATCCGACCCGGACTGACCAGTTGGGGACCGATTAAAGTGGGATATACGGATACCCTCGAAAAGATGATTACTCGTCTTAATTACGATATTGTGTATATGGAAAATATGTCCATTCGGTTGGATATGAAGATTCTGTTTTATACGATTGGTGTTTTGTTAGACGGAGAAGGCAAATAAGTTTATGGAACAACCTAAAATGACATACGATGAGGCGTTGGCAGAGGCGCAGCGTATTATTGAGGCTTTAGAGCAGGCTCCTGCTATTTCTTTACAGGAGTATCAAAAAGAAGCCAAGAAGGCGAAAGACCTTCTTGACTATTGCGAATCCACATTGGTGGCGTTTACCAACGATTGATTAGTCTATATCGGCTTCGATGAGGCGACCGGTTTTGTCGAACGTCAGTTCGATGCCGTTGATCAGTTCTACTTCCTGATTGCGTTTGTCGATGCTATATTTAGTGATAACTGTATTCGGGTACATTTGGTTGACTTGAGTACGAATCACTTCGGGCACTAATGTTTCGGGTACACCGGTGTATATCTTAACGCTTTCGAGCGAGCCGTCTGCGTCAAAGTCCCACTCGGAACGGTCGTTGGTTAATACTTCGTAATCAGCGAAAGGTCCAAAGTCCTCTTTGGTCACGATGAGGATAGTTTTTACGTCCACGTATTGGGTTAATATCGTTTGTGCCGAAGTGGGCAGTTGATCAAAGGTGATGACTTGTTTATTATCCGCACAAGCCGAAAGCGACAAAGCACACAGTGCCATTAAGAATAGTTTTTTCATATTGTCAAATTATAAGCGATGGGGTGATGGGAGTTAGTTGTGATTCAACAAACTATGTTCGGCATCAAAGACATAGATAATAGTTTCGCCTGTCTCTAAATCAACAAAGTCAAACGCAAAATGAAAATCCTCACAAATCATTTCTCTATATCCTTGTTCAATCCAATTATTTTTAACACGCGCAAGAGGATAGATAGTCGCGTATTTTGACAATTCGCGAAGAGCATCAAATAGTCGCTTCTTCTTGGCTTTTACGATTGCTATATCTAATGTTGGGTGTAATGTCATAGAGATAGAATAAAACGATTCTATTTTCTCTTGCACTTTTAAATCCAATACGACCCTCATGCTTTAACAGAATAAAAAGCGTTAATCAAAGCATCAACGCGAGCTTCTGCCTCATCAACAGAAAGGCTATTAGCCGCGACTTGTGCAGCTGTCATGTGACGATGAGGAAGGCTATTAGCTGCCATGTTATCAACTAAAGCTTGCGCATAGCGTGAGATCTGCTCGCGGAGCAATTCTTGATTGGCATTGTAAATTGGAGGTATCTGTACCTCAATAGGCATAACAATTGGCATATTTTTACTTTTTGCAGTTTTGCGCTGCAAAAGTACTATTTTTTTTTGATATATACAAGTTTTGTATCAGAAAAGTGTAAATTATTTTCATTTTGACCCCAAGCGTACATAAATTAGCCCCATACATATATAGAATTAGCCCCATGGATACAAAAAATTAGTGCCGAACTACGAGGGTTGGCACTAATTGATTTACGCCAAAGTTTATATGATTAACTTTAAAAGTAAAGGATATAAGCGATGGGGGTGAGGGGGTTAGAGCAATGCGACAGAGGCAACCCGAGGAATGGCGCGTAAGCGTTGAATAAAAGTTGGGTTTTCACGCGTAGTGCGCACATTGTACTCCATTTGCAATTTCAGCAAAGGCTCTGCTTCTAAATCTAATGCTTGACATAGTAGCAAAGCTATATCGGTCGTCAGCGGACGTTTAGAATTAAGGATTTCATTGAGTTGCGAATAAGCCACACCTATTGTTTGCGCCAATTGGCGTTGAGACAAACCACGATAATCAAGTTCTTCTTTTAGAATTTCTCCCGGATGTGTGGGTTTGTAAGGTTGCAGATTATTAGCAATCATCCTTGAATCTACATTAGGTAATTGGGTCATGGTTATATTATTAATTATAGTGATTAGACAATTCTGTAATATTAACAATAGTAGCAATCATTTCTTCTCCTTGCATCTCTTCTGTGAATTCTATACGATACTGATCATTCACGCGTACAGAAGAGTAACCAACTTTATCTCCGCGAAGGTGTTCATAATGTAGTGAGCCGTATTTTGTAAGCTGCAACACATTTTGAGACACTTTCATCAAGTCGATGACGCGTATATACTTGTTTACTACCTGCGGTTGGAAACGATGTTGTTTGTCACTACATTTCCCTTGCGTATAGAGTTCTTGTAAGTATATTTGTTTAAAAATAACGTCCATGAAGATTTGAATGTTTTTGTAGCCGTTTTTCTAAATCCGCTGCAAAGGTACAACTTTTTTTTGATATTCACAAATTTGTGAACACTTTTTTTTCATTTTTTCTCATTTTTGACCCCAAACATACATAAATTGAGCCCCATGGATACAAAAATTAGTGCCGAACCATGAGGGTTGGCACTAATTGAGTTACACCAAAGTTTATATGATTTACTTTTAAAGTAAAGGATATAAGCGATTGGGGTGAAGAGGGGCGGCTATTAGACTTGGCGATCCATTGGAGCACCGGGAGCTTTGGGCTCGGGCATTGTATCAGATCCTGGGATTGAGAATTTATCCAGAATTACTTCTTTTTCTTGAACCTTAACGGTTTCTGTTTGTGGTTTTTTATACATTTTCTTCATAATTTAATAAGTGTTTATTCTTCTAAGTTGGTTAAAAACTACACAAAAGGTTTTGTCCCCCTTGTGTAGTTTTGGGTTAAATTACTGAACTTTAACACCTTGGGCATTGTACATTTGATTTTCTTGGAGAATGTAGATGTTTTGTTGAT
Organism: Paludibacteraceae bacterium; assembly: GCA_045627765.1. Classification (GTDB taxonomy): domain Bacteria; phylum Bacteroidota; class Bacteroidia; order Bacteroidales; family Paludibacteraceae; genus Colicola. The sequence continues at coordinate 33,420 of JAZQOG010000042.1, read as the reverse complement.
AGAAGATTTTCTGAACCTTCGCATCAGACTTGATTGCATTGTTACCCGTAGGAGTTGATGACGAGTGAGCATTCCAGCGGATGCTATAGTCTTTCGTTTCTCCCTTATTCAAGTTGATTTCATAAGCACTCGTGCTTAAATTCCAAATCAACGCACCATTTTGTTCAAGGAAGAGATCAACATTCTCCGGAACATTCTCCGCAGCGATAGTGTATGTGCCCTCTTTAGGAGCAGTGATGGTGAGTGGGAACATAGTCTCGTCGTATGCATTAAGTGGGAACTGAGCCGCACAGAGGTTCGTGCCATAAGCAGGAACGTAGATTTGTGCGCATTTAGCTTCACCTTGCATAAAGAATTTAGCCACATCACGACCAATCTCGTAAGATAGGGTTGCATTAACATCAGCATTGAGGAAGACTTGGTCACTCATCGCTTCTCCTTGTAAGAGTTGAATAGCGACAAACGGCTTTTCTTCTGCCTCTTCCGCAGGAGCACGATAACCACGAGTAGTAGTTTCATTTACATTCATCGTGATATTAGGATGCTCCCCAACTGCTTGGATAAAGAATCCGGAACCAACCACAATATTGAGGTCTCCCTTTTCATGCACTGTAAAGGTGTTATTTGCGTGGTCATAGAATTGCAAGGTACCTGCACCACTATTATTCACAAACTGAGCAATTGCCAAGTTCGGGTTACCTATTGCATTCCAGTTTGCATCGGTTGCTTCTCCGCCTCCGTAGATACCAGCGGTCCAAGAGTTATTTGCCACAAGAGCACCATCTGCGGTTTTTTGGAAGCGTAGTTTGCCGTAATCGGAATCAGTAACAGCGATGACATACATCTTGCCCGGTTGTAGTATTCCGCTATACTTCTTCCAACCATATTGACCCTGAGCACGAACATCGCCAAGATATTCCATGATAGCATAATCAACACCATTGGTCAATTTTGCATCACCAAAATAGATGCCGTTTTGAGCACTTACAGGGAATGGAACGGAGAAGGAATACCAACCTTGAGTAGCCGTTCCTGTCGGGTCGATTTGGTTCTCTATGATAGCCGAACCGGAAGCTGTTACGCTACCTCCGTCACCAATAATCAACTGACCGCTTGCTCCCTTCTTATTCGGAGAAGTGACTTTACCATTACCTGAACCCATCTTGGTCTCAATGAAGAGGTCTTTGATTGTCAGCGCAGCATTGGTCTTAACTTTAGCACCCATTCTGATGGTCAAGTTCTTCCAAGTGGTAGCAGCGTTCAAAGTCACATCACCTACATCTTCTACAATCACATTGCCGTGGAAGTCAGCAGGAACGTCCATTACTGTCTTACCATTAACTACAATCGTAGGAGCGGTAGTATAGCCACCTACAAGGCGATAGATATTGATTTGTGCAGCATATTGTTCATTAACTTTAGTGAGATCATAGTTGCCACTACCATACGCTTTATACAAATAGGTATTTGCACCATTGAATCCTAAGAAGCGATTTGAAGAATAAGCATAAATCTTCCAGTAACCGGCTGTTTGGAAAGCAAACTTCCACTCGGACATATTAGATGTTACAGAAGACATGTCACCACCATTCTCCTTCAAATACTTATTATCACTCATATTCTTCAAATAGAAACCATTTGTGGAAGTTTCTAATGTCCAGACATAAGATTCTGTCGTTGATAAGCCACTCGTCTTATACGTTGCTTCTGTAGGTGCTTTCTTATCCGATGCCGGAGAACTCAATACATGACCGGCTTGTTCGATGATATACAACCCGCCGGCTACGATGTCGGCATCGGTTGTCACCTTACCAGCGTTATAGTCAGAAGACGTGCCGGAAGTGCGAGCATAAACAGCGTAGAACGTGTAAGCACTTTCTGTCAGTGTCATCTGCTCACCCTTAGCAAAGAAAGTGCCGGGTTCGGTAGTAGCCACAGGTTCATCAATCTCTTGTGTGCTCCAACCCATAAAGGCATAACCATCAACGTTATTTGTAATCGTTGTAGGCAAATTGTAAGTATCGCCCGTAGACTTATCGGTTACAGTAGAGATATTGCCATTTTCCGAAAGAGTAATCGTGCAAGGCATTTTCTCTTCCCAAACTGCCGTCAGAGTAATATCCTCTGTACCAACGGTTACTTGTTCATCAGCTTGGTAAGTAGCACCTGCATAACTCCAACCTTTGAAGACATTGTTTGTCTTAACCAAAGATTCATTGGCAAGAACCGTTACTTTTTCGCCCGTATAATACTTATTCGCATCAGAAGGAGCAGAACCGGTCGTAGCACCATTGGGGTCGTACATTACGTAATATGGTTGACGAACATTAATCTTGTAAGAAGTATAGACGGTTACGTCATTCTCTGTGTAAGAGATATTGACATCTTTTTCGCCGGCAGTAGTCATATCAGGAGCCGTAATCACGCAATAGTCAGTTACCACTTGAGGATTACCCGTATTGTAAGATGCAGTTATTTCCAATCCCTCAAAAGTGAATTCGTCGTTCACATCAAACGTCTTGGTTGCCTCGTGAGTAATCTCAATCTTTTCCGGTGTACGAGCCGCACACTTGGTGGAGTAAGCACTATACTCATTTACACCCGCATATACAATTTCTACGGAAGTAATCGTAGAACTAGATTCTGTACCATTGACTGCGATATACTTGTAATTGTCTTCAAAATTGTATGTGGCAGTACCATCAGCCACTGTTATTTGTTTCAATTTGTTTTCAGTTGGTTTTGCTGAATAAGCCGAATTGCTGGCATAAATGTCAAATTTCTTATTCGCCGCACCATTGATAGTAATACTCTTCAGGTATTTACCACTCGTTGCTGTAGCCGTAGCATAGAAATAACCATTACCATTAAATCTTAAAGCATCTTCAGTGTCTTTTGTTCCCATTGAATAAATGTAGTACTTTGCACCTGTAGAACCCTCTATAGTAAAGCCAGCCACCCACGTTGATGTTCCTGTATTTCCTAATTTGTCTACAGTAGCCGCATTATCAATTACATCTACCTCATCAGGAACTTCATTCACCATTGCAAACACGGCGTAGTAGGTAACATCTTCAGTTACTTTGCGGTCACCGGCTTCGGTGAAGAGAACGGCAGGAGCTTCGTCAGAATCGTGGTCTTTATAAGTTTCTGTTGTCCAACCAACAAAGGTTTTTTCTGCGCAAGTTTGCGGAGCAGCAGGAGCCTCCGGCAATACCAAAGCGGCATTGTAAGCAAACGACTGCTTGTTATCTTCGTTGCCATTGATAGACCAAGTTACTACAGGCTGAGGTTTAACAGTAATCTCAATCGTGGTAGTCTTATAGTTGAAGGTCAATGTAACAGTTTGTGTACCCACTTCGGCATCGGTCAAAGGATTGGTAACACCCTCTATCTCTGCATTAGAAGGAGCCTCTGTAACAACATCGCCATTGTCATAATGCTTATCCACTTTGAATTGAGATTTTTCAATGGATTCACCTACATAGAAGTCAGCAGGAGTCTTAACGATTTGAGCATTATCTATGCTTACACAAGATTTTTTATTGGTCGTTATGTTCTGAACCCCCGTCGTGCTGGTGCAATAATTAGTTTCGCCAACAGCTATAACTTCGTAGGTATAGTTAGTATTATCCGTCAAACCGGTCTTTACATAAGGTGAGGTCGCTGTTTCTGCATCACCACCATTCCACTTCACTTGATAAGAAGCAGCGTTTTCAACAGCAGACCAAGTTAGGGTAATACCCGTACTACCTTGTTTTGATTCTGCAACCTCAGGTGCAGCAATCTCGATGCAGTTCACTGTAATTTTTTGCTCAGTCTCTTTTTCACCCCAACCAATCTTCACCGCTTCGACATCAACCCCGAGTTCGGTGGTCAAAGCAGGATCAAACGTAAACTCACTCTCGTGACCAGCGTATTCTACATCCTCGCTCAAATCGTAGTTATACGTAGCGGTAATAACCAAATCTGTCGGGTCGAAGGGCTCCAAGGCAGTGTATTCGGTCTTCGGTTCGGTCTCGACAGCGATGGATTGCAAAGTTGCCTTGGTGAAGATCTTTGTTTGTACACTACTTGGCTCTAAATCTGTTGCTGTAGCATACGCTTCGATTGTTTTGGTCGCATCAATCTTGAAGGGAGCTGTATAAGTCTCTGGATTAGCTCCGACTGCCTTGGGATCAGAACCATCTACGGTGTAATAAATCGTTGCACCTTCGTTGCCGCATTCCATTGTTACAGTTGCTTCACGAATAAAGGCAGTAGCTTCTCCTAACTCGTCAATGCGGATAGTCGGCATTGCACAATAGGAGGCAGGACGAACCATTACTTGTGCAGGAGCAGATGGAGTAGAAGCCTCGCCATTAGTCACTACGCAACGGTAAGTGTTCTGTGATTCTTGATTGGTAGGAGCAGTATAAGCATAAATTGTAGCACCTGTTATATCCTCATATTCAGAGCCATTCCAACGTTGCCATTGATAAGTAAAGGTTACGTCTGTAATGGGTTCTGCCACCACAACCAAAGTAACAACAGATCCAATGGTATATTCGCCACCTTGAGGTTGCTCAGTAATCGTAGGAGCGGTGTAGTTCCATTTAGCAATAAAGTCGGTTGCCTCAGTAATTGTCTTGTCTGCAAGAGCCTCATCATTTGCAGTGAACCAACCAGCAAAAGTTGCACCGGCTTTTGAAGGCTCTGTTTCAGGAGCGGTTGCTTTACTACCCTCCTCAACTTTTTGCGTAGCATAAGGCTCTGCATCACCGCTATTAGTGAAGAAGTTCACAATATAAGTTGGCGTGCATTGAGTAACGTAGTTGGAGTAAGTAACGCTCGGACCACATTTAATTACAATATCGTCCAAGAAGACGCGAACAGAAGATGTTGTAGTAAATTTAACTGCCGTACTTGATGTTCCCGCATCGAAAGTAACAGATTTTTCTTCCATTGTACTTGACATTGAGTTTGTACAAGAAACAGACTGCGCAGTTTGATTGCCCACTTGCACACTAACCATCTTTTCATTATCTCCCCAACCTGTCATTTTGAAAGTTACGGTTACTTCACCAGCCGACAAATCTAAATTCTTTGTCGTCACTTTTCCAGACTTACCAATACGAATTGCACCACCTGCTTGGTAAACAGCATTCCAACCGGCATTTGCAGTATTAAAATTATCATTACCACTCCAGCTGCTACTACTACCATTGGAAGATGTATGGTTACCACTTGTGATACTTGAGAAATCTTCAGTAAATACAGTAGTTGGTTCTCCTCCTTCACTTGCTTTTGCCCAAACGGCATAATAAGTAATATCCGTTTCCGGAGCTTTTTCTGAAGTAGGAGTAACCAACTCGTTAGGTTTAGACGCATCCTTAGTCCAACCAACGAAGTGATAGTGTTCTCCTTCGCAGTCTTCGCCGGGGGTTGCATCAGTAATCGACGGGAATTGGATTGCGGCATCTACATACTCTTGATAATTGCTATTGTTATTATGAATAGCATCAGAGAAGGTTACAGTAACTTTCGTGTCTTCCGTCCACTTGGCATAAAGGGTAATATTATCCGTATAACCATCTGCCGCCAAACTCGTGAGAGGTTCACCCGAGCAATCCGAGTTAATATACCAGCCGTTAAATGTAAAGTGTTCTTTAGTGGGGTTAACTAATGTAGTGGCCGTTCCATAGGTGTGTGTCGTCGGCAGACCAGCCGTAGGGCCAGAGAAATCGGCGTCATTCTCATCTTTATAGACGATATCGTATTCCTCAGCTGTCCAAATGGCCGAATAAGTAGAATTGCTTGCCGGCATCGTTTCAGGAACAGCAGGGCTCCAAGTATAAGTATATCCAGTTTTCTCAAGTACAGGAGCCGTCAACGTAGTGCCAAACTCAACACTACCGTCAGGAGTGCCTTCCTCTGTAACTGTACCACCATTGAGTCCCCAAGTTAGTGTATAAGAGTTAACTTGCCATACAGCATAAACAGTAACATCTTCGGTAGGAGTGATAGTTGCTTGGGCTTCAGTAGCCGTACTGCTCTCGTTCCATCCAAGGTGAGTATAACCGGTACGAGTCAATTGGTCGGTCGGCAGAGTAAATGCCTCGTTCTTGTTGATACGTGCGTCTTGCGGAACACCGGCAATCACCTCTTCTCCGGCATTAGCATCGTAATGCAGCGTGACGCGGTTGGTCTTGTTGGTGATATAGCCGGTAGTTTCTACATCTTGTTTGAAAAGATAGAGGTTACTACTGCTATTTTTAGCCGCAAAATTACTATGATCCGGATCAAACACCAAATAATAACTATCATATGTTTTTGACTTAATCGTGAATACATTATTGCCTGCTGTTACAGTAAAATAACAAGGTTCATCAGAGAATCCTAAATCGTAAAAATTACCACTTTTATACAACTCGACATACTTTTCTATTTTCTCGTTATAGATAGTAGTACCATCGGTTGTTGTTGTCAATTTCCAAATGTTCGTTTCATCCGGCTCTTCATACGAACCATAAGACCCTCCTTGATTATCAGCATCAATATAATATAACGAAACTAAAGTATTCTTCATTAAGTAATCATTATTACTATAACCAGCAATCAAATAATTACCATCGGGAAGCGTTTTCTCTTTATGCCAAGTATATGTATTACCCAATGTTTCTCCTGCAAATACTGCATAATAATTAGCCTCGCCGGTAACTGTCTCATTGGTGATTAGGTCAGGTTTACTTGGGGCAATTCCAGTGATTGCTTCCGTTGTCCAACCAACAAAGGTTTGGAAGTCGTCATCAAATGCATCAGGAGTTGTTGGCGCATGGTCTATAACTTTCTCACCCTCTTGAATGGATACAGGATTCGAAGTGCCATTTACATAGAAGTTTACCGTATAAGTTTCTTTGCCTGCAATAGCACTGCTTGCAGCAGCCTCACTATTAGAGTAGTTGCCCGTGCCAACGGCTACGAGAGAATAGGAATAGGATTGACCACCTGTCAAACCATCTTTAACAACAGACAAAGTAGTAACCGTTTCGGGTGTGCCACCGTCCCAAGAAAGTTGGTAACTGCTTGCGTTTGGTACAGCCTCCCAACTCAAAGTGATTTGGTGAACAGCAGGAGTTGCCGTTACTTCCGGAGGTGCTAATTGAGCAGGCGTAACTGTTGCAGAAAGATCAACAGACTTGCTTTCTACTTCTGTACTTGAGATAGTGACCTTGCCTTCGTAGTCGCCTGCGGTCTTGCCCGTGGATAGACGAACAGAGATAGTTTTATACAATAAGCCGGCAGCAGGTTCCAATTCTATTGCATCGTCAAAATTACCTTCCTCTTGTTTTACTTCAAATCCTGCAGGAGCAGTAACGGTGACATTTGCGGACAAGTTACTACCTACAACGGTAAAGATCTGGACGGCAGATTCTGTACTACCATAAACATAACCTAATTCCGTAAGGGCTATAGGATTGATACTAATCTCCGGATCGCCCGAACATTCGGTGATGAAGTCGGTGAAAGTGATAGGAGTAATAGTAAACACTTGCTGGGCATTTGTTTCACAAATTTGACCATTTTGGTCTTGGTGTGCCTTAACCGTTACAGTACCCACATTGCCTGCGGTCAAAATGCCATTCGAGATAGAAGCAGTACCTGTTCCGTTCTCCACACTCCATTTTACTATGCCACCATTACCACCGGTGGAAGCAAGCTCAATCGTTTTGCCGGTCTTGACAGAGCTGGCGCTGGTGATAGAAAGATCGGTACCAGGGGTGCAAGAAGAACCATAAGTAACAGTTATTCCCCAAATACGAGCACCTGTAGAAACTTTCAAATAAAGTTCTTTGTTTGTTCCCGATGGTGTAAGTGTCATTATGTTATTAGAAACAGCATCTGTAAAAGCAACACCTGTCATTTCCGCAGAGCCAGCAGCATCACTTTCCAATAGGGCCAAACGACCGGAATATGCGGTATGTTTAGTAATATCTGTCACGCCACCGCTACTATTTGTAGCCGATGTTATTTTTACTACAACTTGTTTTATTGCTTCAGGAGCTGTTATTTTAATGTATACTCCCTTATCCTTTTTTAACTGCATCCATGGGCGAGAATTAGCATCCGTATAAACATAAAACACATAATCTATAGTTCCATCTGTATATGTTTTTGAGGTGGAATATGCACATGTAGTATTGGTTATGTTGTTTTTAAGTTCAGTAGACGTCAACTCTTCAGTTGTTTCACCCCACACATTTACACTAAATACTGTCAGCACGAGAAGTGCTAAGATTGATTTTAAGTTTTTCATATTGCTCAAATTTTTATAGTTCATATTTAGTGTTAATTAAAGTTCCTCCTTTGCCCAAACGGCGTAATAGGTTGCAGCAGCTGTAACAGCAGCACTTGTGCCGGTCTTAATATCTCCGGCAGCAATCGTGCCTTCGTGAGTAGAGAGCACCCACCCCATGAAATGGTAGTGCACTTGTTCGCAAGTGCCACTTGTGGCAGCGGTTTTGTCTGCAATGACAGGGAATGTAAAGGTCTCGCCACTGTAAACAGATTCCGCAGACACACTTTCACCATGCAATTTATCTGCAAAAGTAATCGTGTATTTGGTATCTTCGGTAAAAGTCACACTAATAGTAGTGTTTGCTGTTATACCTGATACCGTGCATTTATTGTTTGAAATAGCACCCGGCGTTCCGCTCGTTGAGTTGACGGCCGTTACAGTGTAATGTGTAGCAGGAGAACATGTAACCTCAACCGATTCTCCTCCATCATCACCACAACCATCACTCTTATTTAGACTAAAAGAGCAACCCTCAGGTAAAGTGGCATCACTTTTATTGATTGTAACCGGTGAAATACATGCAGCTTCTGTTGTAAAGTCGCCATCGTCATTTGATTCTCCATCATCATATCCTTTTAAAGCATCACCAATGGCTGTAACCTTCCACATATATTCTGTATTGGGTGACAAGTCGTCTAAAAACACGCTATTAGTTGTAATATTGTCTATTGTCTTTTCATACGAATCAGCATCCGTGATATACACCGTATAACTTGCGGCACCCGTTACTGTGCCCCAAGTCAAGGTTGCTGAAGTTGCAGTAACACTAGTCTGTCCTAAATTACTTGGAGTTTCACACGTCGTTTTTCCCCATTGAGCATAAAGAGTAAGAGATGTTTCTTTATATTTCCATTTATTACTAGCATCAGCATATGTTGTATTAGCCACCAAAGTATTAGATACTGTAATGATTTTTGTGCCTCCAGATGCAGCCGTATAGTAGCCATTCAATATCCAACCGGTATTATCCTTTGGTGTAACCCAGGAGGGGGTTGCATCAGGTGTTGCGTTACCTACTGTATATTTAACCGAACCATCAGCTTTACCATTGCTATTTGCGTTCAAAGAAACGTTCGTTTTTTCGGATGCAAGTTTGTATACGGCAGCCAAATCTGTTTTGTTACCAGATGTATTGTAGCATCGGAAACCAGAAGAACTTGCCCATTTAATATATAGTCCACTCGTTGTTTTAATGTAACTATTATCCATTTGCCAAGTAGAACCCGAAGCAACGACACTCATTTTCTTATTGCCTGCACTATATGCTTCTCCATTTGGACCAACTAACTTAAATTGTCCGTTATTATAATCTTGAACAACCCAAACGTATTGTTTGTTGTCATCCGTAATGGTAATTGAAGCAGGTGCAGAACCATAAGAATATTGTGTCACATAATCCGAACTACTTGCATTTGAGTTACATAGGATATAATTCCCTGTAAATAACAAGATGTAGGAGCCATCTTCCGTAATTGCGGTTGAAGTCTGCTTCGTGTACGTTCCTGTCGTAATAGTAGCAGTCGCTCCCCACACATTTACACTCACCACCATCGCAAGGAGCAACGTTAAAGATTTGAGATAACTTTGGAACCGAGGCGGTGTTCCGTTCATTAAGCCCCTAACGAAAGTAATAAATTTAGCTTTCATAATTGTTTTGTTTTAAAGGGTTAGTTTAATTAGTGTATTTTGTTTTATACTTTAAATTTCAGGAGTTAGTTTATGATATTAATTTCACATACTCCAATAAAAATTTTCTATTTTGTTCACTAAGATGAAGATTTGTTTGTTGCTCCAAACTCCATTCTTCATTTATTCTCTTCTGTAAAAGTTCTTTTGTTTTATCTGTCATTTCTCCCTCATTAGCAGAAAGCACTCGCAATACGAAAGATACTTGAGGAATATATTTAATCAAGTTTATTTCATACCATTCTTTGGTCTCGTCATTTATTGGACACACTAATAACTCTGCAATGCAGCATGGTAAGAAGTAATCTTCCTCCGTTTTGATATGGGGCTCCATTAATCGAAGCATTTCATTTACGACCCTCTTAAACCGTTGAGCGTCCCATTTAATTTCTAGTTGAAGGAGAAGGATAGAAAACCACATCGTGTCAGCAGCACTCATTTGAAAACAATCTTCTATTTTTACCTTGTAGCCTTCTGTTATTTTGCGATATTTTTGCATTAGGCATAAACCATCCACTTCCGATAATGATAAACATTTACAAACCGCGCGCATCTCATTAAATTCAACCTCACTAAACCCCCATCTTTTATAATGCTTTTCATTATATATACAATCACATATCCTATCTATTAAATGCTTTGCTTTTGGCTGTGAAAGATTATCTGGAAACACATTTACAATAGATAATAAGTCTCTTAGTGTTAGAGCGTCCCAATTAGAGTCATCAATATCCTCACCTCTCAATTTGCTTTCTATATCTCCTATTAATAACAATTCATTCTCAAAATACTTAGGGTCTCGTCCATACGTATTGGCACGTTTTTTTCCAACCCATGTTATGAGTTCTTGTGTATTAAAAGCCTTTTCCCACCAGTTAAGCACATCTTCTATTAACTTAGGTTGCTCTTCAATCCATTGATCACGAACTTCTTTTGCCAACTTTCTATTATCGAAATCCTTGATATATTCATTCTTTATATTCCTTTCTATCAAATCTGCTTCGCGATGGAGTAATTCATAACATCTCTCACGCATTAAATAAGCAAATACTTTATGGTGTTGAACAGGATTACATTCTTCCTCTTTAAGTATTGATAGGCAATCCTCTATTGTATTGAGATAACAAATCATCCCTCCTTGTAACGGGACATAAGCTAATATATCATACAACTTAAGCCATAAATCAAAATGTTTCTCTCTTTTTAAGTATCCCAATAAAATATTAACCTCAATTGGTAACTCAATATAAGAGCCATCGTTATACATATTGATTTTCGAAATGAGTTCATCATCAGACTGATTTAAATTAAAGTCGTTCTTACAATATGTCTCTAACTCATCTTTTCTAAATTCATAAGAACGGGAATCATATAAAACTTTATCCGTTTCTAAATCGCCTAATAAATTGGATAATATTTCTTTTGATAGTTGACAGCCCCAACAGAAAGTGTAAGCCATACACGCATCACCCCATTTTCTAAAATCCTCTAAAGAAAAACTCGTTTTTTCTTTATGCATTTGCTTGCCCACCTGATAATACACCAAATTCTTACAAGCCTCTCTGTCTGAAAAAAGCTTTCTCTTTGGAAAAATTCGATTTATCCTCTTTTCATCTATATCGTTGATATTGGGTTGTTTTTTGCATATTTCATTCACTAAATTATCAAATTCGTCTTGTTTGGCACCCAATGCAAACAAATCCCCTTTTTCAAACTTGTCTATTAAATCAAGCAAGCACAACAGATTCCTAAGTTGATACTCGGAATGTGTCTTAAAGCATTCTATTTTATATGATTTTAGATTCATTATTTCGCGATTTTAGTTGTAACAATGCCTTTATACGGATAAGGTTTGTTTTCTTTGCAAAGATTCAAATAATTATTTCGTGCTTTATCAATAATACAATAGTCTTTGGCTTTATTGGAAATCTCATAGATACCATAACTTCTATCACTCGCTAATTGATTTTGCATAGAAGCACCAACGAGAAAGTACCGAGCTGTTTCTAAACCATCATCCAAAATGAGATACCTATCATGCCAATGATTTGGAGAATGCTTAAACTTATAATAAAAACATCTTGCATGTATCTCGTATTTTGTAATCCCATTAGTCTGGAGAACATTAACCAAGTTATCTAAATGTTTTTCCAATGTTGTTTTTTCGAAATTATCTTCAACGCTACATAAGAAGTCAATAAATAATTCGTTTTGAGTTACTTTAGAAAATAATTCTGACGGATCTATCCAAAAAGGATCCCATATTTTGATTGACTTCTTAGCTGTCGATAATAAATATTGATAATAACTCGGAGTATACGAATTATTGTCACTATCATAAAAATGATAATTACAACCATGTGTAAATCCATCAGGAATAACACTACTATATGTACTAGGTGATACTGCCATTATAAATCTTCTGCAATTTCCGAGTTATTCCACCATTGAGTTATTGTATCTATCATTTTTTGCTTATATTCCTTGGGCACACGAATCAAAGTTGTAGCCCGTTCCCCAAAGTGATTTAGCGAAGCTCCTAGCATCCACACGTTATCGTCGGCAATGATAAGCCTATCGTGTAACCGAGACTCATTCCCAATCAATACTTTACAAGATATTTGTTTTTTAATCTTTTCGTTGTACAGGGCAACTCTTTGTCTAAGTTTTTTTTGTTGTTCTTGATTTAATCCCTCTTTACTAGATAGGATATTTACCGAGACATTCAATTTTTTAATATGCCAAATAAATGCATCAAATGCTTCTATATCAAAATAAGGATCACAAATATAACAAACGCGATGAGCAGAGTCTATAATACGTCCTATATAAGTAATTCCTCTTTCTCGATTTTCTTTTTGTTTCTCAGGTTCCTTATCTCCATCTAAAAAAACAAAGTCAAGATTATTTTCGAGCCGCTTATACAAAGATTCTTCTTCATCCCATAAACAGTTTTTAATAGATTCACTCTTTTCTCCAATAATCATATGCTCTTCACTAAACTTTGTTATTGGTTTTTGGGAAATAGGTGTTTTTGTTCCGTCTTCACCTTCTTTCAAGATATTCACCTCTTTCTCTGCTATTTGCATATTAATTTGAATAGAATGAACAAAAGGCATCGGTTCTGTTTTGTCCAATAATCCGCCTTTCTCATCCTTCACTTCTATACGAAGGAACTTAAATGCTTTCTCAAAAACAAAATGTGACAAATAGCAACCATTGTTATTAAATGTCGTTTTAAAGATAGACTCTTTCTCATCGTTCAAGCCTTCTACTTCAAATAACAAAGGAACACACTCCCCATTCTTATAATGAACGCGTGCATATAACCCAGGCCTTTTGTCATCTTCTCGCCAATCAATGTGCGAGAAAATAGGGTTATAGTTAACAAATACAAAGCCCCCTAAATGTTGAAGATGTTTTGTAAAATCATATCCTAATTCATTTATAGACACTATCTGTAATTGTTTATATAGGCTCTTCCCTTTTTGGAAATGACTTGATAGTTCGCCCCATTCTGTCGGAATATATTCTTCAATATACGCTGCACAATGGCGATTCGGAATCAATTCAAATTCTTCTTTAGACTCTGTGTTATTAAAATTCACAAGTTGTATCTCCTGCCAAGAATATGAGGAAGATTGGAAACAAATAGATTGCGAGCCTATCATCAAATTGTTTTCTGGCGCAGCAAGAAACTTTGATGTTAATTCGATTATATCCACATAAAAGAATATTTTATCTTTCGATCCTTTTATCTTACTATCGCTCTGCCGATATACAGGATAACCCTTTGCCGGCATAAATGCATTTGCATCTGATTGTTTATCGCAAAATGGTTCAATCAAAGAGAATACATGATAATATGTATCCCTTGATTTGTATACGAAAGTGTATCTTCGTACTTGTTTCCCTATGTACTCTTTTATGCTATGCATTATATTATTTTTCTATTTCGTTTTTCTTTCAAATGGTTAAAATCTTAACTCAAAATCTACTTGCATCCTACGGACATCCTATAGAGTGCTACCAATACCACCAGCGATTTGTCCCACCCAAAATCTATTTTCTTTTCTACCCTTCTTCGTGTCGGGTGCAACGTTAGTTTATAATCTAACTCAAAATCTACTTACACCCAACGGACATCCAATAGAGTGGTCGCGGTAAATTCGGTAGTTTTTCCCTAATTTTACGAACACCCATCGGTGACCTATCGGTGACGTATCGGTGACGTATCGGTCAGGTCTCGTTACCAATCCACCTTACATCCTACGTACATCCTACGAAGTGGTCGCGGAGGAAGTGGCGAGTAGGATACTGATAAAAGACGAATCTTTGTGTGACACAATATCACACAAAAACAACTCGCAAAGAACTTGCGAGAACACAAAAAATAATGAAAAACTTAATTAGTCGTGAAAGAGAAGACTATGACAGACATCCTCTACCGAAACAACCATCTCACCTGTTGGCAAAACCGAGATTTGAAATGCAAAATGGAAATCCTCGCAAATGAAGTCTAAATACCCCGCCTTTTGCCACTCTTCGATATACCGAGGAGCGTTATACAAATAATACGTTTCTCCTAAGGATAACAAAGCGCGATACAAGCGTTCTTCCTTATTGCGTACGGTTTGAACATCTAATGTTGGATGCAATTCCAATGCCGTTTCATAAAAAGCAGCAACGGATTGATAAACCTTTTCTTTAATAAGAACTCTCATTTGCCGAAATGTCTATCGATGATACTCGTTAAACGACGATGCATTTCATCAACAGTAATGTAGTCATTCAGTTCTGAAGACATAATTACGTTGAATTGTGTAGATTGCCTTGTTGCAGTTGCAGTATTCATAGTGTTCAAAAAACTTTTGCGCTGCAAAATTACTACTTTTTTTTCACATACACAAATTTTTCTTTACTTTTGTGTCGTTTTTTATCAATATTTCAATGTTCGCTTGCCTTTTTAAGTGGCATAACTTATTTTTTTTCTATTTCGTTCCTCTCCGTATCTGGAGCAACTATAATTGGTTAATTATTTTCTATTTTTTGTCGCTACGCTATTAAAATCTATCGTAAGGTATTTAAATAAAATCATTTTAGCACTTTCTTCATTTCGGACTAACGTCCTCAAAAATCTTTCTAAAATCTATTCAAAATCTATCTCAAATTCTACTTGCATCTTACGTACATCCTACGAAGTGCTACCGATGTTGCTATTGTTTTTTTCTCTTTCGTTTTCCTGTTTATATCTTTCTGCAATGGCTTTGAAATATGGATACTACCGCACAAAAAAAGCGGTAATATCGCTATTGATATTACCGCTTAAAAGTTGTGTAAATATAATATTATAAATCACTTGTTGTTACTTGCTGTATCAACCAATTAATAAAACTCTCTTTCAAATTAGAGATGTCATTTTTATCATATATCGTTAATAAAGTCAATGTAATCAAATTGTCAGACTGCTGATTTATAGAGTAAGTAATAACCCTCGCACCGCCACTCTTACCTTTCCCCTTGGAAGTAATAGACATCCGAACTTTCCTTGCTCCATTACCCAAATCAACACCTTGGAATGGAGATGCTATCAGTTCTTGTTTAAGCTCCACTAAATCGTCAACAAAAGAGGGATACTTCTTCGCTAATCTCTTAGCATTGCGTTTGAACTCCTCAGATAAAACGATATTTACCACCATAGTATCAACATCATTGAAGTTCAGCAATAAAACTATCTATCGAAGACATCTGTTTACCAGATTGTACTTCCTTCCATGCACGCTGCATGCTACTCGTTAAATAAGCAGCCTCTTTCGCTTGAGTCTTTTGTTTTTCCGATATTGCATCAGCATTTAACAAGTGCTCCGCTAACCATTGACGATTATTAATACTTAATGTTGCCAATAAGTAATTCAATAAACTGTTTAATGTCATTGTGCTCATAACTTTTCCTTCTTTTGCGTTTTGCGACGCAAAGGTACGGAAAAAATCTGACATACGCAAGTTTTTTGCCTAAAATCGTACAAAAAACTTACTTTTTACGGTAATATCAATATTTCAAAGATCATTTCGCTGGTTTTAAGTCCGGCGAGGACTATATGAATAGAGTCATTAAAACGACCGTTTTTTTATTACATAAAAAGATACGTTTGGCACGTATCTTTTTTTGTCTATGGTTGTCCCATTTTGCGTATTTGTCCCAAGTACATATTTATATCTCCCCAATACGGCGTATTCTCGTAACGATGTTTCATCACTTTATAGTTATGTTGCTTAAGCAACGATAAATGACGATTAGGAAATTCTTCATCGTGAGCCGCAGCATAATCCCTTAAAACGCCATATCGCAAGGTTAGCTTATTCACTTCTTCGTTATAAGCACTCGCATCTTCCTCCGAACATTGGCAGTTCGCAATGACGTATCTAATGAGGTCCGCCTTGATCTGGCACATATATGCCAAAGAGGAAGTTGGACTCCATTTGTGTAGCTCCCAGCCTAAGATTTGTTCGATGATTTCTTGCGTTTTCATTATTTATAAAAATAGTGTATTCTTTAAACGGTCGTTTTAATAATCACATACAAAATGCACCACTCGATAAGTGATAGTAATAATAAAAAAGCGCTATACCGCTATGAGCGATAAAGCGTTACTTCAGCGAAGTGCGTAAATGTGATTTTTAAGTAATTCATAAGCTGTAGTGTGCCTGGTTAGCTGTTTACTGTCTTATGGTTTTCGAAACCGACTGCAAAGGTACGACTTTTTTTTCATATATGCAAATAAAAAATCAATATTTTTATTTTTTTTACTGTTTTTATTAAGGGAGTAGAGGAGTAGAGGGGTAGAGGAGTAGGGTTATAGCGGGTCAACGTTGAGGAGGATTTGGATAGATTTGAGGTTGGGCAGGTTACGTACGTAGTCAATATGCTGCATCACCCGCTGCTTGGCATTAGCAAACGAAGCAGAGGTCTCAATCCGCAAACGGATATTACGAATATAATACCTATTCACCCGCTGAACCGCCGGCAAAAGCACCACCGAACAACGCGAACCAAAACACTGCGATAAGAGTTGCTGCAAGACGTAAGCTGCCGCTTCTGTCTTAGCCGAATCAGTGTGACGAACCGTCACCTCAATGATTCGATGAAATGGAGGATAATTGAAGGTTTTGCGCTCCGCTATCTCGTGGTTATACAATGCCAGATAATCGTGTTGTTGCACCAGCGAGAAAACCGCATTCGTGGGGTCAAACGTCTGAATAAACACTTGCCCTTCCGTACCTTTACGTCCTGCTCGTCCTGCTACCTGTTCAAGCAACTGGAAAGCACGTTCCGCTGCCCTAAAATCGGGTTGCGCCACCATCTGATCGGCTTGCAAAACCGCCACTAACGACACATCGTCAAAATGCAGTCCCTTCGTCACCATCTGGGTGCCAATCAAGATATCCACCTCGTGATTAGAGAAGGCGTCAATAATATGCTGATAATCGTCTTTTCGGCGAGTGGTGTCTAAATCCATTCGCGCCACTTTGGCTTCGGGAAAGAGTGTATGCACTTCCTCCTCAATACGTTCGGTACCAAACCCGTGAATCTTCATCTCGCCTCCGCACTCGGGACAGACGGTAGGCAACGGAATCGTGTGTCCACAATAATGGCACACCAACTGCCGAGGCGAGAGGTGAACGGTCAGCGACACATCGCAGTTCGGACAACGCGGCGGTTGACCACAAGCCGTACACTGGATAAAAGGTGCATAGCCACGCCTGTTTTGGAAAAGAATAACCTGCTTATGTTCCGCCAAAGCTGCGCGTATCTGTTCCACCAGCGGATCGGAGAAATGGTCGTACATCTCCTTACGATGGTACTGCCGTTGGAGATCAATCAGATGGATAGACGGCAAAGCCAATCCTGCATAACGCTCAGACAGAGTCACTAACCCATATTTGCCCGTTTGGGCATTATAATACGTCTCAATAGCCGGTGTGGCCGTACCTAATAACACCTTCGCGTGCTGATGATGAGCTGCCATGATGGCGACCGAACGCGCATGATAACGAGGAGCCGGGTCTTGCTGTTTATAGGAGGGTTCGTGCTCCTCGTCTATAATCACCAACCCGAGGTTAGTGAGAGGCAAGAACACCGCCGAACGTGCTCCTAAGATAAGAAGGGGCTGTTGGGTCGGTTGAGTGAGCGAGCGATAGATCTCCATCCGTTGGACATCGGTCACACGCGAGTGATAAACGACGAGTTGGCTACCGAAATGGGCTGCCAAACGAGAAGTGAGTTGAGTAGTGAGCGCAATCTCGGGAACGAGGTATAGGACATTCTTTCCCGATTGCAAGATTTTGTCGATGAAATGGGTATAAACTTCCGTCTTTCCGGACGAGGTAACGCCGTGCAAAAGCACGACCTCATGAGACTGCCACTGGTCTTGTATCTGCTCTAACGCGCGTTGCTGCGGCGCATTGAGTTCTGCCAAAGGAACAGGTTCAAGAGCGGTATAGTCGGGTCGTTTGGTTCGACGATGGGAAGCATCAAGGCTATAGGTCTTATCGAGGGCTTTAGCAGGCAAAGCCGCAGCGAGCACGTCACCAATAGGGCACATGTAATACGTGGCTATCCAACGCCATAGGTCGAGTTGAGCCTCCGACACCAACGGCGTCTTATCCAAAGGACCAATAATCGAACGCAATGTAATCGTCTCATCTTTTTGAACAGGAGTGTTATCCACAATGCCGATGCACTCTTTCTTACCAAGGGGCACGAGCACACGCGTTCCCGCAGCCGGAACAGGCATCTGCTCGGGCACGGAATAAGTATACGTGTCCGCAATGGCAAGAGGTAATATGACGTTGAGGCTCTTCACGTTAGAATTTTATGTAAAATTGAGGCTTGCTTCCAAAATTGCATGCAAAGGTACGACTTTTTTTTGATATACACAAAGAAAACGATAAATAAATTTGCACAATTCAGAAATTTTCCGTATCTTTGCAGTCGCAAACTGCAAAAGAAAGATAACCATAAGATAGATGGACCAAGAATTATTAAACAGATTGGCTCAATGCGAGCAGCAGCAACGTGCGTTGTGGGCGTATCGTCCTCTTTCGAAGGAGACTCTCCAATCCTTACGAGAGTATTACCGTGTAGGTTTAACTTATACCAGTAATGCCCTGGAAGGCAATAGCCTAACCGAATCGGAAACCAAAGTGGTTATTGAGGACGGATTAACCATTGAGGGGAAGTCTCTGCGCGATGTTTATGAGGCTATAGGACACGCTAAGGCATACGACTTCCTTTACGAAATAAGTCACGAAGTTCCGTTGACGGAAGAAACTATCAAAACCATTCATCGTCTATTTTATCAGCAGATTGACGCTGAGCGGGCTGGCGTGTATCGTAAGGTGCCGGTATTCATTAGTGGCAGTCAATATGCAGTCGCACCCATTGCTGAGATAGATAAAAAGATGCAGCAATTGGTTCAGTGGTATAATAATCAAGAAGGGAAGATGCATCCGGTAGTTTTGGCTGCGGAGTTGCACAAGCGATTCGTGTATATTCATCCGTTCGTGGATGGCAATGGTAGGGTGTCGCGCCTACTGATGAACTTATCACTAATGCGTAATGATTATAATATCGCCATTATTCCGGCGATTTGCCGTTCGGAATATATATCCGCTTTGGAATTAGGGCATAGTGATCCGGACATATTCGCCCGCTTTGTGGCCGATAGAGTCATTATGACACAATCAGATATCCTTCGATTATTTAAAGAAACCGAAGCAGAACCTCGTCAAGAGGACTTCCGTGAAGTTTTGTTAGAAACTATTCGTAGACAACCCGGTATGAACGCGCCATCGTTGGCGAATCGTTTAGGTCGCAGTTTGCGCACTACGCAACGTTATTTAGGAGAACTTAAAAAAGAAGGACTCATTCGTTTTGAGGGCGTTGCTAAAAAAGGAGGCTATCGTACCAACTAAACAATGGCGGTGTAAATTGTCGTTTTGGCGGTGTAAATTGTCATTTTGGCGGTGTAAATCGCTTTTTTCTTTCCATTTTCTTGCACAATTCAATGTATAAAGAAAGTATAGTTAAGAACTACCCAATTACCCATAGGGTATTCAACCTACCCAAGAACAACCCAAGAATATCCCAAGAATAAGCCAAGAAGAACCCTATACATAAGCGCCCGAAGGGCGATTGAAGATTGAAGAATGAGGATTAAGAGGGTTGGATGTCGCGGACCATCATCTCGATGGAAGTGACG
This sequence comes from Paludibacteraceae bacterium, assembly GCA_045627765.1. Classification (GTDB taxonomy): domain Bacteria; phylum Bacteroidota; class Bacteroidia; order Bacteroidales; family Paludibacteraceae; genus Colicola. The sequence continues at coordinate 13,134 of JAZQOG010000042.1, read as the reverse complement.
CCATTGAAGGTGTTTTCGGTGAGTTCGTAAACGACATCAACGGGATTGCCATTCTGGATATGTAACGCCAAATCACCCTTACCAAACGCAATACCACTGATAGCCGATGTGCGGTCGGTGAGGTCGAGTTTGAGGTGCTCACCCGTCTTGCCGCAGCGTTTGGTATAACGGTTATTGATCATCTTGCGCGTCAAGAACAGCGGACGCGGGTTCTCGGGTCCAAAAGGTTCGAGGCATTTCAATACCTTCAATAACTGCGGCGTGATATCCGCCAACTCAACTTCAGCTTCGATATTAAGTGTCGGCTGTTTCTGCTCAGGCAGGATATGCGACTGAACATATTGCTCAAACCGCTGCTTGAAAGCCTCTAAATTCGCTTCGGGAAGAGTCAACCCTGCCGCAAAAAGATGACCACCAAACGTAGTGAGCAAATCCGAACACGAGTCAATCGCCGAATATAAATCAAACCCTTCCACCGATCGGGCGGAGCCTGATATTAGACCGGCTGCGCCTGAAAGACCGCTATCGCTGGAAGACCGCCCTGCGGGCTGTACGACCGTTTCACTGCAAGAGGTGAGGACTATTGTGGGGCGGTAGTAGGTCTCAATGAGTTTGGAGGCTGCGATACCGACCACTCCTTTATGCCACGAAGGGTCATAAACGACCGTCGTACAATATTGGTCATTATCGGGATTGGCAGCCAACTGTTTCAAGGCTTCAGCCGTGATCGAGTCCTCCTTCCCCTTGCGTTCTTGGTTGTATTGGTCCACGGCTTGAGCAAGAGCCAAAGCCTCATCAAGGTCGGTGGAAAGTAGCAGTTTAACCGCTTCTGTACCGGTTTTCATTCGTCCGCAAGCATTGATACGAGGACCTATCTTAAACATCAAATCGGTGATGTTCAAAGTCGGTTTCGTGCCATCGGATTTGGAGCCTAATGCGGTTTGGATAAGTGCTTTGGGACCCGTGAACGGTTGCGCGTTGAGTTGTTGCAAACCGAAATACGCGAGCAGCCTGTTCTCGCCCGTCAGCGGAACGATGTCCGAGGCGATGGACATAGCGGTGAATTGCAGCAGGGGCTGCAAGACCGGCTGCGCTGAAAGACCGCTATCGCTGAAGGACCGCTGCGCTGGCAGATAACGTTGGGTGTAGGCTTGGCAGAGTTTGAAACCCACGCCACAGCCGGAGAGGTGTTTATAAGGATAGCTATCGTCCTTGCGCTCCATATCCAAAACCGCTACCGCAGCAGGAAGAGTATCCCCCGGAGTGTGGTGGTCACAAATGATAAAGTCAATGCCTTTCTGCGTGGCATAATCCACTTTATCCACCGCCTTAATACCACAATCAAGAGCAATAATAAGCGTCGCCCCTATCGATTGAGCATAGTCTATCCCTTGAAACGAGATACCGTAACCCTCTTTGTAGCGGTCGGGAATGTAATAGTTTAGAGTGGAGAGTGGAGAATGGAGAGTGGAAAGAAACGAGTAAACGAGAGCGACGGAGGTGGTGCCATCCACATCGTAATCCCCATAAACAAGGATATGTTCGCCCGATTCAATAGCACGATGAAGACGCTCAACCGCCTTATCCATATCCTTCATCAAAAAAGGATCGTGGAGCTGGTCTAACGAGGGACGGATATACGTGCGCGCCTCATCGGCAGACAAAACACCTCTATCCACCAGCATCTGTGCGGACAAGGAACTGATATGCAGTTCTTTAGATAACTGTTCACACAACTGTTGCTGCTCTATGGTTAACTCTTTAATCTTCCAATTCATAAGTGTCAGCGTCTTGGTAAAGGGGTAAGACAGTTCGATAATGGCGCAGCGCTTCTATATCAAACGTGGCTATTTTCGTGGTTTGTTCATCGTCAGCAAACGTGACAAGGGGTTCGGGGCGGGAACCGTATGCCACCGAGTGACCGTTATAATGCAGTCCCTTATCGTCCTCTCCTACCGGATTGACCGCAGCGACATAGCACTGATTCTCAATCGCCCGAGCCGGCACCAGCACATCCCAATAAGGGATACGACACTCCGGCCAGTTAGCACAAACGAGGAGGATATCGTAGAGGTTCTCTCTATCCTGTCTTAACCAAACAGGGAACCTTAAATCGTAACAGATAGCGAGGCGGAAACGCACCCCTTTATATTCGATAACGGGTTTGGTCGTACCCGCCGTGAAGAACTTGTTTTCTCCCCCGTGAGCATAGAGGTGGCGTTTATCAACAAAAACCGCTTCGGCAGAAGGACGAAGGAAAAAACCTCTATTATAGAGTTTGCCCTGTTCAGAACAGATAAACGACCCCACGATAGCGATATTCATTTCGTTCGCGAGGCGTTGAAGGGTGGTGATGGTCTCACCATCAATCGGCTCTGCCAGTTCGGGTTGAGTCGTGACAAAACCGGTTGTAAACATCTCGGGCAAGAGAGCGATATCCGCTTGCCCTTGTAGGCTACGGATATGCTCTACTGCTGCCTGAAGATTACGTTTTTTATCCGCCCAAAAAAGGATATATTGCAGAAGGGCAATACGCATTATGCTTTCTGTTTTGCAGCGGGTTTGCCGGAGATGCTTTCGCGCATCGAGGTATCGGCTTGGATATTCTGCATACGGTAATAATCCATTATACCGAGGTTGCCGTTGCGGAAGGCTTCTGCCATAGCTTGTGGAACAAGCGCTTCTGCCTCAATCACCTTAGCACGAGCTTCTTGGGCTTTGGCTTTCATCTCTTGTTCAGTAGCGATAGCCATCGCACGACGCTCCTCAGCTTTAGCCTGAGCGATGTTCTTATCCGCATCAGCTTGGTCCATTTGCAGTTGGGCACCGATGTTCTTACCTACATCAATGTCGGCGATATCAATAGACAAGATCTCAAAAGCAGTACCGGAGTCCAGACCTTTATTAAGCACGAGTTTAGAGATACTGTCGGGGTTCTCAAGCACCTCTTTGTGGCTACCTGCCGAACCAATAGAAGATACGATACCCTCACCTACACGAGCAAGAACGGTGTCTTCACCAGCGCCACCGACGAGTTGTTTGATGTTCGCACGAACGGTAACACGTGCTTTAGCAATCAACTGGATACCGTCTTTAGCCACGGCCGATACAGGAGGCGTGTCTATCACCTTGGGGTTAACGGACATCTGCACTGCCTCAAACACATCACGACCGGCAAGGTCAATGGCGGTTGCCATTTGGAAGGTGAGGTCAATGGAGGCCTTGTTGGCACTTACCAAAGCGTGTACTACGCGTTGGATATTACCACCGGCAAGGTAGTGAGCCTCTAAGCCGTCACGCTTAACGTCAGTCAAACCGGCCTTGTGGGCTTCAATAAGACAGTTAACAATCAGTGTGGGGGGCACCTTACGGATGCGCATTAAAAACAACTGTACCAACGAGATGCGAACACCACTCACTTGAGCGTTGATCCACAACATGAAGGGTACATAATAAAAGAAAATGATGACAAAAATAGCAATAATAGCTATCAATACAACTTCAAAAATGTTCATAATTGTTTATTTTTTAAGTTCGTTAATTTTTTTACCGGGATCAGCAAGACCGACTTTCGAATCAATCTGAGAGTCCAGTCCCATCTTTTCAATCGCGTGACTACGGAAGAACCAATAGATCGCAATCGCAGAGAGCAATAAACTGGCGGCGAGCACAATGTGCCCCGCCATGTGACTAATCTTAAGATAAGCCACTACCACAGCGCCGACAAGCGCTCCAAAACCGGATATTCCCGCTATTCCAAAACCGGGAAGAAGGAACATCTCAGCCACGAGCAGACCTACGCCAACGATGACCAAAAGGATAACAATAAGTGTGTACATAGGCATAAAAATTTTTTTCACGCTGCAAAGATACAAAATATCTTTGATATATGCAAGAAAAAAAATAAATTTGCACATATAAAAAAAAAGTTGTACCTTTGCAGCCCGAAACGAAAAATGCCTATTTTAGGGGCTTACAGCGAAAATACACCTATATATAATATATATAAGAAAAATGAGTAAAAATTTAGTTATTGTCGAATCTCCCGCCAAAGCGAAGACGATTGAGAAGTTTTTAGGAAGTGATTTTAAGGTCTTATCCTCCCAAGGTCATGTACGCGATATTGAGAGTATGGGAGGAAATAATATGGGCATCGATTTTAAGAACAATTATGCCCCCAACTATGCTATTGATAAAAATAAAGAAGGTTTGATTGCAACCTTGCGCAACGAAAGCAAGAAAGCAGACATGGTTTGGCTCGCAAGCGATGAAGACCGCGAAGGAGAAGCGATTGCTTGGCACTTGAAAGAAGTGCTCGATTTGGACAAGAAAAAAACCAAACGTATTGTCTTCCATGAGATAACGAAAGACGCTATTCTCAATGCCATTCAGAATCCTCGCGACATTGACTACCAGTTAGTTCATGCCCAACAAGCGCGTCGCGTACTCGACCGAATAGTAGGTTTTGATCTCTCCCCTATCCTTTGGAAGAAAATCACCACCGACCTCAGCGCGGGGCGCGTACAGAGTGTGGCTGTGCGCCTGATTGTAGATAGAGAAAAAGAGATTGAGAAATTCAAAACGAGTTATAACTATCGTGTGGTAGCAGAGTTCACGGGTTCCAACCCGGGTGACGCCAGCGTCCTCAAAGCCGAGTTAGATAAACCTTTTGCCAACAAAAAACTCGCTACGGACTTCTTGGAACTTTGCCAAAAATCCCTCTTTAAGATAGAAGAAGTGAGCAAGAAACCAGGTCGTCACACTCCGGCTCCTCCGTTTACGACAAGTTCGTTACAACAAGAGGCAGCTCGCAAACTCAAGTTCCCAGTATCCAAAACGATGCGTTTAGCCCAATCGTTGTACGAAGCCGGTAAGATCACTTATATGCGTACCGACAGCGTCAACCTCAGCACATTAGCCCTCGCCACCTGTAAAGAAGAGATCATCAAGATATATGGCGAACGCTATCACCATCGGCACCAATACACCACCACCAGCAAGGGAGCACAGGAGGCACACGAAGCAATTCGTCCAACGTATATGAGTGTACACAAAGCCGGCGAGAACAGCGACGAAGAACGTTTATACGAACTTATTTGGAAACGCACCATCGCCAGCCAAATGGCGGATGCCGAACTCGAAACCACCCACATAACCGTCGGAATGACGGGTAGCCCGCGTCAGTTTGTGGCACAAGGCGAAGTCGTGGTGTTTGACGGCTTTATGCGAGCTTACGTGCAGTCTATCGACGATGCCGAAGAGAGTACCGCAGCCTTATTGCCGATGATGGCAATCAAAGAACGACTGAAAATACGCAATGTCACCGCTATACAGAGCTATAAGAAAGCCCCTTATCGCTATAACGAAGCCACATTAGTCAAAGAGATGGAAGGACTGGGTATCGGTCGCCCGAGTACCTACGCCACCATCATTGAGACCATCCTACAACGTCATTATGTGGAAAGAGGGTCTAACTATGGCACCAAACGCAATTATACTACCCTAACTTTGCAAAACGGTAAGGTCGCCGAGAAACAGAAGACGGAGATGGCTGACGTGGATTTGCAAAAACTCTTCCCAACGGATTTGGGACGTTTCACGACGGATTTCTTAGTCGCCACGTTCCCCAATATCCTCAGTAACGACTTCACTGCCAAAGAGGAGGAAGCATTTGACCTCATTGCCGATGGAAAAGAGGATTGGGTAAAGACCGTTGACGATTTCTATAAAGAGTTCCACCCGATTATCGAAAAAGTAGAACCGGGCAAACTCAAAGGAATCCTATTAGGTACCGACCCAAAGACAGGTGCCGAAGTGAGAGGAAAAGTAACCAAAAGCGGCAGCTGTGTACAGATGTCCCTGGACGAAAACACCAAACCCACCTTTGCCAACCTCAAGAAAGGACAATCTATTTATAAAATCTCCCTCCCCGAAGCGTTGGAGTTGTTTGTTAATGCCTACCCAATCACAAAAATCGTCGATGACGAAGAAGTGGTGATTAACGAAGGTAAGTATGGTCCGTATATTAAGACCGCAAAGGGATATATCAGTGTTCCGAAGACATTAGATCCCAAAAACCTCTCGGACGAGGATATACGTGCCTTGATAGCCAAACAGACAGAAAATGCAGCTCCTATCCAAGATTGGGGCGATGTGCAGATTCTCAATGGGCGTTACGGAGCCTACATCAAAACCAAGGAAGGTAACTGCCATTTACCGAAGGGTGTCAAACCGCAAGATTTGACAAAAGAAGACTGCTTAGCACTGTATCAAAAGAGCAAAGTGGAGGGTTCTGAGCCAAAAAAACGCTATTTTAAGCATAAAAGTGCAAAATAATTTGCATATATGAGAAAAAAGTAGTAATTTTGCACCCGCTTTGGTAAAAAACGAGTACGCTTTAGCGATCGAAGCGAACAAAGTGAGCGAGAAGTAGCGCAGTTGGTAGCGCACCACGTTCGGGACGTGGGGGTCGGGCGTTCGAGTCGCCTCTTCTCGACTAAGAGAGAAGTATTTTGTTAATACTTAAGTCGTAAAAAAGGAGTTCGTTTGGGCTCCTTTAAAATTGAAAACAATAATTATTGAAATATGAAAGTTAAAGTTAGTAACGTTAATCCCGTCGCGTGGAAAGAAGTTATTGTTCACGCCAAACTTCCTGCAAAACTCAATAAACTGCAAGAGATTGCCAACAATCTCTGGTGGGTGTGGAACTCGGATGCAAAGAATATATTCCGTTATATCGATAACGAGGCATGGCATAAAGCTCAGTCTAACCCGATTATGTTGCTCAATATCATCAGTTACGAGAAGATGTTAGAGCTTAGCCAAGACGAGAAGTTCATGGCTCAACTCGATAAGACCTACGATGAGTTCCGCGCATATATGGACGCGAAGAAAGACTCTTCCAAGCCTTCGATCGCCTATTTCTCAATGGAATATGGCCTAACCCACATCTTAAAAATCTACTCGGGTGGTCTGGGAATCCTTGCCGGTGACTACCTCAAAGAGGCATCTGACTGTAATGTCGATATGACCGCTATCGGTTTCCTCTATCGTTATGGTTATTTCACACAGACACTCTCACCCGAAGGACAACAGATTGCCAATTACGAGGCGCAGAACTTCAATAACCTACCACTGACACAAGTCAAGAACGAGGACGGCACACCGATGGTGATTGAGGTTCCTTACCCAGGACGATTCGTTAATGCTTACTTATGGAAAGTGGCAGTAGGTCGTATCAACCTCTACCTCTTAGATACCGACAACGAACTCAACTCCGAGTGGGATCGGCAGATCACGCACCAACTCTATGGTGGCGACTGGGAGAACCGTATCAAACAAGAAATCATGCTCGGTATCGGCGGAATGTTAGCCCTCAAGAAACTCGGCATACGAAAGGATGTCTATCACTGCAACGAGGGACACGCCGCCTTGATGGGCTTGCAACGTCTTGTTGACCTCGTACAAGAGCAAGGGCTCACCTTCAACGAGGCCAAAGAGGTGGTAAGAGCCAGCGGTTTATACACTTGCCACACTCCCGTTCCGGCAGGACACGACTATTTCCAAGAAGACCTGTTCTATAAATATATGAACGAGTACGCTCCTAAACTCGGTATCGAGTGGAACGAGCTAATCGGTATGGGTCGTCAAAACCCCGAAGACCACAACGAGAAGTTCTCAATGTCCGTCTTTGCCCTCAACACCTGCCAAGAGGCAAATGGTGTGAGCTGGTTGCACGGCGAAGTAAGCAAGAAAATGTTCGCACCCGTTTGGCCAGGCTATTTCCCCGAAGAACTGCACGTGGATTATGTGACCAATGGTGTTCACATGCCTACTTGGGCTGCAAGCGAGTGGAAAGAAGTCTATTTCAAGACTTTCCCCGCAGCGTGGTATAAAGACCAATCCAACTTAGAGATGTGGAAAGCTTTCAGCGAAATACCCGACGAGAAGATTTGGGCAACCCGCATGTTCCTCAAAAACAAACTGATTGACTATATCAAAGAGAAGTTCCAAGAAGACTGGATGAAGAGTCAAGGTGATCCGGCTCGTATCGTTCGCGCTTTGAACGAGATGAACGCCAACACCCTCATCATCGGTTTCGGTCGTCGTTTTGCTACATACAAACGTGCTCATCTGCTCTTCACTGACCTTGAGCGTTTGGATAAACTGGTGAATAACCCCTCACAACCCGTACAGTTCCTGTTCACGGGTAAAGCCCACCCTGCCGATGGTGCCGGTCAAGGACTGATTAAACGCATCATCGAGATTAGCCGTATGCCTCAGTTCTTAGGTAAGATCATCTTCTTAGAGAACTACGACATGCGCCTAGCGAAACGTTTGGTTAGCGGTGTAGATATCTGGCTCAATACTCCTACCCGTCCTTTGGAGGCTTCCGGAACAAGTGGCGAGAAAGCGCAAATGAATGGTGTACTAAACTTCTCCGTTCTTGACGGATGGTGGTTAGAAGGTTATGTAGAAGGAGCAGGTTGGGCATTAACCGACAAACGCACCTACGAGAACCAAGCGCACCAAGACCAGTTGGATGCAGCGACGATCTATCAGATGTTAGAAACCGAGATCATCCCGATGTACTATGCCAAGAACTCAAAAGGTTATTCGCCCGAATGGATACAAACCATCAAGAACTCCGTAACGAAGATCACGCCTCGTTTCACCACGAAACGAATGATGGACGACTACTTCGCTAAGTTCTACAACAAACTGGCTAAACGCCATCAGTTACTTACCGCTGACGGATTTAAGGTGGCCAAAGAGATTGCCGCTTGGAAAGAGAACATGGTGGCTCATTGGGACGAGATAGAAGTGGTGAACAATAACCTCAACGACATCCTACAAGCCGGTCAACCCAGTGTAGGTGAGACCTGCACGGTGAAGGTAGAGTTAGATACTAAAGGCTTGAACGATAAGGGTCTTGGTATCGAGTTAGTGGCTATCCGCACCTCGTTGCACAACAACAATAAGTTGTATGAGGCTCAACCGCTCAAACTCGTCAAGACCGAGGGCAGTAAGATGTTCTTTGAGACGAAGTACCAGTTCGGTTATGCCGGAGGAATGAAGTTCGGATTACGTATGTATCCGTACAACGACTTGTTACCTCACCGCATGGATTTCTGCTATGTTCGTTGGCTGTAAGAAATAGTAACGATAAATGAAAATCACCGGCTAACCAGTCGGTGATTTTTTTTATCTACTAACGCGAGTATAGAGGAATAGCCCAATGGCTAAGAACACCAAGTTCGGTAACCAAGCGGCCATAAACGGAGACATTACACCCGTGACAGAGAAGGTAGTAGAGACGGTAGAAAACAGAATATAAAGTGCCGTCAAGACAATACCGATACCGAGGTTCTTACCCATTCCGCCCCTCACTTTGCGTGAGGACATTGTGACACCAAGCAAGGTGACGATAAACGCACCAATAGCTGATGCCCAACGCTTATGCCATTCTGTTTCAAACGCTTTGATGTTTCCCGCTCCGCGAACTTCTTGTTTAGCCATATATGCACGTAGTTCGGGATTAGTCATCCATTGGGCTTGTTCCGCAGTGATAAACAACTCATCGGGTTCGATAGGTAAGACAATATCCTTTCTTTTGCCCTTATCCATTTGTTCGCGTAAACCATCAAAGTTACGCTCTACATATTCTTCAAGATGCCAGTTATAGGCACTATCGTGACGAATACGATCGGCTATGGTTCTGGATATTAGGGTTTTACCATCAAAATGTTCCAAAGAACAACGATATCCCGTTCCTGTCTTCAATTGGAAAGACTCAATATATAAAACCGTTCCCTGCTCCACTTCTAATTGAACATTATGTGCATGCTCCGCCTTGAAATGAGAGATGTATTTATCCTCAAACTCCAACATTTTTCCTGAAGAAATAGGAATAACGTATCCTCCTAACCAAAACGTCATAATAAATAGGAAAAGCGCAGAAAGGAAGTAAGGCCACATCAACCGATGGTAACTCATTCCCGTTGAGAGCATCGCAATAATCTCACTGTTTCCCGCCAATTTAGAGGTAAAGAAGATGACCGAGATAAAGATAAACAGCGAGCTGAACATATTCAGATAGTACGGAAAAAAATTGACATAATAGTCAAAAACTATCTCCTGCAATGGAATCTGGTTCTCAAAGAAATCGTCTATCTTCTCAGTGACATCAAACACTACGGCAATACTAAGGATGAGCACAATCGAGAAAAAGAATGTACCCAAGAACTTAAAGATAATATAGCGGTCGAGCCGAGTGAAGAGTTTCATAATCTAGTCATTAATCGAGGGATCATTTCGTCTTTCCAGGCTTTGAAGTCACCCGCAAGGATATGTTCTCTTGCTTGTCCCACAAGCCATAGATAGAAAGCGAGATTGTGTATTGACAGTATCTCCAAACCCAGCATTTCCTCGGCGTGGATAAGATGGCGAACGTATGCGCGAGTATATTCGTGATCAACATAAGAGGTGCCGGTTGGGTCAAGTTCGGTGAAGTCGTCTTCCCACTTCTTATTGCGCATATTCATTACTCCGTTTTGCGTGAAGATCTGTCCATTACGCCCATTGCGGGTAGGCATAACGCAATCAAACATATCCACCCCTCGCTCAATACCCTCAAGAATGTTCCACGGAGTCCCCACGCCCATCAGATAACGCGGTTTAGTGGTAGGCAAGATATCATTAACCACCTCTATCATCTCGTACATCGTCTCTGCCGGTTCGCCTACGGCGAGTCCACCGATAGCATAACCATCTCTATCCAGATCGCGCAGCCGTTTGGCAGCATCTTGACGCAAGTCGGGATAGGTACACCCTTGCACAATCGGGAAGAGGTGTTGGTGATAGTCGTATAAGTCTTGAGTAGCATCAAAACGCGCAATACAACGGTCGAGCCAGCGATGGGTTCTGTCCATCGAGTTCTTAGCGTAAGTCTTGTCGGCAGTACCGGGACAGCACTCGTCAAAAGCCATCATTATATCCGCACCGATAAAACGCTCAATGTCCATCACCGATTCTGGGGTGAACATCAGTTTGCGTCCATCTATATGCGAGGAGAACTGTACGCCGTCTTCGTTCATCTTGCGGATCTCGGTAAGCGAAAAAACTTGATAACCGCCCGAGTCGGTTAGAATCGGTTTGGTCCACCCCTCAAAACGATGCAGTCCACCGGCTTGGTGCAGGATCTCCGTTCCCGGACGCAGATAGAGATGGTAGGTGTTGCCCAAGATGATCTGAGCATGGATATCGTCGTAAAGGTCGCGTTTATGTACTCCTTTGACCGTGCCAACCGTACCGACAGGCATAAAAATCGGAGTCAAAATATCACCGTGGTCGGTGTGAATCACACCGGCTCGCGCTTGACTTTTAGTATCGGTTGTTAATAGATCAAAAAACATCCTTATTCTTTATTTCCCTACTCCTCTACTCCTCTACACTCTATTATCTATCGGAAAAACAATCATTGGTTTGAAACTCTTCGCTTCCTCGGGCGTCATTAGGGCGTATGCCATAATAATGACGGTATCGCCCACGTGCATAAGATGGGCTGCGGCCCCATTCATACAGATACAACCCGAACCTCTTTTGCCGGGAATGACGTAGGTCTCCAAGCGGGCGCCGTTGGTGTTGTCCACCACACTCACTTTCTCTCCCGACAGGATACCGGAGGCGTCCATTAGGTCCTCGTCGATGGTGATAGAACCGATATACTCGAGGTTCGCTTCCGTAACCTTAACGCGATGAATCTTCGATTTCAGTATTGATAAAAACATAATCTCAACATTTTAGCGTACAAAATTACAACAAATTTTTGAATTGTGCAAATTTATTTGCATATTTGAGAAAAAAGTAGTAATTTTACACCCGAAATCTGCAAAACCCTCGTCCGGCAGACGTAACTTACCCGTCACCCACTGACGTTAAATAGCAACGTTTAGAACCGTTGCCGGCGAAATTCCCAAGTTAAGACTTAGATTGCGAGCCATTTGGAAAGTAGGTTCGCGCTTGCCATTTAATAATTCGCTAAATCGTGCCGATGAAATACCAATCATAGCAGCTGCCGCTTTTTGAGTGAGATTGAGTTCGTACATGCGAAGTTTGATAACTTCCACCAAACTGGGAACACCTATTGGATAGTGGGCATCTTCATATTCCACTACCATATCAGATAGCATATCTAATTCCAAATAATTAGGGTCATCTTGAGGTGTTTCGTCATTAACTAATGGAAGCAGAGCATCAATACGCGCTAATGCCGCCTTATAGGCTTGTTCATTTTTAATCTTTGCCATAGTGCTATAGGTTTTCAATGTTTTTAATTTTATCATATTCTGCGTGTGTTCCAACGAATCTGATATACACACTTTGTGGAGTAAAAAGGATAATGACAACTAATCGATAATCATTCCCTTTAATATTAAATACATAATGTTGATTGCCAACGATGGATACGGTATTAAATGTTTTGCGAATATCATCAAAACATGTCCATTGTGCACTGAGTGTCTTTTGGTACCATTCTTCTAAAGCAATTTTTGCTTGAGGATGCTTCGTATAATAATCAACCAATGTGCTTTTTGCAACAATTCGCATAATAGTGAATTTTAAAATTCGCTGCAAAGATACAAATAAATTTCCAAATATGAAAATAAATTTCAAAAATTATGCCATTTTTGTGATTTTTTTCATGATAAAAGGCTTTTTTCTCTACAATACAAGGAAAAAGTGGTGATAAAAATGATAAAAATTGCAAATAAAATTGCACATATCAAAAAAAAGCAGAACTATAGCAATCGAATAAATGAACATACTTCGTCCATCAAATAGAAAAGAACTTCGTGAATGGCTATCATATAAACACGGATTAGCTGCCGGTATTGAGTATTCGTTCAACCTACTGCACGACCAAATTTTGGGCTATAACCGGAATCTATGGCAGACAGTACATCTCTATGGCGGTTATGTGCAAAACGAGTGGAAAAATACGCAATGGTCTATTTTGATAGGAGGACGATTAGAGAAACATAACTTGCTTAAAAAGCCTATTTTTACACCGCGTGCCAGTGTGCGTTATACACCTATCAAGGACTTGATTCTGCGTGTGGGTTATGCAAGCGG
>JAZQOG010000041.1:0-7057 GCA_045627765.1 Paludibacteraceae bacterium | reverse complement strand
TACCACCCTACCCCTAAAAATAGGCATCACCGGTGCCACCTCCACCCCCCTCTGGCTCATGGAGCGAATAAAAAAAGAAATATATGATCAAAACAATCGGCGTCTTAACCTCCGGCGGTGACGCACCCGGAATGAATGCAGCAGTTCGCGCGGTCACTCGCGCTGCCATCAGTAATAACATCGCAGTCAAAGCCATCTACCGTGGTTACAAAGGTCTGATGGATGGCGAAGTCAAGACGTTCACCACCCAAGATGTGAGTGGTATCATTCCTCACGGAGGAACGATTCTCAAGTCGGCTCGCAGTGAGGAGTTCAAGACTCCCGAAGGCAGACAGAAAGCCTACGAGACTCTTTTGCGCGAAGGCATTGACGCGCTTATCGTCATCGGTGGCGACGGTACGTTTACCGGAGCGCGGATGTTATCGCAGGAGCACAATGTTCCCGTCATCGGTATCCCGGGAACGATTGATAACGACCTTTGGGGCACCGATGCCACGATTGGTTACGATACCGCCCTCAATACGATTATGCGCTGTGTCGATACCTTGCGCGATACGGCTACCAGTCACGAGCGCGTCTTCCTTGTGGAGGTCATGGGTCGTGACGCCGGATTCCTTACCCTCAGTGCCGCTATTGCCTCGGGGGCCGAAGCGGCTATCATTCCCGAACGTGCCACGATCATGGAGCAGATAGAGGAAGCCATCGGTCAAGGACGACGCAAGTCGAAGAACTCGTCCATCGTACTCGTTCAAGAGCACGCCATTGAGGGTGGAGCCCAAGCCGTAGCCAAACTCATCGAGCAGTCGCATCCGGAGTATAGTCCGCGTGTGACGATCCTTGGTCACCTCCAACGTGGTGGTTCGCCTACTGCCTTTGACCGTATCTTAGCGTCACGTATGGGTGTAGCGGCTATCCAAGCGCTTTTAGACGACCAGCGAAACGTGATGGTAGGATTACATGAAGACGAGATACAGTATGTTCCGCTCACCAAGGCGATACAGATAAAGAAGGACGTGAAGGACGACAAATGGCACGCCCTTAAAGTCCTGTCGATCTAACCGTCTTCCCCGCTTCTCGTCCTGTACCGCTTGTTTTGCTGCGCTGCAGTGCTCCCTTTGGTCGCGCTTTTTCGTTCTTTTGGTCCCGATTTTTTGTAGAAAAAAATTAGTGATTCTTGATTAGTTGCTTAATGCTTAGTTATTCGGGTACACTTGTTTGCCTTCAAAGTAGGTGGCAACCACCTTGCTCTGGTATATATCCGTGGCAGGGCAGGTCAGAATGTCTTGGTTGACTAATACAAAGTCCGCATATTTGCCTACCTGTATAGAACCGCGGTCGTTCTCTACGTGCATCTGATAAGCGCCGTTAATCGTTAAGGACTGCAAAGCCTGTTCACGGGAAATCAGTTCTGCCGGCTCGAAAGGTTCGGCGTCTTCGCCATCGGCAACTTTTTTACCGGTAATGGCAATCTGCATGATTTCAAACGGACCTATCGGCGACTTGGCAGAAGCAGGATAGTCACTATGAGCCGTGGCAACTACATTGGCATTGAAATAGGACTTTATCGGATAGGCTTTACCTATCAAATTTACGGGGACAACTTTATCTAGTATCCACTTCTGTAAGGGTGTCTGATTATGCCAATACATACCACTGACAGCCACAATATTATTGTCCGCCATACGCCGATAATCATCCGTCATCACATTACGAGTATGCACCACCGTATTGCGAAGTTCCTTCTTGCCCCCATTAACAAAAGCATTTACCGCACGATGAACAGCGGCATCACCCATCGTATGAATATGCATCGTCATACCATTGGCATTGGCAGCGCGGGTGATATCCGTCACCTCGTTTTCCTCCCAGTTGGCAACACCATGACCAAACCGGTCCGCTTGGTATTCTTCCGTTGTGAAACCGGTTCCCGTTTCCACCGTACCGTCGATAAAGAGTTTAACAAAGTCGGCATTAATATGACCACCCGTGTATTGCTTCTTCTGTATAGCTTTGCCAATCTCGTCATTGATATTCTCACACGAACTCTCAATATCGTAACCTAAGCCCAACAACATGTGTAGCCGGTCGTCTTTGTCCAACGCCTTGGCAGCATCGTACAAAGCATTCGTCCCAAAGACATTGGTCCAACCGTCCATATAGGAGATATACCCATTGGCAAGCAATTGGTTTTGCGAATGTTCAATCGCAGCCATGGCCACGGAAGTAGGGAAGATTTCCTCGAAATTGAGACCACGTACGCGAACGTATGTCGCGGCTTGCTCTTTCAGTAGTCCGGTAGGTTTGTTCGCCGTGTCCATACATATTTCGCCACCACGGATTTTGGAAATGAGTACTTTGCCGTCTTTGTTTAATATACCGGCATTCTGTAAGCATAAGGTATTGGCTATACCTTTATGTATTTCAGAGTCGCAGACAAACAACGCAACATCCGGACAGAGAGAATCCAATTCTTGACGCGTGGGTATGGCTCTGGATAACGCAAATATCTGATACCCCCAGCCAAAACCACAGATTGAAGACTTACCTTCCGCTTTAGCTTTAGTGTAGGCGGTCTTAATCGTCTCTATTAAAGTATCATACTCATTTATGATAGAGGGAGCTTGTCCCATCAAGGTGAGGGCACTGCCCATCAAATAGTGAGCGTGACTCTCATAGCAACCCGGGATAACAATACCCTTGTCGGTATGGTCAATAACGGTGAAACCGCGCCTTTCATACTTCTTTGCTCCGGCAGCATCACCGACATACACAAACTTACCGTTCTCCACCGCAAAGGCGTCCGCAATAGCGTTATTATCCGCGGTAAAAATCTTACCGTAAACGACTAGGTTTCTACCCTTCAGTTGGGGTTCACCACCATGCCCTTTGCAACCCGTTAACGCGATGACGGCGACAGCCAACAATGATAAAATCAGAGATTTTTTCATATTTGTCTTTAGTTTTTAGTTATTGGGGTACACTTGTTTACCTTCAAACCATGTGCAAGAGACGTTGGTGTTGAAGATTGCTTTCTTATCCGTTTTCTCCAGTTCCAAGACATCCCGGTCCAGCACAACAAAGTCGGCATATTTGCCCACTTGGATAGAACCACGCTCATTTTCCAAGCCCAGCGAAGCAGCACCATTGATGGTCAGACATTGCAGTGCCTCGCTAACTGTCAGTAATTCGTCCGGACCCAATGGATCGGCATCTAAGGCTTTGGTGTCCACCCCTGTCACCGTAACGCCAATGATATTGGGAACACTACCTTTAATCGTCTCTCCGCAAGGAGCATCGGTGGAGGACGAAACAACAATATTAGCTTTCAACAGCGACTTCATTGGGTAACCGCTTTCATATACTTCTTTCGACATGAAGAGATAGAATAGATCGCGCATTTCTTTGTCGTCTCCGGCATGCCAAACCAGATTGGAAGCAATACCGATATTGTTTTTACCGCAACGGTCGATGTCTGCTTCAGATATATTCCTTACATGAGCCAGCGAGTTGCGAATCTTAAGCGAGGATGCCGAAGGCGAAGCGCAGAAGGCATTGATAATCTGATTGCAAGCCAAATCACCGAACGTGTGCACATGTACCGGCATACCCTTGGCATTAGCCGCCGCAACGATAGAGTTGACTTCCTCTTGTTCCCAAATCTTATTTCCGTGTTTCCTTTCTTTGGGCAAAAAATCCAAATCATATCCATGGCTGATCCAACCGGTACACGTTTCTACCACACCATCCGCAAATAGTTTAACACCATTAGCCTGAAGATGTCCCTTCGTGTACTGATTAGACAGCGCGTTGATGCGCTCCAGTTTATCTACTACTCGTTGAGGCATGTTCCCGCCTTTTGGCAAACCCCAATCATAACTGCGGATAGTATAGTAACCTATCACATTAGCGGTAAGTGTACCGGCATCATCCATTTGGGAAAGATACTTGTATATCTCGGCATCACCAAAAGCATTGGCATACGCATCCAGATAAGAAGTGAAACCGCGCTTATTGAGTTCGGCTACCCCTTCTTGGCATGCCTGAAGGTACTCGTTAGCACCAAAAATGTCTGTAAACACAGTCTCAAGCACATAGACAGCCGCTTCATCGGTAACATACCCGCTGGCAATGTTGGTAGGATTACCATCCTTGTCTATGATAGTGATAATATCACCTCCTCGAATGTCTTTAATTTTCTCTCCTTGGTCGTTGATTAGTCCCGCTTTCTTCAAGGCGGTCCTATTACAAAGAGCATTGTGCCAACCGCCATCCATCATCACTACCGGATAACCATTCGACACGTTCTCTATCTGAGAAGCATAATCGTTCTCACTCGTTTTGGCGACATCTTCTGTAGCCCAACCAAAGGACACAAAGGTTCCGGGGTTATCCTTCATTTTTTGCGGAATAATCTCAGTAACCAGTTTATCGTACGGTTCTCTGAAACCGGGCAACATACGGGCTATAGCATCAATGCCGATAATGTGTCCGTGACCTTCGGTACAACCCGGAATGACGAGACCTTTGTTCGTATAATCAACTACGGTAAAACCGCGCCTTTCGTATTTCTTTGCTCCGGCAGCATCACCGACATACACAAACTTACCGTTCTCCACCGCAAAGGCGTCCGCAATAGCATTATTATCCGCGGTAAAAATCTTACCGTAAACGACTAGGTTTCTACCCTTCAGTTGGGGTTCTCCACCATGCCCTTTACAACCCATAAACGCGATGACGGCGAGAGCCAGCAATGATAAAATCAGAGATTTTTTCATATTGTTGTTCGTTATCCTATTATAGTCCTCTTTAATGCTGAGGATCGGTATAATACTCCACCGGAACTTGCACATCATACACTTCCGGATTTTTCTCATTTTCCGAAATGTAGTACAATACACGAATCGTCATGGTTTTTGAATCTGCATACGGATACTCTTGCTTGATTTCAGCCTCCACAGCGGCAACAGCATCAGGTACAGTAGCCTTGACTACCCTCGCCCAAGCTCTTGCTGTGTACGGATCATTGGAATAACATTCGCAGGAAGTGTATGTATTACTATACATAAAGCAGTTTTTATTCTTCACAAAATAGTTAGCAATACCTGTGAAATAACGGAGAGGAGAACCCAAAAAATTCCCTTGTTGCAAACCGGTAGGAGTTTCGTCTGCTACACCTACTTTAATAATACCGGGGCCTTCTACGATAGTACAACCCGTTAACGCGATGGCGGCTACAGCCATCAGTGCCAGAAATACTTTTTTCATATTTGTTTAATGTTTAATGTATTATGTATGCTTTTCGTTTTTTCGCTGCAAAATTACAACTTTTTTTTCATATATGCAATTTTTTTTGCAAAAATGATGGATTTATAAACTTATTCCTTATAAACCTTAAACGAGAAGCTGAGAGAAGCACCACCTATTGCTAAACCATTGAACACCTCTTTCAAATGTGCTACCTCCACACGAGTTGCACCTGCAGCAAACGCTTCTCCACCTATAACAGACAGTAATTGATTATTGGCATCGAAGATAAGACTACTACCTACAACCATGTCTATTTTTTCCTTTTCTAACTTAGTTGAATTACGATCACCGGAAATCTCGAAGCGATAATTTCCTGCCGCTAATGTGATGGGCATTTCCAATGTAACTAAATGTTCGGCTCCATAAAAACCTTTCTTAATCTTAGCGAGTTGATAAAAGATTTTATCGTTAACATTCGTGGTATCGAGAGCCCGTTTGGTAATTCCTTCGGTATAGCTCTTTGGTTTCTCTAAGTTAGTAACGTCATTGATTGTGAAGTCCATACAACTGGCTACCGTGTCGGAAACGTAGAAGCAGAGCGTCACTGTTGCTTTTCCGTTAGGATCGATTTGCCTCTCTTGAGGTTGCGGGTCTTGAGGGCTTTGGGGTTCTCCACCTGATTTGTCACAACCTGTTAACGCGATGGCGGCAACAGCAGCGGTAGCGATCAGTGCCAAAAATACTTTTTTCATAATGATAATTGATAATTGATAATTGATTATTGATTATTGTTTATTGTTTAGTTTTTAGTCGTTAGTTTTAGATGCTCTTAGAGATTCTCCTTGGGGCGCTGCCGGTGCCGCCAGAAATGGAGCTTCCAGCCGGCATATCCATTAATCTCTGACATGCTACTGTTTTTACTACCTCACTTTGAGGATTTTGATACATTTTTTTCATAATTGTCGTTAGTTATTTGTCGTTAGTTTTTAGTCGTTAGTTTTAGGCGAGTAAAACCCTACTCCTCTACCCCTCTACTCCTCTACACCCATAATCGTATAGCGTTTGTTGTCGCGGATAATCATGAAGTGACCATCACGCAGCACTTTGATTGCTGATTTGTGATTGCTGATTGCTGATTGTCCTAAGTCCGTAACCGGCTCTTCCACTACATCGATGATGAGATCTCCGATACCTTCTGTTGCGAATCGTACATTAAGAAGATACGCGCGATAAGGGGGTAAGGAACAAGAGCCTCCGCACTTACGGAATTGGTTATTCATCACAAAATAATTGCCTTCCAAAATATTGCCCGCAGTACCGGCTACGCCATCTTGGATGGCGACGAAAGTACCTTGCAGACCCATAGTAACCTGTTTGGGCTCAAGCACCGCTTCGCCGGTATATTTGACTTGGACTGTACTTTCTGTAGCTTGGAAAATATAACCTTTACCGGCTTGTAAGGTTTTGACTTCTTCCGTCTTTACATTACTCATAAACTGAGTCACCTCATAGAAAATAGCACCCTTAAACTCGGTTACGGTTCGGGGTAAGCAGACGGTATTGTATTCGCCTACGCTCAGTCCCTCGCGGATAGTTTCCCATGTTTCAATGACGGGGATGCCAAAGGTCGTTCTCACCTTGCCGAGGGCGAGGTCGTAGGTAGTGGTGTTGTTAATGACCGGGTTGAAGTCTTTGTCAAAGGTCACCTTCGGTTTGGTGGACAGCATGTACCAGTCGGTAGTTTGTCCTTGCTCGAACTTGACGGCAGTGACTTCATCCTCTCTCAATTGGACTTGCGCCACAGCGCTTA
>JAZQOG010000040.1:0-6787 GCA_045627765.1 Paludibacteraceae bacterium | reverse complement strand
TTGTTTATACGCAAACGATACGGATTTTACACCACCCAAGTATTGTTTGTTAGTTTCGCCCCACTCTATATAGCAACTACTGCTTGTTTGGCGACTCAGCCAAAAGCCTTTTACATCTTGCCCGCCAATCGAAACGACATCCGTCGTTTTGCTGCGCCCACCGCGTTGCCATACGGTAAAGTTCTCATCAAAACTACTCTTGAAAGACACGCGAGATGTCGAAGCACCCGTACCCGCGTTTACATACGTTTCCGTAATGGATTTGTCTTCACCCCACGCCATCATTGTCGCGCAGAGGGCGAAAATTAAAAGAAAATGTTTTCTCATAATAATTGAATTTTTGAGTTAATATTTGAGTGATTATTGGTTGTATATCCGCTTTTTGCACTATAATCTTCCGCGCGCGCAAGCATGCGCATCAAAAATCGCTACAAAATTACTACATTTTTTTCATATATGCAAGAAAAAAAACTATTTTTTACAAAATTAAATAAAAACGATTAAATTTATAGACAAATCACATATCCGTCAATAAGAAGGTTAGATATAACGGAAGGGTTAATAAAGAGTCATTGCGACCAATATTATAATCTCCGACCTTGATGGCTTGGGAGATATGGTATTTATTTTCATTATGCAAAATGGTTTGAAGAGATTTGGCTCGCCCCGTAGTGGATTTGCACTCCAAAAGAGTACATTGCCCTTTATATCGCATCACAAAATCTATTTCCAAACCGGACTCTTTGTGATAGTAATATAACTTACGCCCCATCTTTCCTAAAATATCAGCTACAAGGTTCTCAAAAATTGCGCCCTTATACCCACACAAATCACCTTGTAAGATAGCCGCTTGTGTTCCGTCTTCCAATTGACTAATCAGCAGACCTATATCCGCCATATATATCTTAAACACATCATTATTAGCATTCCCCTCCAAAGGTAACTCAGGAAAATGTAAGTTTTTACAACGGCGAATGATACCCGCATCTTCTATCCATTGGAGACTACCCCAATAATCCTTTGCCCTTGCACCGGTTTTAATCTGCGCGTAGGTGAATTTTTTATTTTCCTTGCTCAATTGTGCCGGAATACTATTAAAGCAAGCTTTGATGCGAGGCTGATCTTCGCGAGATGAATACTTAATCATATCCGCTCGATAGCCATCTACAATGCCACGTTGTATAGCAAGCACTTCACTCAAATTATGGGTAGTAAAATAGCCATTAATCGCTTCCGGCATACCTCCGATGACCACATATAACAAAAGTAATTCGCGCAACCGTTGGTGCCAAAAGTCATCAACAGGCACTTCGTCTATTAGATTCTTTCTTAATTGAGCAATCGTGGAATCACCTATATTATTCGCCCATAAGAACTCTTCAAAATCCAAAGGGTACATATCTACAATATACTCGTATCCCACAGGAATATCGGCGAATTTATCATTCTCATTCATTTCATCAGAATGATAGCCACTCACCCCCAACAAAGAGCCGGTACACATCACATCAAAACGTCCGTCCATTTGGAAAAATTTAAGCGCTGTCCTTGCACGAGGGCATTCCTGTATCTCATCAAATACAATACACGTATCCGAAATCGGCAGAGAGGTTCCCGCAGGGAGAAAAGAAGTCAATTTCTCAATAATATCATCAACCTTCAACGAAGAAGCAAAAATAGATTTATATGCTGGTTGTTGAATAAAATTGAGATAAACAACTTGGCTGTAATGCGTTTTAGCGAACTCCATAACGGAGTACGTTTTACCGCATTGACGGCATCCTTTCACAATAATAGGCTTGTGCTTAGGAGTTGATTTCCACTGCTCAAAGATAGCATCAATTTTACGTTTCATATATTATACTGATTTTCAATCAAATAACACTTTTCCAAACGAGTTATACATTAAATCTAACACTTTCCCAAGCGAATTAGTTGGCAATAATCACACTTTTCTAAACGAATTCGACTGCAAATATACAACAAAAATTTGGTATGAGCAAATTTTAGAGCAAAAAAATAAAATTTATTTTATTATTGAGTGCTTTTTAGGTAGAATATGGGAGTTTACTCACGATAGACTACCGAAAAACAGTCAATGAGAGGCTTTAGCCTTTTTGCTCGTAATTGGCTCATATTAATAAGGACGCGACCGTACATTGGGGGGAATGCCGCGCAGCGGCAGGCAGCTTGCCCAATATACAACTCATATTAATAAAGACGAGGCATGTACATTGGGGGGAATGCCACAAGCGGCAGGCAGCTTGCCCAAATTACTACTTTTTTTTCATATATGCAAGAAAAAAGCGACTTTTTTTTCGAAAAAATCGCTTTTTTAGACCGCCTGCCGCAGACAAAACGTCTGCTGATGGAAGGCAGGGCACAGCCTAAGGAAAGGGTATTACAATCACGTGACCTGACAGAAGGATCACCGAAGGGTTACCGAAGGATTACCGAAGGGTGTTCGTAAAACTACTCAGTTGCAATAGGGGAGTATGTGCCATCTACGGCAGAACCAACGAGAAAATCCACCATCGTTATGTTTGTCTGCAACATTACGTTTTTGCTCTCTGGAGCTTGATAATTCTTTTTCATAATTTTGTTCATTTCATTTCCAAAATTCTGGAGTCTTGGCTTCGCCGAGTTGCTAAAGTAAACTTTGACTCGGCTTGCTCAAGACTTCATATCTTAATTTTATTGTACTTCGATACCTTGTGCGTTATAAGTTTTAGTTTCACGAATGATGTAGAGTTGACCATCACGCAGCACCTTCATTGCCTTTCCACTTTCACTTTCACTTTCCATTAAATTGGTTGGCGCTGCATCCGGATTGTAGAGGCGAATCGTGCGACGCGGAGCACCAACAGGTTCGGGCTCTGTCGGCAACTTGGTGGCATCAATATATGCGTGGTTCTTTATCAATACGCAATTTGTACCGGCAATACGGAGTTGACCGCCGCTAACCAAGATGGCTGAACCATTCGACGGAATTTCTTGAGGCTCCTCTTGCAGCGAGCCTACAAAGCCGTTAGCATCTTCTACAGATACAGGAGCATCAACAGCATCGCCTTCACCATAGTAGAAGTTAACATTACCATCTGCTGTTACTTGTACGAGGTAAGGCATACCAGCATCGTCATTTTCGAGGTCTGCTTCCACGAACTCAATCATTTGGGTATTACCATAGCTAATGCTGTAGAGCGTTGCATTCTCGACTTTAGCAATCTTCTTGGGCAAGCAGATAGTTGCCAATGCATCGGCAGCCTTGTTTTCAAGAACAAAGTCAGGTTCTACTACGGGGTCTTCTGCTTTCGTCACTTTCAGCGTGAAGGTGGTAGAAACCTCGCCCCAAGTAGCGGTCACGGTGTATTCACCAGCGGCAGAAACGGTTACAGTACCCTCGTTATTAACAGAGGCTCCTTCGCTCACCGAGTAAGAAATAGCCTCTTCGTCATCGCGGTTGTCGATAAGGGCTGTATTCTTATAAGTAGCACTCTCAACATTCGCAGGAATCTCTAAATCAGCACTCTTCGTGGTGTAGAAGAGGTAAGGTACGATCGTGATAGGACCTAAAGCCAACTTTCCTTCAATATCATTTTCATCAGCGGCATCACGGCAAACGTTTGCAATCGTAAGTTTAACCGATTTTTTCTGTTCCATTGAGAATGAGTATGGTTGATCATAATCAATATGATTTTGTGTACCTATAACCGATATTTCATCTACTTTTTCACCATCAGCCTTTATCTCCATCTTGATGAGGTTGTTATTATTGCTAACACTTGCCGATTTCCAATCAAAGTAAACGGCTTTGATACCACCGGTAAACGTAGTCTCAATGTAACTTGAGTTATAGGTTTGGTTATCTTCTGTTACAACATGGCAGAACCAGAAGGCCTTATCGCCACTAACCATTTTATCTGTTGATTTGCTCCGTCCATTGCGATAATACCACTGTAAATTATAATCACCATAATAGTTCTCTCGTGTGTGCTTTACTCCCGCATTAGGAATCTGACTATATGTTTCTTGAATAATCTTTGGCGTTGTCTCTGCGGGATAAATCACTAACTGATAGGAAGCCGAAGCGCTGTTGTGCGTTTCCGTTTCAGCTACTGTACCCGTAATCGTTACCACACCCGCCTTCTTAATTTGCAGTGCTCCTTCTACTACCTCAGCAACAGCATTATTGCTACTTTCATAGGATCGATTACCTGTAGATTCCGGCGATACTGTCATCTCTTGCAAAGTATAATCCACACCTACTGTAGCCTTTTCTGTTGGGTTAGCAAATGAAACAGTTACATCTTGTTTGCGAGTAACAGTAAGTGTGTAGGACGTGGTCACACCCTCCCAACTTGCGGTAATCGTAGCCGTACCTTGTTTCGACTCATCAAAGGTAATCTCGCCGGTTGTCGTACTGAAACTACCAAGGTCATCACCCGTTATCTCATAATCAACACTGCCTTCATCTATATTGTTAATAATCGGATGAATATAGGTTGCTGGAATTTCACCATCAGCGATATCGAATGATCTTTCCTTATCCGTATAGAAGAGATAGGGCACAATCTCAAAGGCATCAAAGGTGATACGACCATTAGAAGCTAAAGGCTCACCCGATTGAGTGTTATAGGATTTGTTCTCTAATTTGATAGCGACATTCTTCTTAGCGAATACATTTTGGCCGAAGAAGAAATGCTCATTTGTAGTTGCTCCACTTGGATCTGTGACTTCATATTCCATCGGATATTCGGCATCGTTGATGGTAGCCACGAGTTTAAGGGTCGCGCCTTGCTCTTTTGCCCATTGTTTCCAATTGAAACTGAAGTATTTTACACCTCCCTCGATAGGCGTTTTAGAATCGATATATCCGGTAGCGAAGATATTATTACCCTGAACACCGGTACCACCGATGGTATCGTTGGCACCACGACGGGCACTATATGCCAGCCATGTAACATCTATATCACCTTCCACCTCTTCGCCGCCTTCGGTTGAGATTAAACCTTTGGGCATCTGAGTGAAGCGCTCCATGAGTTTATTTCCATCTGCCACACCTGTACGAACGATGAGGGTGTAAGAACCGTCCCATGCATGGTAATTGTCGGTTTCGTCCATGTGACCGGAAATAATCGCTGTTCCAATTCTATGAATCGTTACTAAACCCGTTGTATTCACAGTAGCCACCGCCTCATTATCGCTGGAATATGAAACAGAACCTTCGCCTTTGGTAAACGTAACGGCATTGGCGAAAGTACCATCAGCAAGAACGTGTTCCACTTTCCCTTCGGTAGTGAACTTAGCATCGGAGTATTCTTTATTGGTTACATGCAGCACATATGAAGTTGTCACAAACTCGTCTTGTTTAGTAGCATCTGGTACCCACTTAGCAGTAACCGTTACGTCACCTATTCCTCCCACAAGTCTTAAAGTTCCCGGATACGCCTGATTTTCATGCATAACAGCGATATTCGAATTATCAGTAGTAAAAGTTATTGCTGATAATTCTTGACCAGTATTATTGATTAACTCCGTGTTAATATAGGTGTTTTCACCATCCTCCACTAACATTTTACTGTCCGTCTTCTTGGTATAAAGCAGATACGGAGTGATAGCAATAGGACCAATCTGCAAAGCGGTTGTATTTTGCGGATTAGCAATCTTCAGTTTCGCATTGCTCTTTACGCCGAAGTTACTATTGAACACAAGGTCGGGATCGTTTTGGTTTACTCCACCGGCAACCTCTCTGGTTAACGAGCGGGTAACCTCTCCTGCTTGTACGGCAAGCGAGACAGAGGTTGGATTTGCACTAAACTTGTTCCAAAGGAAGCTGACGCGTTTAATACCACCCTCGATAGGTGTAGAAGTTTCCATCGAAGCTCCTCCGTTTCCGGATAACCAAATAGCAGGGGTCTTATCGAACAAAACATCGGTCTCTCTGGTACGAACACCGGTAGTGATATTCCAAGTGTAATATGTTCCCTCCCGATCTGCAGCGGACGAACCGCCGCTATTTCTTTCAAAGGTCTCAACAATAGCATCATCCTCCGGGTCGGTAATGGTCAGTACATAACTTGCTTCAGCAGCGGTATAGGTTTGGCAAGCAGCCACCTTAGCCGTAATCGTGGTTACACCTTCACCGGTGATGGTGATTACGCCTTCGGCATCGACTTCAGCCACCGTCTCATCGCTACTCGTATAAGTTACTTCGCCGTCACCGTCTTTCGTTAACGTGTTAACATAACCAATCGTATTCATATCCTTTTCCACAGCTTCTCCGTCAGCAAAACTAACGGTAGGAACGGGTAAGGCGTTAACATGTAAGTTCATCGTCGTATAAGCGTCCCCATAGGATGCCTTAATCACAATATCTTCAGAGGTCGTTACATTAGACATATCGACTTCACCCGTAGCAGCATCAATCGTTGCTTGGGCATCCTCGGTAACGATGCTAAACGTTACATCTCCCTCAGGAGCGTTATTGATTAACCCTGTCGTTGCGTCGTATGTTCCGTTCTCCGCATTAGCGGTTTGAGCCTTTTCGGTATAAAGAACGTAAGGAACAATCGAAATATTCGAGATGAGGATTACAAAACCATCACCTTCATTTCTCAAATAGAATTGAGCATTTTGCTTAACCTCATCAAAACGCATGTTATACGTTTGGTTGCTTGTTTGATCTTCGCTTCCTGCCAACTCAATGGAACGGTCAACAATCTCATTACCATCCCCGTCTAACGCTTTGATAGTAGTATGTATCTTAGCGCATTCACCACTAGCGCGT